>JACRGY010000057.1 GCA_016212165.1 Nitrospirota bacterium
CGGCATTCTCCATGAAGAATTTCCAAAAGAGCTGAGCGTGCTGGAAAGATGCGAGCCTGTTTATGAAGAGGTTGCGGGCTGGAAAGAGAATACGAGCGGCATAAAAGATTTTGAAAAACTTCCCGGGGCGGCCCGGGAGTATATCAGAAAGATAGAGAGTATGCTCAACACCAGGATTCAGATTATTTCTTCAGGCCAGAAAAGGGACGAACTCATCATGCTGCAAGAGCCGTTCTGATGTCAAAAAGGCAGTTCAACCGCCACACAAAAAGACTTGAAACTGTATTCGTGACAGGCACAGAGAGATACAGTGGAATAACGAGTGACGTTTCCGATAACGGGTTATTTATAAGAACCAGGAATCCTTTTGCTCCCGGAAGCATACTTGACATAGAGACTTATTTGCCTGACGGTAAAACTTCAAAGCTGAAAGGAAGAGTGAAAAATGCCATAAAAACCCCAATCAGCGCCCTTAAAAATGGCATGGGCATCGAGTTGATAGAAAAAGATTCAAATTATATAAACTTTATCAAGACAATATCAGGAGAAAATGGAAGCAGCACATCAGCAACACATCAAACCTCCGGCACTAAATTCTCCATCCTGCCATGCCGGAATTGCGGGGCAAAAAACAGGGTAAAGGAAGAGTCAGCACAACTCGTCCCCAAATGCGGGAAATGCGGACAGCCTTTAATACTGCAGGAAAAGGCATCTCATCAACCGGAATATCTTATGCTGGCCTGTTCTAATTGCAGGGCAAAAAATAAAGTTGCAAGGGAAAAACTTTCACTCAACCCAAGGTGCGGCAAGTGTGGGACGTCATTAAGAGCAGAGGATATAGTTTAGCCTCAGGGATATTAAATTCGATATTTCCTTCAATATGCCCCCTGTGCAAGAAGCATTCTGACAGTTATTCTCATTCTCCGATATGCAAGAGCTGCTGGGAAGGGATTGGGCGGTATTCAGGGCCTTCATGCAGAGTATGCGCAACCCCTCTTGTGTCGGAATATGCGGCTGTATGCAAGGAGTGCATGAAAGATGAGCCTCCATTTTCCCTGGTGTTGAATTACGGGATTTACTCCGGCGCCCTGGCAGAGGCAATCCATCAGATGAAGTTCTATGGCATAAGAAGGCTTGCAGCGCCGTTGGGGAAACTGCTTTTAAGCCTTGAAATACCTGAATGCGATGCTATAGTTCCTGTTCCTTTAAGCAGGAAGGGGTTGAGAGAAAGGGGATTTAATCAGACGCTTCTTGTGTCAAAGGTGCTTTCAAAAGAATTAAAAATCCCATTGCATATGGATCTGCTCTTCAAGAGAAAAGACACACCCCCGCAGATCGGGCTCAACGCAAAAGAGCGCATGAAAAATATTAAGGGCGTGTTTGAGGCCAGCGGCAGGATAGATAATCTGAGGCTTTTGCTGTTTGATGATGTGATGACAACAGGCGCGACAGTAAGGGAGTGCGCAAAGACATTAATCAAGGCCGGCGCAAAAGAGGTGCTTGTGATTACACTTGCGCGGTCGAGCATGGTGTAGTATCATATTGTCTCAGTCATGATAGACCTGCATACACATAGTTTATTCAGCGATGGCGAGTTATTGCCGGCTGAACTGATAAGAAGGGCCTCTGTAACCGGCTACAAGGCAATTGCCATTACAGACCATGTGGACCAGTCGAATATTGACATGGTGATACCGCGGATTGTAAAGGCATTGAAGCTGCTTAAAGGGCATATTCCGGTTACTGCCTTGCCCGGCGCAGAAATTACGCATGTCCCGCCTGCATTAATCCCTTCTATGGTCAAAGAGGCACGGCAGCTAGGCGCAAAAATAGTTATTGTGCATGGAGAGACAATAGCCGAGCCGGTAGAACAGGGGACAAATAAGGCTGCGATAGGGGCCGGCGCTGACATACTCTCACATCCGGGACTTATCTCTACAGAAGACCTGCTCTTTGCAAAAGAAAAAGGCGTGGCCCTTGAGATTACATCAAGGAAAGGGCATTCATTGGCTAACGGGCATGTTGCAAAAGAAGCCATAAAATTCGGGGTGCCTTTAGTAATAAATACAGACACCCACAGCCCAACGGATCTGATAACAAGGGAGACCGCCAAAAAAATATTGCTTGCTTCGGGCATAGATGAAAACCGTATAGAATCTGTTTTTGAAAATTCAAAGGCTATTGTAGAAAAGGCCCTGAGGAGGGATTAATGCCAAAACCAATAAAAAGGAAGGTTGTTAAAAAAACAGCCTCTGAGATGGAGGTAGGGGGAGTCATATCAAGGCTGAAAGAATCTGTGGTAAAGAAAAAGAGTTCGGTGATGGCTGCAGCAGGAGCTATCCTTATTTTTGCCGGTGCAATTGCAGGATCTTTTATTTACAGCAGTACGATGAAAAATAAGGCTGCAAAACTCGAATATGAGGCATATAAGATGTATTACGGCCTATACCAGGCACAGCCTGTTGCAGGGGAAGAGCAATATAAAAAATCACTGGAGATGTTTAAAAAGGCATACGATACAAAAAAATCACCTGTGTCCCTGTTCTATATTGCAAACTGCTATTACGAGCTGGGCAGATATGACGAGGCCTTAAATACGCTCAGAGAATTAAACCAGAAATTTCCTGATGATGAGAGGTTTGTACCGTTATCGTACTATAAGATGGCAATGGCCAGCCTTAAAAAAGGGAGCAACGAGGAGGCGCTTAAATATCTTGATATCCTTTACAGGTATAAGACAGGCACATATAAAGACCTCTCTCTCATAGAATCAGGCAAGATACTCGAGGCGATGGGCAAGGTTGATGATGCAAAGAGGAAATACGAAGAGCTCACAAAAAACTTTCCGCAGTCTCCTTTTGCAGAAGAGGCGCAAATAAAGGCCGGAGAGAAAAAGAGTTAATCTGCCGGAGGCGGATTAATCGCTAACAGTATTCTTTTTTATATTTAAGGATGTAACAAGCACTTTTTTGTTCTTGGCCTTAACAGCCTTGCTTTTTTTAGATTTTTTGTAAGACGCCTTTCTGGATGATTTTTTGTAAGACGCCTTTCTGATTTCAAACCTGTCGTCTCTGTCGAGTTCAAATTTTTCTTTTGGGGGAAGAGATATCTCGGTGCCGGGCTTCAGCGGTTTCACTTTATCTATAGAGTTAAGCACAAGGATTGCCCTTGCGGTAACCCCTGCTTTTTTTGCAATTTTGTCAATGGTGTCGCCTTTTTTAACAGAGTAGGTCTCAATAGTGAACCTTTCTTCTTCAGGGGTGTCAGCAAGATTTTTTAAAAAGATTTCTTTGCTGCCAGCGGGTATCTTCAGTATATAAACAGGCATATCAGGAGGCGTGCACCATCTCCTGAGTTCAGGGTTAAGCTCTCTTATAACCTCTACGGTTGTATCCGCACAGCCTGCCGCCACCTCAAGGTCAAGGGGGCCGGTTATTGTAACTTCATCATAATCAAGCGGCTGATGGTATTCTATATTTTTAAAGCCGAACTCCTCAGGATTTACTGCAATCATGCTTGCAGCTATAAAGTGGGGAACATAGTTTTTGGTTTCGGGCCTTATATGCCGGGTCTTTAACAAAGACCAGTAATCATCGGACTTTGAGCGGTGCAGCGCCCTCAATATCTTGCCCTCTCCTGCATTGTATGCAGCCATTGCAAGGTTCCATGAGCCAAACATTTCATAAAGGTCATTCAGATAATTTGCAGCAGCCTCTGTGGATTTCACCGGGTCTCTTCTTTCGTCCCTCCACCAGTCTATTACAAGCCCATACCTCTTTGCTGTTGATGAAATAAACTGCCAGGGCCCGACTGCCCTTGCAACAGAATATGCATATGGATTAAAACCGCTCTCGACAAGGGAAAGGAATACTATGTCTTCAGGGATATTTTTGCTTTTCAGTATCTCTTTCATTAATTCAAGATATTTTCCTGAGCGGCTCAGGTAGAGAGAAAATCTTTCTTTTATCCTGTCTGAAAAGAGATATATGCTATGGTCTACTGCCTTTACTGCTATCGGATTCGATTTATATGGGGCAATAGTCGGCCCTGATGCAGGGGCTTTTACATCAGGCTCTGCCTTTATTATAAGAGTCTCTGCTGCCATGTCAGGGTTTGTTTTTCCCGGGGCTGGAGGCTGGATGTCTGCCTGCCCTGTATCAGCGGCATAACCTGCTGTACAGAAAGACAGCATAATGAATAAAACAGCAAATAGGCATACCTTTCCCATCTTGTTTAATTCTTAACCTAACAGTCCCTGTTTGTCAAGGTAAAAAGTTTTTGTTTGTGCTCTGTTGCCCAAAATATATGCATGAAACTGGTATAATAACCAGACTTCCGATATGGGCAGGATAATCGCAATAGCTAATCAAAAAGGCGGTGTTGGCAAGAGCACGACTGCTGTGAATCTCGCTGCCTCACTGGCGCTTGCTGAAAAGGATATCCTTGTTATAGATACAGATCCGCAGGGGAACTCTACAAGCGGGCTCGGCATAGCAAGGGACGGCCTTGATAAGACCCTCTACGATTTTTATTCCCAAAGGTGTGACATAGGGGATACAATAAAAGACACATCTGTTGGGCACCTTGCCATTATCCCTTCAACAGTGGACCTCCTTGGCGTTGAAATAGAGCTTATTGGACGCCAAGGGAGGGAGCATATCCTTTCTGATTCGTTAAAAGCCCTGCGTGACCGCTACCGTTACATCTTTATTGATTGCCCTCCGTCTCTGGGCCTTTTAACCTTAAATGCGCTTGTGGCTGCTGACTCTGTGCTCGTCCCTGTTCAGTGCGAATATTATGCACTCGAGGGCCTCGGCCTCCTGACAAATACAATAAGGCTGATAAGAAATTCATTCAACACAGGGCTTGATATGGAAGGCATTGTGCTTACAATGTTTGATTCCAGGAACACACTGGCCCGTCAGGTTGAAGAAGAGGTAAGGAAGCATTTTGGCAGCAAGGTATATAATACTGTGATACCGAGGAATGTAACACTCAGCGAAGCGCCAAGTCACGGCAAGCCTGCTCTTTTTTATGATGCAAGGTCCAAAGGCGCGCAGAGCTATCTATCCCTGGCAAAGGAGATATTGCATGAAAACGGCACTAGGCAAAGGGCTTGAGGCCCTGATTCCTGAAAAAGGCGAAGAAGTACTATATCTGGAAATTAACCGTATATTCCCCGGCGGCGAGCAGCCGCGGAAGACATTCAGAGACAGCTCTCTGAAAGAACTTGCTGTTTCAATAAAGGAAAAGGGAGTGCTTCAGCCTGTTATAGTCTCAAGGCTTGGCGATGGTTCGTTCAGGCTTGTTGCAGGTGAAAGGAGATGGAGGGCGTCACAGCTTGCAGGCCTGAAAAAAATCCCTGCAATCGTGAAAAATGTTGCATCAAAGGACGCGCTTGAAATAGCGCTCATAGAAAACATACAGAGAGAAGACCTGAACCCTGTTGAGACGGCAGAGGCCTTCAGTAAACTGCTGAAAGATTTTAATCTTACGCAGGAAGAACTTTCGGAAAAGGTCGGGAAGGAAAGGGCCACTGTAGCCAATTACCTGAGGCTTTTAAAGCTTCCTGAGGAAATAAAGTCATTAATCTCTGATGGTTCCCTTAGCATGGGGCATGCGAGGGCAGTCCTCTCGATTGAGGGGAGGGCACATCAGATAGAAGCCGTAAGAAAGATTATAACCAAAGGCCTGAGCGTCAGGGAGGCGGAGGCACTGGCGAAAAACATTTCTCTTGCCGGGACAAAAAAGCTGAAGGGCCATAAAACGCATAAGGCCCCGGAAATAGCATCCCTTGAAGATAAGCTTATAAAAAGTCTTGGGACAAAAGTGAGGATTCATCATAAAGGCAAAAAAGGCGGAAAGATAGAGATAGAATATTATTCTCTCGATGAACTGGACAGGCTCCTGGATATATTGCTTGCATAACTAAAAAACGCTTGTCAATTCCACTGCTTCTGCCGACCAGATTTCTATCATGCCTTCGTTGGTTTTAACTCTTACAGAATCTGCCAGTTCTGTGCTGGGCAGGAGGATCTCTTTTTCTATCCCGCCGAATCCTCTTTTTAGATTTACAACAATTCCCCAATCTATGACTGTGCCGGTCTTGTTCTCATCCTTAAGTGTTATGGTAATGCCTTTTTTAAATGCGTTAATCCTGTAGTTATTCATGGGGTTCTTCCCTCCCCTTTAGGCTGCGACCGGTGAAAGAAATTTCTTTGTCTTTTTCTTTTCAGGCCTTTCCCGTATTATCATTTTGTTTGCCATATTGTACAGCCTGATCTGTTCAAAAAAGTTCATGCCTGCTATTTCTGCGCAGGCGCTGAAGCCCTCTCCGTCAAAAAATCTTACGGCGTCTGCTCTCTCGTTTTTGTCCCACAGGTCTTCCATCGTCTGCAACATTATCGCTTCGGCAAGGGTCTTTGCGCTCATAAAACTTTCTCCTTTCTTTTAAAAAAATTAAAATGTTTAAGGCTTTATTCTTTATTTGAGAACTTGAAATCAGGCCAAAACTTCATATTTTTCAGAGACTAACTCCAGATAAAAAGGGCATCTTTTATATCTGTCACTGCGGCAATATTCCTCAAGCTCGAACAAACTCGGGCCATAGGGTTTTTCAGCCGCTATACATGAACAAACTACCCATTTCATAAGATTGGGGCATCTCATTTTTTTTCTTTCCCCTTTGAGTTCATCAGCCTTTTGTAAATTTCGCAGTCTTTAAAGTTTTTCCCGCAATAATGTATAGCCGACTCTACCTTCAGGCTGTCCAGTGTTACGATGTAGCAATCACTATGCGGGTTTTCGACGAACGGGCACAGTTTTCCTGTTTGTTCTTTTTTAGCCATTTCTATTAACGGCATCTCCAAATTTTTTACCTCATATTCTAATTCTAAGACTTGCATCGCATGCCTCCTTACGACTATTAGAACAATACCAAGAACTGTGCCAGAAGATTAAAAAGCATAGGGATGGTATTTTATGTTTTAATATCAATGGGTTATAGTAAAACAGAGTAAGAGTGAGTTGCTTTAAAGGCGATTAAAAGTGTGGCATGGCACATATATGTTCCGCCACACAAGTGTGGCATGCGGCACATAGGAAAGGCTTTTAATTTTCGGTAATCTTGTATTTTTCGATTTTCCGGTAGATAGTTTTTCTGTCTATGCCAAGGAGGCGCGCCGCCTTTGCCTTGTTCCATGCGGTTTTCTCAAGGGCATGAATTATCTCCTGGCGGTCATTGTCTTTTCTGATTTTGGAAACAGGGATTTTGAGTTCAATAAAGTTTTTGATTTCCGGAGGCAGATGCTCAACAGTTATGGTATTCTGCCTGCAGAGTATAAAGGCGTGTTCCAGTGTGTGCTCAAGCTCTCTTATATTCCCGGGCCAGTTATAGTTCATAAACATTTTTTTAACATCTTCGGAGACAGCCGTAATTTCCTTGTTCAGCTTCTGATTTAATTTTTTCAGGAAGTGGTCCGCAAGCAACGGAATATCTTCTCTCCTCTCCCTTAACGGAGGCAGGTTTATTTCAATTACCTTCAGGCGGTAGTAGAGGTCTTCTCTGAATTCGCCTTGCCTGATTTTTTCAGAGAGGTCATGATTCGTAGCGGCAATTACCCTAACGTCTGCCTTAAGCGTTCCGGAGTCTCCAACCCGCTCAAATTCCTTTTCATGTATCACCCTCATGAGTTTCAGTTGTATGGCAGGGGATATATCGCCTATTTCATCCAGGAAAATAGTTCCCCCGTCAGCTTTCTGGAACCTTCCAATTTTATCCTGAACAGCTCCGGTGAATGCGCCTCTAATGTGCCCGAACAGTTCGCTTTCAAGAAGGTTTTCTGAAAGCGCTGAACAATTAACCTTTACGAGCGGTTTGTTGCTGCGGTTCCCGCTGTAATGCAGGGCATCTGCGACAAGCTCCTTGCCTGTTCCGCTTTCCCCTGTAATCAGGACTGTTGTCTGAACATCCGCAAGGTCTTCTATCAATGAATATATTTTCTGTATATTTTCGCTTTTGCCTGTTATATTGTAAAACTGCCTGCGCTCTCCGAGGTTGCGCTCAAGGTCAGCCAGATGAGTTTCATCCCTTACAACAAGTACCGCTCCTGAAAATTCTTGATGAACGCCCAGTAGTGGCGAGGCGGTTATGGACACGACCTGCCCCCGGTGTTTATGGGAGCATTCAAAGCGCGGTACCTCAACCGGATGCTTTTTCCCGATGGTTTCTTTGAGCGCTTCAAGACATCTTTCGCATCCTGTTTCCAAAGAATCAAATGCCTTGCCGGTTATGCCTCCGGAGAAACCGCAAATATTTCCGGCAGCCCTGTTTACTGCAACAATTACAAGCTCTTTATCCACTGTGATTATGGCATCCTTTACGCTTCTGAAGATGGCCTCGAGATTTGAGTGGTATTTTTCTTTTTCATCATTCAGCGCCTTATGTTTTAAAGCCATGCCGGTTGAGTGGAGCAACGCCTCCTGCGAGACCGGTTTAGTGACATAATCAAAGGCCCCGAGCCTGAGGGCATCAGATACAGTCTCTAAGTTAGGATAGCCGGTCATTATGACAACAATGGAGGCTGGATTTTTTTCTTTCGCCTTCTGAAGGATGTCTATCCCGGTCTTGTCCCCAAGGATAATATCGGCAAATATTACGTCATAATCTCTTTCTCCGATTTTTGCCATTGCGCTTGTGTAGTTTTCAGCGGTAGCAACATCATAGCCTTCGTCCCGGAGAAAATCCGCAAAGGTAAACCTTATGCTCTCCTCGTCATCTACTACAAGAATCCGCGGGTTCATCTTTTATTCCTCAAAGTTGCAGCAGGCAGGTCTATTATAATTTTGGTAAATTCTCCTTCAGCGCTTTCTATCTTCAGATTACCGTCATGGTCGCTGATAATGCCGTGAGTTATACTTAAACCCAGCCCGGTTCCCTTGCCGCTTGGTTTTGTCGAGAAAAACGGATTGATTACTTTATCAATCATATCGGCAGGTATGCCTGAGCCTTTATCATAAAATATTATCCGCGCATACTGACGGCCTCCAATTGTTATTTCAGAGCCGGTTATCTCAAGGGTTTTGTCCTCATGCTGCTCCTGGTATTTTTGATTCAAGGCATACCGTGCATTATTTATTACATTCAGGAAGACCTGTTGGATCTGCTGGGAATTTGCAATTATTTCCGGCAGGCCTTCAGGCATGTTTATCTTCAGTTTTATGCTCTCCTTCAGTATCTGGGCCTCGGTAAGCAGGAGCGCGTCATGCAATATCCCCGGGATAGCATAGACGCTTTTTTCTACTGTTCTTTTTCTGGCAAATAAAAGAAGACTTTTCACGATGTTTGCTATACGCCCGCCTTCTTTTATTATCCGGTTGGCAATCTCATTGTCCCTTGTTTCCCTGTTGATTTTGTTGGCCAGTATCTGGGCATAATTGATGATGCCGTTTAACGGGTTATTTATTTCATGGGCCACCCCTGCGGCAAGCTCTCCCAATGATGCAAGATGGGCATTTTGCATAGCCTCAGCCTGCAACAGCACTTTATCTGTTACGTCTATAAGGCTGAAAACCAGCCCCTGCACATTACCGCCGGTATCTTTTATAGACTGAAGGCTCCAGTCCCAGTATGTTATTCCTCGTTCCGGGTGCTCGGCATATTCAAAGGGCCTGGCATATGCAAAATAGGGTTCTCCAGTTGTCACAACTTTTCTGAAGATTGCCTTATTCTCTTCATTTGGATATAAATCAAAGTGATTTTTCCCTATGAAAAATTCCGGCTCTCTTTTGTCAGCCTCCGCATACAGGCGGTTTACGCGGATAAAATTGAATTCAGCGTCCATGTACGCTAGCAGGATATGGATATTTGAAAAGATGTTTTCCAGCAGTTCGGAGGTTTCAATCAGTTTTTTCTTGTCAAGCCGGCGTTCACGGCGAACCTCTGTCTCTCGCAGTTCGCGTTCTACGGCAGGAACAAGTCTCTTTAAATTTCCCTTCATAATATAATCGTGCGCTCCGGCCCTCATCGCCTCAACAGCAATGTCCTCGCCAATGTTTCCTGATACGATAATAAAAGGGATGTCAATGCCGCTTTCGTTAAAAATCTTCAAGGCTTCAATGCCGCTGAATTTAGGAAGCGCATGATCGGAAATAATGATATCCCACTCCTGCTTTTTAAGAGCAGCCGTCATTGCATCGGCTGTTTCGATGCGCTCGAAGACAGGCTCATACCCGCCGCGTCTGAGTTCGCGCAGCAGAAGAAGCGCGTCGTTTTCCGAATCCTCGATGATTAAAACGCGAAGCGGCTTAGTCATAGTTTACGGCGCTTCATTCAGCACCAGCCAGTATAGCCCCAATTGTTGCACCGCCTCGGCGAACTGATTGAAGTCAACAGGCTTTCGGATATAGCTGTTGGCTCCAAGCTTATAGCTTTCAATCCGGTCCTTATCCTCACTTGATGTGGTGAGAACGACAACCGGAAGGAGTTTCGTCCTTTCATTTGCCCGTATGCGGTGCAGAACTTCCAGCCCATCCATCTTCGGCATTTTCAGGTCAAGCAGAACCACCTGAGGCAGAACCTTAGTGTCCCGGCCTTCGAACTTGCCTGTACCAAAAAGATAATCCAGAGCCTCAACCCCATCCTGTGACACTACTACCTCGTTCAGAATATTGTTCTTTTTGAGCGCCCTCAATGTCAGCTTCACGTCATCGGGATTGTCTTCCACTAAGAGAATGTGCTTGTTTTTCATCTAACCTCCATCTTTCTATTTCGGATTTGCGATTTCGGATTTTGGATTTAATTCCGCATTCTGCACTCCGCACTCCGCAATTCTTCACCCAAGGGTGAAGAAGACCGTTGCTCCTTTGTTCACCGCACCTTCTATCCATGTCTTGCCGCCATGGCGTTCAATTATCCTCTTTACCGTTGCAAGGCCGATGCCTGTACCGGGAAATTCTTCCATCGCATGGAGTCGCTGAAATGGGGTGAACAGTTTTTCAGCATAAACCGGGTCAAAACCCGCACCGTTGTCTCTGACATAATAAACTGTCTTTCCTGCCTCCCCTTGTTCCCCTCCTAAATTAGGAGGGGAATTAAAGGGGAGGTTTGTTTTCCCTAATTCTATCAGTGCCTTGGGATTTTTTGATGTAAACTTCCATGCATTGCCGAACAGGTTCTCCAACACCACATTTAACAGATTCGCATCGCAATAAGCAAACAGATTTTCTGCAATTATAAACTCCACCTCGCGTTTCTCCGGAGTCTTTTTAAGTCTATCCGCAACCTTCCCGGCAAGCGCACTAAGGTTTATATTTTCGCGACTCATCCTGACCCGCGTTACGCGCGACAGATTCAGCAGATCGTCAATAAGCTGACCCATACGCTGGGTCCCGGCCCGCATTCTTTCAAGATAGTCCCTGCCGTGCTCATCCAGTTTATCGGCATAGTCATCGAGAAGGGCGAGACTAAAACCATCTATTCCCCGAAGCGGTGCGCGCAGGTCATGGGACACTGAATAACTAAAGGCATCCAATTCTTTATTTGCAGCCTCGAGATCTACGACATAACTTCTCAGGTCATCGTTAAGCGATTTAATTTCTTCCTCAGCCTGTTTGCGCTCTGTGATGTCCCGGGCCACATGCACGGAGCCTAACATCTTCCCCTGGTCATCCAATAGCGGGGTAGTGCTGACGAGGAAGTCCCCGCCCAATCGCGGCTCATGTACCTCGCATGTATGCTGAGCGCCATCCGATAGAGTGCGTGAATGCGGGCAGAACGCAGGCGGTCCGGACAAGCCGTGCACGCATTCGTGACAGAAAAGGCCAACACATTGCTCAGCGCCGATGCCAAGCTTGTCAGCCATTGCCTTGTTGACGCGGATAATACGGTGCTCATTATCGAGGATTGCGATCATGTCAGGCACACTGTCAAACGTGCGCTCCCATTCCTCTTTGGCTCGGATGAGGGCTTCTTCTATTTTTTTTTGCTCGGTAATATCATGGACCATCCCGACAGACCGGATTATCTTTCCGGTTTCATCTCTGAAATGCTGGCATTTCTCATGAACGATACGAATTTCTCCTGAGGATTTCTTTACGACCCTGTGCTCAATCTCATAAGTATCTCTTCCTTCGCGGAGTGAGCTGGAATATGCTTCATTCACTGTTGTGCGGTCATCCGGGTACACTCTTTCAAGGAATGCCTCATATGTTGCGCCGAATTCCTGGGGTTGTAATCCGAAAATCCGGTAAACCTCATCAGACCATGCAAGGTTATTATTGACAAGGTCAAGTTCCCAACTGCCGAGATGTGCAATCTCCTGCGACCTTTTTAAGCGCTGCTCGCTCTCGCCTAAGGCAAGGGCCTGTTTCTCAGCTTTTTCACGCGCAGATCGAAGTCTTTCGCCCACGTAGCCGACAAAGATGCTGGTTAGAACCATGACTGTGGCTCTCGTAATGTGCGGGGTATCAAGAGTTATTGTATGCATAGGTTCGATAAAAAAGTAATCCGTTATTATGGATCCCATGAGTCCCGTGAGTACGGCAGGTCCCAACCCTGCGAATAATGCCACGCCGACTGTTACGGGAAATATCATAATATACGGTATGCCGTAGCCTATTAAGGGGACAAGGGCAAACCTCAGAAGGATAGCTAACGGAATTGCCAATATCGCGGAAATATAACGCAAGTAGTTTTTCATCAGATTTTTCTCTCGCTAACCTGTTTCCGGAAGAAAACTGGGCATGTTTACGCCTTTAAAGGGTTGGAATTCACCCCAGACCTGCTTCAGATGTGTTTCAACGTTAACGGCTCCCCATTTATATAATTGCTCGACCATCTTTCTTTTTTCCACCGGAACAACAAATAATACCCATGTTCCCCTGAACCTTTCCAGTTCCCTCCTGATGAGAGCGATTGCTATTTCTTCGGTGCGGGCAACGCACGGTCCCATCATGTTAAGGGCAGAGTGCTTTACCGAGATCATAAAACCGTCAATCCCCTTCTGGTCGTTTTCATAGACAGATGCGTGCAATACCTCGCGGGGATTTTTCCGCACACAGGCCGCCTTGGGCGACTCGCTGAGGAGAGCGGATTCGCCTGGGCGAACAATAGCATAACGATAATCTCTCTCCCGTCTTATTCCGCTGACCTCCATTTCGAGATCGCCCATCCCGCTGACATCCTTAATTGCAGCATCTCTCACGCGGTCTTCACCGGGGGCATGAGTATATGGATTATCTCCTGAAACATTTATCACCATATCGTTATGGATAACCCTTGGAATAAACCCTGAACGGTTATAGAGCGAAAAGGAATTCATGTTGATTGCACTGCCGACAAGACGGCATGCTTTATAGTTATTTTCCTGAGTAAAGCTGAGGATATGATCTACCATGGCTTTTCCAACTCCCCGCCTCCAGTAATCCGGATGCACGCTCATAATGCCGAGGGAAACATGGTATTCGCGGGGATGGTAAAAACATGCTCCCATCATACGGCCTGTATTATTATCAAACGCAGCAATGCTATGCCCCGGCGTCAGGTCATTATAGATATCATAGAAAATTGCCGTTTCCTCCGGCCTGCATCCAAAGTAGTCCTTGCCCCAGCCGTGTTTCCAATACCATGCATTAAATGAGGTGTAAAGCATCTCTGCGTATTCCAATACATCGGAATCGCACAAGGGGCGAAGCAGAAACGGCTTACTGCTCATGGCAATTACCTCATAGACAAATTTTTTGTTTAGTTTATATCAAGAAGGGCGGTCTTTACAAGGGAAGAAAATCGGATTATTTTGTTATCTTTTTTTCGAGAACGGCCTGTCTATGGATATAAGCCCGCCGCCCGTAAATAGAAGGGCCAGACAGATGCCGGCAACAAGTATATGAAACTCGAACCCCTCTCCTTTCTGCTGTCCGAACCAGTTCATGAAAAAACCGTTCTTGACATGGTTCATGTATGCACATACTGACATCGCTGTTCCTATGCCGAGTGCCGAGGGCCTTGTAAGGAAACCGAATATGAGGCCGAGTGAGCCGAAGAATTCTATGAACATCAAAAGGAGAGTCATCCAGAACGGAAAATGAAGGCCGGAAAAAATCTGGATTGTTTTTTCAAAGCCCGGCCCGCCGTACCAGCCGAGTACCTTCTGGCTTCCATGAGCGAACATCACTGCGCCAAGCGCAAGCCTTAGAAATAGAGGCGAAATGCTGTTGTCTGTCTTTAATATGAATTTAAACATCAGGATGGAACCTCCTGTTTTATATGAATTTCATGTGAGTGTTTTTCAAAACGGAAAATCTTGCCGCAAATGCACCTGAATTCCTCATTGCCCAGATCCGTAAAAGGGGAATCTGACTCTCCGAGCTTATACCCCTCATCGTCTCTTTTGCAGGAAGGGCATACTATTATGTCGTCAAGGCAGAGGCCTGTGCACATTGTTTTATGACTATTTCTTCCCTTTCTTTTTCTTCTTTACAACCTTTTTATTTGCGGTTTTCTTTTTTGGCGCCTTTTTTTTAGGCCTTGATTTTTTCGCGGCAGATACCCCTTCCATTCCTATACCGCAGCAGTAGAGCGGGCTTAACTGTGTTTCCGGCATTTCTGTAACAACAACCTCGCAGCCGCACTGGCCGCATTCATAAGTTACTATCTTTGCCATAACCGTTCCTCCTTTTTTTGATTTTAAACTCATTATAACAGCATTATTCTCTTTGTCAAATTTATAAAGGTGATATGCGCAGTCAGGGCCTATTAACCCCATCAAGGATTTATAGCGGAGCCTTATTTTGCCTTCAAGGATGAGCCTCCTGTATAATTCCCTCAGGCGGATATCTTCTGCATGCGGATTCTTAAATGAGGTTCTCTTCATCGCCTGTAGCGCCTGAAATCATCATCGTCAGAAAGCTGTTTTTCTACAGAGTGCAGCAGCTTTATTACAACCTTCACCTTGCCCTCCCTGAGCCAGTAGGTAACATCGAGGACATCAGATACGCCAAAATCAAGAGGCAGATATAAGGGCCTGAGTTCATACCCTATAGTTTTTCCCTTCCTGTCCATTATTCTGCGTAATTGGGCGCTCCGGAAGGAACGGTGCCGGCTGATAAAGGTTTCTGCATCATGCAGGGCTTCTTTGACTGATAAGCCTTTTTTTATCCTGTAGTCAAATTCAGGCGCGTAAGGCTCGAATGTGTACCGGTCGCCTTCGAGGTCAAAAACAGCGATTGTCTCTATATCGCTTGAATGACGGCCTCCGTAGAGTATCAGGGTGAAGACGCCTGTGATATCAGCAGCCTTTGCAGGCCTGGTTTTAAGGGCTGTTTCAGCGGCAAAAGAAGGAGAAGCTGTGATGCCTGAGGCTGCCGCAAATAAAAAGATGAGGAGATAAAAAATATACTTCATGTTCTTTGTTTATTCAGAAACTTGCTTTAAATTCTCACACGCATATCGATTTCCTTTTTCGCAGGCCTTCTTGAAATCAGCAGCAGCCTTTCTTATATAGGCAACGCCGCGGGAAAAGTATGCGTCGCCATAATTCGGCAGAATACCAAGGGCCTTGTTATAGTCCTCTATGGCCGCATCATGCTGCCCTTTTTTTGCATAGGCCACGCCCCGGTTATGATAGGCAGCGGCAAAATCAGGTTTGAGCGCAACAGCCTTTGTTTCATCTTCAATAACATCGCTGTATCGCCCTTTCTTATAATAGGCAAGGCCCCGCAGGTGGTATATCTCGGCATCATTAATATTCAGTTTCATAGCCTTGCTGTAATCTCCGATAGCCTCGTCGAATTTTTCTCTTTTGTAGTAGGCCTGAGCGCGGTTATAGTAGGCCTCGGCAAAATTCGGATTTATTGAAAGGGCCTCGGAGTAATCTTTGATTGCGCTGTCAAACTCGGCTTCATTAAAATGGGCGTTTCCTTTATCGAGATAGAGCTGAGGATCCGCGCCATGCGCTATGAGGGAGTTCCATGCGACAATTAGATAAAACGATAAAAAAATAATTCCAGGGTTTTTCATGGTTAACTCCTTTAATCAATTTTACCGATGTGTTTTAAAACCGCCTTTAATAAAGAGGCGCTGTGGCCAAGCTGCACGTATGCCTCTTCCCTTGTCATGTCCCTGTTTTCTTTTCTTAGTTTGTGCCCCAGCGTTCTCGATATATTGGCTATTCTGGCAATTTCTCCTGCAAGGTCTTCTTCAAAATGTTCAGGCCTCAGGTTAACCGGATATATATTTTTTTCTATCAGGCTGATATTTTTCAGGACTTCATTTTCCACAATCCCGTCATTGATGATATGACGAGCTTTATTAAAAGTGTCATAAGGGGTGTTATGTAAAGGCTGGGATAAATCGCCGATATAATGAGCACAGAAGGCAACATGATATTCAGGGTATTTGCCTGCCTTCACAGTCTTTTCATATTCACGCAGAGAGGCAATGATGGCTCCGTATAAATGCCCTTCGCTGTCTTTCGGGCTGTTGTACCTGCTTATCTGGGCAAGTACCGTCCCGGCCGTGACCAGGACATCTTTTTCATTATCGAAATAATGGTTGTTCCTTTCGATGAAATCCGCTTTTATCTTTGTAATGTCAGGGCCTGCGGCATTGTACCATCTGCTGTAACCCGCGGCCTTTGCTACTGCAAGGTGTGTCTCGTCATGCCATCCGGAAGCAGCGCTCAGGTTAAAAAAAAGGAACAGCGCCAGGGAAAAAATAATTGATTTGACGCGCAGGTTTTTCATAGGCCTATTTTAACTAATCTCCCCCTTCTTCTTCCACTAATTGCCACTCTGCATATCCCTCTTTTCTTTTATCAAGCTTTTTGCCCTTTAGCGCTACCTTTTTTGTTAAAGGGTGTGTCCTGACCCTGATATATGCCCTCACAATGTTTGCGACTGCGGCTTCCTGAAAAACAAGCTCAGTGCCGTCCTGAAGTTTTATTGTGGTCCTGAGATGCCTGTGCCCTTCCGGTATCTCGGCAGTTAATTCTTTTATGTCTTCATTCCTGATAATCATATAAGGCCTTAGTCTCAGGTATGCTGAGAATAATTTGTTAATCTGTCGGCATTAAACATCTTTAGTTGTTTTATCATCTCTTCTTCCGACAGGACACCAAGCTTGACAAGCGCCTCTCCAAAATAGATATAGTCATCTTTTTGTTCCTTGAGCAGTTCCTTAATCTGTGCTTCTGTTAAGAGGCCGTCTTCGAGCGCTATCTCTCCGAATTTCTTTAATTCCTCTTCCTGCTTAATGAGAACCTTATCTATCTCTTCCTCTGTAAGCCAGCCCTTTTTCTTTGCAAGATGCCCTATCTTTGAATTATTCTGCATCTGCATAATCCTTGCCTTAATAGTATCTTCGAATGTTATAAGGCCCTTCTTGCGCAGGTATTGGCCAAAGAGTATGTTTCTCATTTGTATATCTCTCCGTTTCTTCCGGACATTTAATAATCTTATACCATAAGGGCTGTTTTTTTAAATAGCAGACAGGCTTTATGGACGATTGGATTAAGCTGATTCCAAGGGCATCGCAAGGATTAGCATGAGCTTAATTGGCTGACAATGCCGCCGCGCTTAAGCATGTCCCTATAGTTGCCCTTGCAGCAATCGAGGATATATTTCAGGTAGGTTATGTTTTTCCATGTGGATTCAAGATAAAGATCTTTTTCAATATTCCACCGCCTGCTGAAATGGTGCCTCATGTATCTGGCATCATACCCCATCTCTATTTCGAGCCTTTGCCTGATGAGTTCATAAAATCCAACTGTCTTCTCAAGAAAATCGTCCTCATGCGCATATCCGCAGACATTGCCTTCATGGAATTCCTTGAAAAGGAAAAGCAGCCTTTCGAGGTATACACGGTCTGACATCTGTCCAAGCAGGTCGGACATGAAAATAATTTTTCCCATCATCCTTTCCTCTTCGGATTCAAATGGTATGTCATCGATCTTTACGCCCAGATTCGTAGCCGTAACAATGCGCCTGCATTTCTCATAATCACTCTCAGAGAACCTGTTTCTTCTGAAATAATCTTTCATGAATTTGATGCTGCGCTCCACATGAATTAATGTATACTTGGAGCCTGTGCCGTTATTATCGCCTTCTGTCTGGATATAGCCTGTGTCGTGCAGCAATGCGCTGACTAAACCAAGCCCTATCGTCTCTCTGCTGAAACTATATCCCTCTAAATAGAAACCATGGATGAGCCTCGCCATTGTGAGGAACACATCAGTGGTGTGCTTTAAATCATGGTAGCCGGTGTTGCATTCCCTGTAGCCCGGATATTTGCCTTTAAAGAGAATCGCTGTATCTGTAAAAACCTCTTTCAAGACTGCAAAGTCATAAGAGGGAAGAATCATCGAGACGATATTCCTTACCTCTTTAAAGACGCATTCAGGCCTGTCAATGTCAACAAGAAGCGCCATGTCAAGCCTGTCATTAATTATTGCTTCTCTGCATCCCATGGATAGGATTCTCCTTTTGGTAGCCATTATGAAATCATAACAGGGATTGTTGTGTCAAGGGTCATGACAACCTCTGGTGAATCAAAAAACCGTGCTATAATATAACCGGTATGTTTACGGAGATTATTGACAGTCTTATAGCCTTAGTCAAAGGCAATCTGGCAGTTTCTATTGCTGCCGGGTTGCTAATCCTTTTTATTGCCTACAGGAGCTTTAAGTTTTTTTTTAAGGCCCTGGTTGTCTTGGCTATTGCAGGGGTGGTGCTCTATCTGATACTAAGCATGGCTGCAACAGGGAGCGCCAAAAAGGAAACGCTTAACGAGAAATCTCTGCCTGAAAATGTCACGCCATTGCACTTGAGGCTTTGAACAGGTGAAGTTTTTTTGAATTAATCCAATCCAACTGCCTTGCGGAACTTCTTCCAGCCATCTTTTAAAAAATCTCTTGCTTTGTAGAGAGCCCCCTTTATGCCCTCACGGATCTTTTCCATGGCGCCTTTAACTTCTTTTGTATCTTCTTTTGCCTTTTCCTTTATATGCCCGGCATCTTCTTTAATTTTTTCCTTTAAGTCCTTAGAGGCTTTTTTTGTTTTAGCCGCAGTCCTCTTAAGATTCTTTTTGCTGTGCTCTTTTTTTGTCTCTGCAGGCTTCTCCTCTGCAAATACAGGAGAGATTAAGGCGAAGATAAGGAAAAAGCACAGAATGGTTTTAGGGGTTTTCATTTTCTTTCAATCCTTATTGTGGTCAAGATGCCTTTCCTTTTGCCTGCTGCCTTGCATGATAAAGCCGTTCAGTGAACCCGCCTTCTTCAAGGAATTGTTTTTCGAGTTGCCGAAGCTGCTGGTCAAGCAGGTAGTTTGCCTGGTGGATAAGGCAGATTAAGGTGTTTGCAGCAACTTCAGGACTTTCTTTTTCAACATAGGCCTTATAAGTCCCATACGACCTATTCTTCTCCCAGGCGAGCTTTCTAATTGCCTGCGCTTGCTCATGGCTCTTCTCCCAGAGCAGCAACCCTTTCTGTCGCAGGAAGTCATTGTAGTCAAGCAATAGCTCTTCAAGACTTGCGCGTGCAACTCCGACAAGCTTCAGTTCGGTTTTCTTTGAAGTGCCGGAGACCATGCTGCCTTCTGCAATGTTTTGCTTTCCGCTCCGCGCTGCCTGCACCATCTGGTCATGAGTGCGCGAGCGTTTGCCAATAAACTTGTCACAGAATATTACAGTTGCATCATAGATGATTTCTGTGGTCTGATAGGATTTCAGATTCCGATATCCGCCGTGAGGGGGGATTAAGGTTGGCTTTGGTTTCTTTTCATCCATTTACATATGTCCCATTTGTCCTATTAGTCTTCTGCGTCCTAACTGCATCATTCAGTGCAAGACTGATCGCGCCATGCCAATCAATATAATCGCTCACTTTATCCTCAACGATTTTCAATTCCTTTTTTGAAGCCTGCCGCCCAAGTTCTTCTTCTGCGACATTCTGAACGTCTTCAATATTTAATGAGTAAATGATTTTAGAGGGTTTCATCGTTCAGTTCCTCCATGAATTGTCTGTTACACCGACATATAATTTCAAAAAATAAAATCCTTTTTTGCCACCAACTTTGTTAAGCTACTGGAAAATCTTCAGGTTTTATTTCTTTTTTCAGTAAAGCTATCAACTTTTTGATTAATTCAGTTTTTTCGGGAGGGATTGATTGATCTGTCAAGCATCCTAATAATTCGTCAAAAGACCATTCTTTTAATTCAAAGGTGGATAATGCCTTAATTCTTTCACCGATTTCATTTAACTCAAGCTTGTATTCCTTGTTATTAAGAATGAGTGTTGTTATCAGCAAAAACTTTGACATTATTCTGTCTCTATCGGTGTCAGACAAAGCGTAGCTTTCATTAGCCCATGTTTCGGCATCGGAAAAAGCTTTTTTGCATATGTACGCCTCGGCTAAGTTTAATGCGGCAGAAACATTTTTTTCTTTATCAAGGCGTTTTAAATAAAATTCAATTGCAGAATCAAAATTGCCCATTTTCCCATAATTGAGTCCTATTTGAAATAGCGCATCTAAGAGATAAGGCGATTTTTGATTTAATGTTTCAATTTGTTTTGCATCATTAACGGACAAATCATATTTTCTCATCTTTCGATATGTTATGCTTCTTTGAAGGTAGGCAGCTTCATATTTCGGATTTAATTTAATAGCCTCGGTTAAATAGTGTATCGATTTTTCATAGTCATGCTCCTTTTTCTCCCTATAACAAGCACCAATATTTGCATATGAAGCAAGTTCTTTTGGTTTAATTTTTAATGCCTCCATATAGTCGTTTATTGCTTCATCAAATTGCTTCATACGATGATTAGCCAAACCCCTATAGAAAATAGCATCGAAGTTGACCCCCGGAAATTCAATGGCCTTATTAAAATTGTCTATTGATTTTTCCATATTGCCTTGATCTAAGTAAATTTTTCCTCTCTCTACATAAACGCTAGGTGTCAAAGTTAAATCTAATGCTTCTATTTTTTTCATCAATTCTATGCTTTTATTCATATCTTCGTCTTTTGTTTTCATTTCTTCAAACACTGGAGCTGTCTGTTCTTTGACTTCTTTTTTAACTAAATCTGAGGCCTTTTTTGAGATAAATTCGGTTGCAACATCGCCAACTAATCTTTCTAAATTTGCCATCTTAGATTTTGTGTCGTTTGCACATTTCTCTGATTCAGTTCTAATGTCTAACATTTTTTGATATTCATCCATCATCAGTTTTCTTGTCTCTTTTATCTCTTTTTCAAACTGATGAGATCTTATTACTTGGTATCCTATTAAGAATATGATCAGTGTGAGTACAATGGTTGCAATTGTCCCAACATATTTCACTGTATCACTACTAACGGTTAATGCCTGTTTCATTTGTTCGACTGGGTTAGAATTTTTTTCAACTTTATCTAATTTTTCTTTAAGGCCATTAAGTTCCTGTGACAAATTTTCTGTTTTAACAGCTTCGCTAGATTTTATTTTTTGAGCATTAACTTCTTGAGAAGCGTAGATAATTAAAAAAAAGATACAGAAAATAAAAGCTACTAACTTAAAATTCATTTTCATCTTTTGCCTCGCTTAATAAAAATAAAGTTTAAAAGCGAAAAACTGAAAATTTGGCTCCACGTCCAATATTCTCCTCGCTGCCTATTCCTCTACCCACGGATAAAAACCCTGCGCGCCTATAATCTTCAATCTCTCAACTATCCAATCTTCAATGACATCCCTGACTTCACCAATCATCTCAATATCCCATCTAATTTCATCCGCTGCCGGATTGAGTTCCTGAATGAGATGATAAATACGTTGTCAACACTGTCCTGCCTTTTAATCTGTTCTTCAGTTAATTTCTTCATAAAATCAGCACTCCGCCCTCTCAACCAAAACACATAGCACTAAAGATGTGAGCTATGCGTTGACAACTGCAAGGTGAGGTTTGGCAATACGTGGTGTTTTAAGCTCAACGATAACAACCTTCTTGCCTGCTTTTTTCATGGACTCTGCTATTTTTTTATTCTCAGCTAATAACGCCGGATCATCTTTTGGAAAGATAATAAGTTCGGCATCTGAAGGTATCTTGTCGAGGATGTCAGGATGGTCAAATGCGTATTTCATGAATGTATCGAGAAGGTCGAGATTCTTTCTAACTGCCATTTCCTTTTTCATCTTTTAACTCCTTTTCATAGGCTGCCCTGTACCATCTCCATGATATTTTAAGGTCTTGTATGGCGAATGTAAAGGCAGCGCTGAATGTTGGAAAATATAAAGGCTGTTTTTCTTTCAGACCGGAAGCATGGATTATGTCCTTGTGAGCAAACCCGTGTGATGTGTCGTACCTGACAATCGGGTGCCATTTACTTTTCATTTTAGCTTCGTATTGCACTACAAATTTCAAAATCTCCCCTTTGTCTTTAATTGCGGTGACTCGGATTCTGTCCTCTGCATCTTGGGAAAGCGTGACAATAAAATTTATTTCTTGCAAGCTTTCTCCTGCTCATCCGTAATCTTCAATATTTCAACCATCTATCCTCTCAACCCAAAACATCTTCTCCTTTGAACCCTTGAAATCCTGAAACTTTTTTACCCTTGCCTCTGCAACCTCTTCTTGGGAGGGACACGTTTGGTTTTTTCTTTTTTGAATTCTACATTATCATCGGACTGCATATTGGAGGGTATTGCTGCGAGGTCGTGTTCTTCAGCGCCAACTGTATAGGCTATAGCGTTCTCTATCCCTTCAAATAATTTATAGAGCGCTAATAATTCTTCTTTTTCTTTATGGCTTGCCACCTGTCAGTATTCTCCTCGGTTTCGAGTCGCAACGACCTGTATTTTTTGAACGGCTCCTTGCCGCAAATACTTTTTATCTTACCCGCATTTTGTAAAGCCGCAGTTATGGCAGACTGCACACCCGCCTTCGTGCTCAACAGCGCCTCCGCATTCAGGGCATGCGCCTATAAGCATAATGGCTGAACCGTCCTTGTGCCCGTTGCCGTTTCCTTTTTTCCCGTCTGTCTTATAATTGTCTATTGCCTTTGCAATTGCATCAGAGCATGAAAGTATCCGCCCTCCGTCAGCCCATGAAGGCTGGTGGCATGATATCCCCTTGAGCTGGTTAACTATCTCTTCGGGCTCTATGTTAGAACGGAATGCAAGCGACACAAGCCTCCCTATTGCCTCTGACTGGCTCGCAGCGCATCCTCCTGCTTTTCCCATTGACGTGAATAGCTCAAACAGGTGGCCTTTTTCATCTTCATTTACTGTGATATATAAATGCCCGCAGCCTGTCTTCATCAAGCGTGTAGCGCCCTTAATCATCTCAGGCCTTTTTCTCGGAACTATCTTTTGAACTATTTGGCCTTCCTGAACTTTTGAACTGTCTTTTGCAGATTTTCCTGTTGAAAGCACCTGCTCTTCTCTTGAACCGTCCCTGTAGACTGTAACTCCCTTGCACCCGGTTTTGTATGCCAGGCGGTATACCTCCTCAACATCCTTTGTCGTGGCGTCATGAGAGAAGTTCACGGTCTTTGAAACTGCGTTGTCAACATATTTCTGGAAAGCCGCCTGCATGGCTATATGTTCCTCGGGTTTTATGTCGTGTGCAGTGACAAATACGGCCTTTACATCATCAGGGATTTCCTTGAATTCTTTTATGCTTCCCTTTTCTGCGATCTTCTCCATGAGTTCCCTGTTCCAGAACCCGCGTTCTTTGGCAACCATTTCAAACTGAGGGTTTACCTCTATGAGTTTTGTGCCTTCCATAACAGTCCTGACATAGGAGACTGCAAAGAGCGGCTCTATGCCTGATGAACAGCCTGCGATTATTGAGAGCGTGCCTGTCGGGGCAATTGTTGTTACTGTTGCATTTCTTACCTTTAGTTTTCCGTCATAGATGCTTCCTTCATAATGCTGGAATACCCCGCGCTCTTCAGCCAGAGATGAGGTTGCCTTTTTGCCCTCGGCCTGTATGAATCCCATTACCTCTTCTGCAAGCTCTACGGCCCTGTCGGAATTGTAAGGGATCTGCATCTGTATGAGCATGTCTGCCCAGCCCATTACACCCAGGCCTATTTTCCTGTTTGCCTTTGTCATCTCGTCAATTTTTTTAATGGGATATTTGTTCACTTCTATGACATTGTCGAGAAAGTGGACTCCCTTCCATGTAGTTTCCCTGAGCTTTTCCCAGTCTGCCTCATTGCCTCTTACCATCTTTGCAAGATTTATTGACCCGAGATTGCAAGATTCATACGGGAGCAGGGGCTGTTCGCCGCATGGATTTGTAGACTCTATCTCGCCGAGTTTCGGGGTCGGATTGGAAGCGTTTATCCTGTCTAAAAATACAATGCCGGGCTCGCCGTTTTTCCATGCGTGGCTGACTATGAGGTCAAAGACATCCCTTGCCTTAAGCCTTTGAGAAACTTTTTTGGTCCTTGGATTCAGGAGGTCGTACTGTCTGTCTTCTTCAAGCGCGTTCATGAACTCCTCAGTTAATCCTACGGAGATATTAAAGTTGTTAAGCTTTGTATTCTCGTCCTTGCATGTTATGAAGCTCAGTATGTCAGGATGGTCCACTCTCAAAAGTCCCATGTTGGCGCCTCTTCTTGTGCCGCCCTGTTTTACTGCCTCTGTCGCTGTATCAAATACTGTCATGAAGGATATCGGCCCTGATGAGATGCCTTTTGTAGAGCCTACGACATCGCCGTTCGGCCTGAGCCTTGAAAAACTGAATCCTGTGCCGCCGCCTGATTTATGTATTATTGCAGCATTTTTTACAGCGTCAAAGATTGATTCCATGGAGTCATCAACAGGGAGGACAAAACATGCGGAGAGCTGGCCGAGCCTTCTCCCTGCATTCATCAATGTCGGGCTGTTGGGGAGAAAATTAAGGGCTGTCATCATCTCGTAGAAAGATACCCCTAATGCCTCTGCATCCGCCTCTGAGCTTCCGTAGTGGAGGTCTGCAGATGCTATGCTTCTGGCAACCCTTTTAAAAAGTTCATGAGGTGTCTCAACAATTTTCCCTTCCTCATTTTTTTTCAGGTAGCGCTTTTCAAGAACCTTTAGTGCATTTGGAGTAAAGCTGAAACCATTCACTGCCTTCATAAATCCTCCCTTAAAATTTATCTGTTATTTATTTAATTAATGTCTGCTAAAAAAACTTTTTAATTATTGCACCTGAGCCCTTACTCTGTTCTGAGAAAAACACCAGGTTGTTCGACAGAGCCCTCAGGCAGGTCGGTACGACTCGCAACCAAACTGATTCTCTGCCTTAGCTCTTCCATTGCATTTTCTTTTTCAATAGGACACATCTTTGTGCAGATATTAGGGCATTTCAGGCAGGCAAGCCAATTCCCAAAACCCTTACAAGCCTCCATCAATCAGCGCCTCCCACATATCAAGAGTTTGTGTTATTAAATAAAGTTTCAGTAATTAAACCACAATATCTTGTATATGTCAAGGGAAAAGTGGAATTTTTGTAACTAGCTGATTTACATGAATTTTCTCTGTGAAATCAGTGTTAGGAGTTTGTTAGGGATTTTATCTCATTTTTCAGGAAATTAATTATTAAAATGGGTTAAAATTAGCGATGTCTGTTTCAGGCGCTTTTGACAAGGCAAGGCATTTGCTGCTGCTGGTTTCGATGGCCTTTATCTGGCTTGTGCTGGGTATGGTTTATTTTGACCGGTTCATCCCGCCTTTTGGCCGCCTCGCTCCATGGCTGATGCCGTGGAAAGGGCTTTATGAAATTTCCGCATCAGCCGGCACAGAGGAGCGCCTTTTTATTATGCAGGGACTGCTTGATGCATCCACCAGGGTATCGGATATCGCCTTTTTGATGATGATAATTTCCTTTACAATGTTTAGCGGCTATCTGACTTTTATTTATCAGCAGAAACAGGGGAGGGCGCATGAGAACGCCTTGCTACTGATGAAGAACCAGGAGATTGCGCGGCGCAATGAATTTATCCGCTATATATCTGCTACCATCGGGCATGAATTTAAAAACAATCTCGGAAGAATAAAAAGAAGGATAGACCTGCTTCCTGATCTTCAGCCTGATGTGAGGGCGCGCCTTGATGACAATCTGGCCAAGCTGTTTTCAGATATCGAGATATTCAAGAAAATCTCAGATGAGCGGGAATCAGTGCTTGTAGATTTTAAGAAGGTTGACTTAAAAGAAATGGTTGAAGATATTGCAAGGCAATACAGTGATCTGGCTGAGGTTACTTTCCAGAGTGATGTATACACGCACACCATTTTTGCCTCACAAACTTTGTTGAAGACTGTATTTGAGAATATTATGGACAATGCAGTCAGGTATAAAAAACGTGAACAGGCCCGTGCACAGGTTTTAATAGCATTTACTATGGACATTGACGGAAGGCGCCGCTATGTTTCTCTGTCTTTCAGGGATAAGGGAATCGGAATGGATGAGCAGCAGGCGGAGCAGTGTTTTTATAAAGGCAAGAGCTCTCACGAGGGTTGGGGAGAGGGGCTTTATTTTGCCAAATATGTTGTCGGGCTTCATGCCGGCAAGATAAGGGTTGGCAAGGAATATACCGTATCAGGGGCCGGCACAGAGATAATAATCAATCTTCCATTTGTTGAAGAGGCCCTTGATGTTTAGAGTGCTCCTTGCCGATGATAATTACGAGGACAGGGAACTCCTGAAGCTGGAGATTCAGCGGGCCTTAGGCCGGGAAGAAGCGGATTTGAGATTTTATGAGGCTGCCAGCATAAAACAGGCCGGGGAATTTCTGGAGGCCCAGTCTTTTGACCTCATGACGCTGGATATCGAGTTTGACCGTATGAATGAAGGCATTGATGCCCTGCCAGGAATATTCGAGAACTATCCAACCCTGAATATTATTATTATAAGCGGCAAGCTTAATAAGGCCGAGGTCTCTGAGCAGTTGTTCCGTTTTACAAAGGACAATATCTTAAAGGGGAAGCGCTGGGCAAGACACTTTGATGTTCTTGACAAGAAGGACAATAAAACAGAGGCCTTGCAGCGCGCTTATTCCTTTGCCTTCAAACAAAAGGAGGCTTCCGGCAATTTGCGGGACCTTTTCCTTCTTGCCGAGTCATACCTTGAGAAGGATGAGCTGGATAAATGCCTGGAGGTCTATCAAAAGATACAGAGCCTTGCTCCAGGAGAACTTGAGTCCAATGAAAATATAAATTTATTTAAAAGAGGCGTATCCCTTGAGCAGGCAATTGATTATTTTAGGAAGGGAGAGAAGGTTATTGCCTCCCTGCTTCTCGGCCACCATCTTGAAACACGGCTGAAGATATTTACCCGGAAGATGCTTGGACGTTCTTTCCCCGGGCTTCATGACTGCCTGAAGGAACTGGAGCGTTCGCACCGTTTCAGCCCGTTTAAAAGGAGCCTTTTTCAGCAGGTGCTGAGGACAAGAAACAAGGCCATACACAGCCCGACAACTATTTCAGAAGAGGATTTTAATATGGCGGTAAAGGACCTGAAATTGCTTGAGGCTAAAATTTAATGAAGAGCGATTTTATAAAAAAATTTATTCTGCCGCCCGGGCCGATACTTGGATTGATGCTTGCCGGCATGCTTCTCCTGAGTGCGGTCCTTTATTACCGGGCTGTCAGGATACAAAGATTTCTTGAACCTGCGCTTGCTATTTCCCAGCCGAGAAACGAATTTGCCAGGAGTATTAACAGCCTGCTCATAAAAGAGTTTGGAACAGAGGAAGTCAGGGGCATAAGATTTAAGACGGGTTCTATTTTTGTTGAAGGGTCCTTGCTGTTTGACAACGGCAATAGCATGAAGGGGTCTTCAGATATAATTCTTAAAAAATTGGGGCATGTTTTTATGTCGGCCCTGAACGACAGTAATACAAGGGCTCATATTGACCTCATACTTGTCAGCGCCAACTTCCAGGTTAATCCGGACACTAAACGTAACAGCAAGATGAGGATTGATATGCAGCGCAGGGCTGAGCTAATCCTGTATTCGATGTATGAGTCAGAGCCTGAACTTGAGAAGAACTATGGGACATACCTTGCAGCCACTGCCATGCCTGTCAGCGCTTCAGCCGAAGAAGCAAGTTGGGTGGAATTCCGCATCATCCCTACCGAACTGGTGCATATAGAGATGTTGCTGAAATTAGGGAAATATACGCAGCGAAATTAGTTCAAGGTAAGGCTCAGGGCCTTATTTTATAATCTCGGCAGTAAAGCTGAACAGCTCTGCATCTTTCCAGGCATCTTTTGACAGCCCGGCCTTAAGGGATAGTTGTTCAAGAAATGTTTCTGTGTCCCATCCGAATTCAGTTGGGACCTGCGGGAGGAGCAACCCGCTGTTCTGCCCCTTTACAAGAAAGAGCCCGTGTTTCCCTATCTCTATCCGGCTTATACCCTTTAATGGCTCGAATGGTGATAGAATGGAAATCTCAACTTCCATATCTTTCAGCTCTTCCCTGGTCATCTGCGGGAACCTCGGGTCTCTGGAAGATGCAGAAACAGCATTCATGATTACAGACCTGTACAAAGGCATCACAGGCTGCAGATTGCCGATGCAGCCCCGCAGGTTGTTGTTTCTTTTTATTGTGACGAAGGTAGCGCCATTTGCTGCAAGTTTTGGATTCTTTATTTCAACTTCAGGGGTTTTGCCATTAGTTACATAATTAATAATCGTATCCTTTGCCAGTGAAAGGAGTTGCTCCTTTTCCTCTTTTGTAAGCGCGCTTTTGTAAAGCCCTATTGCTGCATATCCAACGACACGGCCCTTGTCACCGGTAACATCTCCTGAATTTGCATATTTAAAAAGCAGGCCGTTTGTAGCGCCCAGGCCTTTTGCAACAGCCATCGCGAACAATACCGGATAGCCTCCGCACATCTCGCCTTCCCCTGTCATGAGATATCTTTCGGCATCTTCAAGAGACATCCTTTCTATTGCATCTGTTATCTTTTTATCCTTCAATAGGGCAGTATTATAGTCGTGATAATGAGAAAGGTCAGTGCTTGCAATTATGATTGTCTTTTCGTCTTTTCTGAGCAACTCTGTTAGTTTCTCTTTAAGGAATTCAAAAGACTCTCGTGTCGGAGAACCGACAAGTATGGGCACTATTTTAAAGTCCTTCAAGGCCTGCTGCAGGAATGGCAACTGCACCTCAAGGGAATGCTCTTTTGCAAAGGCATCAGGATAAAAACTTACATTTGCCTTTTCATTTATCAGGGACCTGGCAATTTTTTCGTTAATCTTTATATTCCCGATAGGTGTTTTCATTCTTCCCTTTGTATAAACAGATACGCCGGTAAATGAAGCATAATGGCTTGGGCCTATAAGTATTATTGTCTTAATATCCCTGCCTGCAAGATGTTTGTATGCGTATGCTGCAACCTGGCCTGAAAACTGGTAGCCTGCATGCGGAGATATCAAGGCAATGAGTTTTCCGTCAGCCGGCTGCTTTTCCGCACTGGCAAGAAAACCATCAACCATCTCTTTCAGGGTTTTGCCGTCAGCAGGATAAAATGCTCCGGCAACTGAAGGCTCTTTTATGTCTTCTTTACAGCCTGCACAAACAGCAAACAGCAGGGAAAAAGCAGTGAACAGTGAACAGTAAACAGTGAATAGCCTAAGCCTCATCAGCTTTTCTCCAGAACATTGCCTCTTTTCCTTTTTGTTCTTTTCCGGCATTAATTTTTTTACCGGATATTTTTTTGCCTAAAAGACCCAGAAGCCCTCCAAGAAGAAAAAATCCGAGAAAATCTCTTCTTGTCATATTAAATACTATATCCTGTCTTTGAATATCATATTTCAATCTATTAGCTCCATCTGCCGGGAATATTTACACCGCAGAATCTGCACTTTCCGCCCGATATATTGTTTTGTTTGACAAAGTAGCCTGTTCTCTCAATAAGAAGGCTTTTACACTTATGGCAGTATGTATTTTCAGCTTCACTCCTTATATTGCCACTATACACATATTTTAGTCCAACCTCCATGGCTGTATTCCTTGCATCCCTTATTGTTTCAGGAGGGGTCGGGGGCAGGCCCTTTAATTTATAATATGGAAAAAATCTTGAGAAATGCAAAGGCACATCAGGCCCGATATTTTTTACGATCCACCTGCACATCTCTCTTATCTTTTTCATGTCGTCGTTGAGGGTCGGGATAATGAGGTTTGTTATCTCAAGCCATACGCCTTCATCCTTAAGCACGGCTAATGAATCCAGGACAGGCTTAAGCCTGCCGCCGCATATCCTGCTGTAGAAATCCTCTGTAAATGCCTTTAGGTCCACATCAGCAGCATCCATATATTTTGAAAGTTCCCTTAAAGGTTTTTCCTTTATATACCCGCATGAGTGCATGGTGTTTTTAATATTGAACCTCTTTGCAATCTGCGCTGTGTCATACATATATTCATAAAAAACTGTCGGCTCCGTATATGTATATGTCACTGACCTGCATCCGTAAAACATTGCCTGCCTGACAACGTCGTCAGGAGATAAGTTGATATAATCTGTTTCTTCGGGCTTTGCCTGTGATATCTGCCAGTTCTGGCAGAATTTGCATCCCAGGACGCACCCTGCAGTTGCTATTGAAAATGCAGTTGTTGCAGGAAGGAAATGGAAGAAGGGTTTTTTTTCGATGGGGTCTATTGCCACTGAACAGGGCTTCCCGTAGACAAGGCTGTAGAGAACTCCTTCTCTATTTATCCTTGTCCTGCACCCCCCGACCTGATACTCATCAAGAACGCATTCGGTTGGGCAGAGATCGCACTGAACCTTCTTGCCCATGCCTTATTATAAAACAAAATTGGACACCGGGGCTGAAATTTTATAAGCTTAAAGGCAGGGCATAGTATTCGAGCGGTTTTATTTTGCCGATAGTCCTTAAGTAGTGGTTAAGGAAAATAAAGAGGCAAAATACCTCGCAGGCCGAAGGCCGAGAATGAGCGAAGGTGCTATGCCCTGCCTTTATTTTAATCACTCTTTTTCCTTCCAATACATCCCTTTATGAAGGCTCAACCCCTTTTTTGAGATTGCCTTTTCATAATAAATACGGCGTTCCAGATAACCCGCAATCTCAGGCATAAGATATTCTGAGATTACATTGTATGAAAGGATGAACACAGTTAATAGTGTGGCCAGTATTGCCAGAATCTTAAATTTTTTCTTATCTGTCATAAATATCCTTTAACCAACCCCTGATTGCTAACCTCTATTCCCTGCCTTTATAGCACCTGTTGCACCTGATGCACTCGGATATCAGAGGCATTGGCTTGTTCCCCATCGGGCAGTCATTCCTGCTTGGATAACCGGCGTCTTTCCTTGAGAGCATTCCGGTTAATGCCGCAACAGGGCAGAGATACCTGCACCAGAACCTTTCAACCTTCAGATTTGCAAGGAGCGTTATCACAACCAGAGACCACGCGAGATAATTTCCGTGAAAAGAAAAGAGCGTGACATAGGCCTCGTAATTGCCGAATTCCACTCTTTTGCTTATGAACACTACAAATGCTGCTGCTCCCAATAAGATATATTTTAAGTCTCTCCATCTGTCATCTGTTTCAACAGGAATAAGCCATTTTTTGAATGGCAGTCTCCCGATAAGTTCAGACAGCGCTCCGAACGGACAAAGCCAGCCGCAGTAGAGCCTTCCGGCAATGATTATTGAGATAATGGTGCTTGCAAGGATGATAAGCCAGAGCATTGAAGATGACGGCCTTAGAAGAACGAGATTGAATACATGCAGTATAGAAAAAGGGCTTGAAAGATATAAACCAATGACAGGGATGCTCAGGATAAGGCTTATGTCTCTTGCCCTGAGAAATTTTTTTGATTTTCTTGTGACAAAATAAAATACGATAGCCGGAGAAAAAAGCAGAAGGTACGTAATCCAGCCTGTGCCGTGTGCTTTCTTTGCCTCTTCGGATTTCACAGGTATTTTAAGTACGTCTGCTGCAACTATTCTTGAAGACTCCTTTATTGTCTTTGCCATTGCCTCAACACTGACAGTTGCCCTGCTTATGGCATCTACGTCTTTGTCTGCTTCAAAGGGGTCGTTAACGCTCTTGCCGAGAAACTTCTGCAAATATTCGGGGCTCTCCATATAATGCACATAATTTTTTGTCTCTTTATGCTCAAGGATCTTTATCCCTCTAATCTTTCCATCAGGGCTTAATGCAAGGAGGATTTTTATCGGGCCTGCATATCCCCTGATTGAGGGGGCAATATCATATGTATTAAAGGCTGTAATGCCTTCGCCTGATTGATAATGCGGAGGATTGGTTTTTTTCTCCGGGAACTCTATGTCAGGGGCAATTTCCTTGAGATATACCCTCTCGTCAGCCTTTTTTTCAGGCAGGAATACCTGCATGCTGTATCCGGCAATGGCTGATGCAAGCACTGTTATCAGTAAAATTATTTTAAGATTTTTCATGGCTTATTGATAAAAGCAGAATAAAAGATATCCCCTTTATTAATACCAGAAACAGGAAGGTATTTTGAACCCCGGCTAAAGGCGTCATAAATATCGCTGTCAGAAATGCGCCGAGGAAAGAGCCTATAAGCTCTGTTGCGTAAAGCCTTCCTGCAACTCCGGTTGCGCCCTGTTTTTTTATGCAGAGATTTGCCGCTGCAAACTGCATGCCGCCAAGCATGCCGCATAAAAAGCTTAACACATAAAAAAGAATCTCCTGCTTAAAAAGTGCAGGGGCAGAAATAAAAAGAATGATTGCTGCAATCTCGAGGAGGCGAAGCCATTTTAGAGGCCTCTGAATGCCTTTTGTGATATGGGCTCCGAAGGCCATCCCAAGCATGAAGACTGCTGTGAGAAGGCCTATCATCTCATAAACGTATCCAAATGACGCCTGATATGCAAGGAGTATCAGCATGGAAAATGCCATCACTGAATATCCTGTTGTAAACATTGAGTAATAGACAGCCTGTTTTTTCTTCCAGAGGACGGCTGCAATAATAATGAATGCTGCCATAAGCGCGAGGCTTACCTCCTGGTTTTCCATATTAAGCAGCCGGTTGAGTATGCCTCCTCCATAAACCTCGGACCAGAGCATAAGGTTATAAAGGTAGGCAATCGGTTCCATGTCTGTATTTATTGCATGGATTTTTTCAAGCCTTTCTCTGACAAGGCTTACCTTTAAGGGGGAAAAGGCGTCAGCAAGAATATAAGGCTGAAAATAGCGGGCCTCAATGGCCCTCTTATAAAACCTTTCACTGAGTGCCTGAGGGTTTGTGTCAAAGGGCCTGCCTGAGGCAAAGATATATCCGTACTCTTCTGAAGAAAGTTTTACGCAGATGAAAACATTTTTAAGTGAATTGTATACAGAACCGTTTGCCATCTGCATTTTCCTGCCTATGTAGCCGTATGATGCCGGAAGGTTAAGACAAAGCATGCCGTTTTCTTTAAGCGCTGTTTTTGCCTCTTTAAAAAAGCCGGTTGTATAGAATCTGTTTATGTTGGCTGTGGCAGGCTCAGGCAGGTTCAGGATAACAAGGTCATAGGCAGGAGTCCGCAATGCCTTTATGAATTTCCTTGCATCTTCTGTTATTATCCTGACTGATTTATTGTTCAGCAGCTCCCTGTCTTTTTTGCTTAGAAGCCTGAAAGAGACATCAATAATCTTCGGGTCCATCTCCACGAAGTCTATTCCTGAGACAGGATATTTCAGGAGTTCCCTTATTATTGAAGGTGAGCCTCCGACAACCAGTATGCGGGCAGGGGAGGGATGGACAGCCATTGGCAGGTGAGCCCTGAGTTCTTCTGTCTGGGTGTCAGGATATGAGAACTGGAATTTTCCTGAGGCATAGACATTTGCCTGCCCCCTTATTTTTAAGACCGTAATCTCGCCGTATCTTGACTCAACCCTTTCGATCAGCTCTGCGCCTTTCCATTGCAGTGTTGAATAAGCCTTGCTGCTGCCAAAATAGAAAATAATTGGGACAAGAAGGAATACAGCAAGGGCCCTTTTCCTTATAAGCAGGAGGGCTGTTATAAAATTCATGATGCTTATTGCCATTGAGAGTATAAATACCTCCACCCTTCCCGAGAGCAGCAATGTAAATAATATGCCGCCGGTGAAAGCCCCGATTGCCTCAAGGCTGTATGTCTTTGCAGCATCTCCGTCTGAGTGAGAAACAGCAAGCGGGAACTGCAATCCTATAACAAAGCACAGGGGCAAAAGGGAAATGACAGTGGCGATTATCGTAGTTGTCAGAGGGATTGTTTCTCCAAACTCAAAGGGAAGAGAGGGCCTTGTCAGATTTATCAAAAGGATTGCAGGCTGCGACAGGAGGCCAACGACAAGGAATGAAACTGCAAAGGCATGTTTAAACTTTATCCTATGCCCTGCATAGCTTCCCATGCCCACAGCAGTAAGCCAGACAGAAAGTGTTATGCCGATATCAAGTTCATTCCCTGAAAAAACAGCGAGGAGTTGCCGCAGGCTTATTATCTGCAGAAGTATGGAACTTAGTCCCATTGTGATTATGGGAAGTCCGCGTGTGTTCATGAGGTTATTGTTTAACCTTCAGAAGTTTTTTGCAAGTCTTTTAAAATATGTTCTGGTATAATGATGGCGTTGCAAGTGAAGTCCATAAGTGCTTATTCTCAAGTAATTTAAAAAGGAGTGCTTTTATGGAATGTCCAAAATGTAACGCCGTCATTTATGAGTCATCCCTTCAATGTGAATCCTGCGGTTATATGCATGAAAAGCAAATCTATGAAAAGATTTCCTTTTATTTCGACCTGAAAAATGAGCTTGAACATTTGCGTTCCATTGCAAAAAATGAGCTCTGGACAGGTATTCACAAAATTTCAAGAAGGATAGAAGACTATGAAAAGCTGATAAACACTGATTTAAATAGTGCGGCTGTCTTACTTCAGAATAAGGAGGAGGTTAGGACTGAATCAGTTTCCCATGTTATTCCTGATACAAAAAAAGCAGCAGCGCCTGCCCATGTGCAGCATAATAAAATCCCCGTCAAAGAAGCGATAAAGGCACAACCGATAAGTGAGAAAAAATCCTCTGATTTTGAACTTCGCATGGGGCAAAAATGGCTGCTTATTATTGGGATTATAACAATGGTTTTTGGAGTCGGATATTTCCTGAAATATTCGTTTGAACAAGGTTGGGTTGGGCCGGCAGGGAGAGTGGCAATGGCCTATGTCTGGGGGATTATATTTTTGATTTTGGGTGACCGATTCAGAAAAAAATTTGAAACATTCGGATTGTATCTTATCGGCGGTGGCATTGCCACACTTTATTTTTCAACATTTGCCGCTTTTCAGATATACCATCTATTTGACCAGGCCTCATCATTTTTCGTAATGGTTTTAATTACTGTGCTCGCGAGTACTTTGTCGATTGTTTATGACACCAAATGGCTTGCTGTTCTAGGTCTTATAGGAGGGTTCTTCACGCCTGTTTTATTAAGTACCGGGCAGGATAACCAGATGGTTCTTATGACATATATGACTATCCTTAATCTTGGCCTTCTTGGAGTTGCATTTTATAAAAGATGGGATCTCCTTAATATTCTTGGATTTGTTTTTACCTACATTTTATACGCCGGCTGGTTTTACCAGCACTATGCCGAGTCTAAGTTCTGGCCGGCAATTATATTTTTGAATGTTTTTTGCTTTATTTATTGCATCATTCCTTTTATATATCAGTTTTTCAGAGCAGAAAGTGAGAAGATAAAAGGATTCCTTATCATAATACCAAATTCTTTTATAGCTTTTGGCTTTAGCTATTTTATGATAAAAGAATATTTTTCGCTGGAATGGGTAAGTGTTATTACTGCCTTATATGCAGTTGTTTTCCTGCTGATGGCAACATATTTATACCGGCAGGGCAAGTACCACCTGGATGCCTTTGTTATACTATTGGCAAAAGCTACACTTTTTCTGATTATCACTATCCCTATAATTTTTTCAAAACACTGGATAACAATTTTTTGGGCAGCACAGGCCCTTACACTCCTCTGGATGGGCGTAAGATTAGAGAGGCGGAGTTTGATCGGCAGTTCGTATTTTCTTTTTGGAATTGCGATAGGAAAATTTTTAGTTTATGATTATGAAACTGTTTTTAAATTCAACAGTGGCTATTTTTATATTACTGATTCATATACATATCTGCTTATGGAACGACTTATTACCTCGGCATTTTTATTGACTGCTTTTTACATATCTGCACATATGGCTAAAAAAGCCTCGCTTAAAGTTTTGTCATCTTCAAAAGATGCGGTATCTTCAAGCACAGAAGACTCGTCTGTTATATTCGCTGTCTGGGGGATATTGCTGTTCGTTGTCCTGAACATTGAAACGAGTTCATTTTTTCACGATTATTTGCTGGCTGCACGCTTTGCCGCAATATCGGTTTTATGGACATTGTTTTCAGTTGGCTTGATGATAAAGGGGTTCCAGGACAATAATCAGATGGTCCGTAAGGTTTCCCTGGGATTATTTTTGGTCACAATAATAAAAGTATTCTTGTTTGATATGTCCAATATCAGCACCCCTTATCGTATTGTCTCATTTATTATTTTAGGCATGATCCTTGTCTCGACATCGTACCTGTATCACAAATTTAAAGATAAGATAATGGATGCAATAGCAAGCCCGGATAAAAAAGAGCAGTAGTCATGAAAAAAATATTATTCCTTTTTATATTTTTATTATTCGATATAGCTCTCTTGAGTGCAAGCTCTGTTATACCCCTTACCCCTGACGATTTTCAATATTGCGTTGATATTGAAGGGCCAATAAAAAACAATACTTTGTATCAGCTTCGGCTAACAGACGATATCCTCAAAAAATCCGATGCAGCATGCGGGGATATCAGATTGTTTTCTCAGGATAAAAAAGAGATCCCTTACGGCATCATAGAGAATGAACATCCAAGTGAAGTAATAGAAACTTATCCTCTCGAAATAATTAAATATACTGACGATAATGCGGCAGATGTTATTGACCTTAAACTGCCTGAAAAATATCAGCCGATTAACTTGATTGATCTGGACATTGCAGATCGTGATTTCAAGAAAGATATAATCCTTTATGGCAGCCGTGACGGAAAGGCCTGGGACTCGTTAGTAAAGGAGGCCATCTATGATTTTTCCTCACAGGTTGATTTAAGGAAAACCGAAATAACTTTCAAAAAAGCAGACTACCGGTTTTATCGTATCAAGCTCATAGATACCCAAACAGCAGTTGATGCCGGCAAAGCCATTAATCTGAAATATGGAAGTTTGGATTTTAGTGTTAATAATATACAAAACAAAAAATTACGAATCAATAAGATTGTGGGGAAAACAGGCTCAAAAGGGGATAAGATTATAGCTTACGATGAAGCAAGTTTTACCAATTTTTCTATAGCCACAGATAAGGACCATAACACAGTGATAATTCTGGAAGCTGCCTTGCCATTCGACAGAATATATTTTGACATATCAAATCCTTATTATTACCGCAATGTAGGCTTATATTACAGCGATACGGGAAAAGGTGATTCTTTCAGGTTGCTTAATCGGAGTTCTATCTACAGTTTCCCTCTGGCCAGACTTATGGAAACAAAAAATTATATTGCCTATACAACAGCCAAGCACAGCTATTATAAATTCGTAATAGAGAATAAAAATAATCCGCTGCTTGAAATCAAAAACATCAAACTCCAATGGGTTCAGAAAAATCTTTATTTTTTTGCGCTTAATGACGCTGAAAAATATTCCTTATGCTTTGGCAATAACGTTGTCAACGGGCCGGCTTATGACCTGCAAAGTTTTATTAGCCAGGACAACTGGTTCAGGCAAAAGTATGAAACTCTCAATACCACTCAGGTAAGACAAAATGTAAACTATGTGCCAAAACTCCCTATAGATAAAAAAACAAGACTTGAAAAACTGATATTAACCGCGATAGTTATTGTTATGGTTATCGGGATTGGTTATTGGCTGTACAGGCTGGCAAGAAAAACAAACAAGCAAGACAGTTAATTTTTTTTGTTTTTCTGCCGGAGATTCTCTGTCGCTATCATTGCTCCCAGTTTTTTCAAAAACCTCTCCCTCTTTTTTTTATCCTTAATCTCAGCCATGGCCTTTGCGCGTATTTTTCTGAGAGAGGCAAGGCGCTTTCCAAATTCAGCGTCATAAAGTTTTTCCAGTTCCTTCCTGATGGCCTTTGCTATTGAAGGGCTGACTCCTGATGTTGAGATAGCTATAGTCAAAGGGCCCCGTTTAACTACGGACGGCACGATAAAATTGCACATTGAAGGCACGTCAACCACATTTACAAGACAAGGGGCGTCTTCTGAAACTCTGCTGTTTATCTTATTTGAATCAGTGGCGGCAATAACAAGGAATGCATTTTTCAGGTCGCCCTTCTTATATTCCCGTGAGATATGCCTTAAATTCCCGCCTGAACCTTTTGACCTATTTACCCTCTTTACACTTTCTTTCTTGAGCCTTTTTGTGACCTCAGGGCTTATTACGGTTATATCAGCGCCTGATTCAAGCAATGAGAGGGCTTTTCTTTCAGCGACCCTGCCCCCGCCAACTACGATACATTTTTTACCTTTCAGGCTTAAGAAAACAGGATAGTAGGAAGGTAAGGTCATTACTTCTTTTTAACGGGAGCCGGTGACAATTCTTTCTTTGCTTCAGGGGCAAGATTGTTATTCGGATATTTTTCTATCAGGAGTTTGAAATATTCTGCTGCCTTATCTTTCTCCCCGTGTTTTTTATATGCCATCGCAAGGCTGTACAGCACATCAGGCTCTTTTTTAAATCCCGGGAATTTTTCCAGCAGCACCCGGAACCTTTTAATGGCTGCATCATAAGAGCCCTTATTGTAATAGAACGTCCCTACAACAAATTCATAATCAGCCAGGATGTCTTTGCATTTCTCGATCCTGACTTCCAGTACCTCCCTGTAAGGATTTCTCGGGAACATCTGTTTGAGTTTTTCAAATTCTTCGAGGGCCTTTGATGCTGCTCCATATCCCCTTTCCGAGCTTTCTATCTGATTAAAGTATATCATCGCTACCTGATACTGGGCGTAAGACGCATATTTGTGCTCGGGATAGATCTCCAGGAATCTTTTGTATTCGTCAACAGCGCGGTCGGGTTCTTCTTCCTGAATGTATGTATCTGCAATTCTTAATTGTGCCAGCGGGGCATATTTTTTTGTCAGGTCCCTGCTCTTGATCTCAAGGAATGAGGTCCTTGCCTCTTCATATTCTTTTCTCCCCATCTGTTCATTCGCCGTTGCAAATACCTTCTCGGCATCAAATGCCTCCTCAGGCTTTGTGGCCTTCTTCGAACATGAAAAGACAAGCAACAGAGATAAAAACAAAAATGCTATTTTATGTTTTTGCATATTGTTATTTAAACTTTAAAGGGTATCTTTAGTCAAGGGCAGTATTTTCTCTGATGCTTTTTACTAAGAAGGTCATAAATAAAACCATATCGTTGTCATTCCCGCTTGTCGGGAATCTTTCTTTTTCAGAAGGATTGCGGACAAGCCGCAATGACAGAAACCAACCTTGTAATGTCTTCTTATCTGTATTTTTTATCTTGCATCTTTTTCTTCTCTATGTTTATCAGTAAAAGCGATAGCGCTGCCGGCGTAATGCCGGGGATTCTGCCTGCCTGCCCCATGTTTGCCGGCATAACCTTCTGCAGCTTCTCAAGGATTTCTGTTGACAGGCCGTTAACAGATTTATAATCAAACCCCTCAGGTATCCCTTTCTTTTCGATTTTTTTTAGTTTTTCCGCCAGTTCCATCTGCCTTATGATATAGCCGTTATATTTTGTCTGTATCTCAACCTGTTCCTCTATGCCGGGCGCTAAAGATTTTTCCGAAGGAGAAAACTTTTTTATGAAAGCATATTTGACCTCAGGCCTCTTCAGGAGATTTTCAAGGCTTATGTCTTCTGATATAGGAGAGGCATTGAGCGCTGCAAGTTCCCCGTTAATCTGTGAGGGCTTGAGCCTTGTCTTTTTAAGCCTTTTTATTTCTTCATCTATGAGCCTTCTTTTTTCTTCGAACTTTTTGAATGTCTCATTGCTTATTAAGCCTATATTGAATCCCTTTTCCATCAATCTCAAATCAGCATTGTCATGCCTCAGGAGCAGCCTGTATTCTGCCCTTGAGGTGAACATTCTGTACGGCTCTGACGTGCCTTTTGTGACAAGGTCGTCAATCAAAACCCCGATGTAGGCCTCGGGCCTTTGGAGGATTAAAGGCTCTTTGCCTTTGAGTTTTAAGCCTGCATTTATCCCTGCCATCAGTCCCTGCGCAGCAGCCTCTTCGTATCCTGATGTGCCGTTAATCTGGCCTGCAAGAAAAAGTCCGCTGATTAATTTTGTCTCGAGGCTGTGTTTAATCTGAGTCGGATACACAAAATCATATTCGATGGCGTAACCCGGCCTCATAATCTCTGCTTTTTCAAGTCCGGGGATGGTCCTTACGAGCCTTACCTGCACGTCATACGGAAGGCTTGTTGATATCCCGTTTGCATAATATTCTTTTGTTTCTAACCCCTCAGGTTCTAAAAATACCTGGTGTCTTGGTTTTTCAGAGAATCTTACAACTTTATCCTCGATAGAAGGACAGTATCTTGGCCCGATTCCCTGAATCTTTCCGCTGTACAAAGGTGAACGGTCAAGATTTTCCCTGATTATCCTGTGGGTCTCAGCGTTTGTATATGTTATGAAGCACGGGAGTTGAGGACTTGTGATTTTCTCTGTACTGTGTGAGAACGGCACAGGCGGGTCGTCTCCGTATTGCGGCTCTGTTTTTGAAAAGTCAATTGTCTTTGCATCAAGCCTTGGGGGAGTGCCTGTCTTGAGCCTTCCCATCTCCAGCCCGAGCTCTTTCAGGGACGCAGAAAGCCCGACAGACGGGAACTCTCCGGCCCTCCCGGCCTGAAAATTATCAAGCCCTATATGAATCAGCCCCTTCAGGAATGTGCCTGTAGTTACTATGACTGCAGAAGCGCCATAGAAAATACCAAGGGACGTGAGTACCCCGTTTACTTTTCCATCTTCAGCAATAATCTTTTCCACGGATGCCTGTTTGATATCAAGGTGTTGCTGTGACTCAAGGACTTTTCGCATTTCAAGTTTATACAAGACCCTGTCAGCCTGCGCCCGCAAAGACCATACAGCAGGCCCCTTTGATTTATTCAATACCCTGAACTGAATGCCTGCCTTGTCAGTTACCTTTGCCATCTCTCCGCCAAGGGCGTCTATCTCGCGCACAATATGCCCCTTAGCAAGCCCTCCGATGGCCGGGTTGCATGACATCTGCGCGATTGTATCGAGGTTCATTGTGAAAAGGCATGTGGAAAAACCCATGCGCGATGCAGCAAGCGCTGCCTCGCAGCCTGCGTGCCCGGCGCCGATAACAATTACGTCATAATCACGGTCTTTAATCATAGGGTATGAATCTCCTGCCGAACATCCTTTTCGCTTTCTGCAGAGAATTTTTGACAAATCTATGGCTCGTTGAAGGCAATTTCAAAACTCGCCCTCCGGGCTCAAACAGTTGAAATTGCTTATCTTCCACTTCGCCGAGATTTGTTACCAAAAATTCTCTGATACCGCTCAAATGGTTCGCTAATAGATTCATATATTATACCTTATTAGACTTGTCAGATTTGCTGAATTGTTAGACAGGCCATAGTGCCTTTGCTCATTCTTGCTTGCTGCGACATCCTATTTGTCATTCCGCACCTGATGCGGAATGCATGGATTTGTTCAGGAGTTTGCCCCTGGATTCCCGTTTTCGCGGGAATGACACAAAAGGAGCAGGAATGAGCTTTAGAACGTCAACGAAAAATCTCTAATATCGCTCAAGCCAACCATTCCCGTTATTTAAAAGCATAGTTCGTGAGGCTGCACCCGGTTTTCCCGCTCTGCTATAATATCCACGAGTGGAGGTGTGTCATTTCTTCAATAATAATAGACGGCTACAACCTTATTGGCATATATCACAAAGACCTTGAGAATGAGAGGCGGAGGCTTGTTGAACGCCTCGTAGAATATAAAAATCTCAAAGGGCATGATATAACAGTTGTATTTGACGGTTGGAAAAACGGCAGCGGAGAAGAAAATCAATCAGTAGTAAACGGAGTAAGCGTAGTTTATTCAAGGCTCGGTGAAAAGGCGGACTCTGTTATCAAGAGGATGATATCTTCTGATAAACGGCAATGGATTGTTGTCACGTCAGACAGGGATATAGCTGACCATGCGTGGCGATGCGGCTCTGTTGCCGTATCTTCAGAAGAATTCCAGAATATTTTTGAGAAATCAGAAAGGATTGATTCAGGTGATTTTGAGTTTTTAGAGGAAGAGGATTATGAGCCGGAAAAGAAGGGAAGCCCGAGAAAGCTTTCTAAAAAAGAAAAGGCAAAGAAAAGGGCGATAAGTAAATTGTAGCTTTTGAGACATGTGAAGAAAAAGACAGGACATAAAATTCTCGCTCATTCTCGCTCCGGCGGGCCGGGGCTCCGGGGTATTTTGCCTCGCATCCCCCTTAACAAAGGGGGACTCAGGGGGTTGTTGGAATATCGGCAAAATAAAACCGCTCGAATACCACGTCCTGTCTTCTGGCAAGTTAGGTGAAAGGATTATTTAATTTAAGGCCTGCGGATGCTTTGACGATAATTTTCGTTAGTATTTTATTGGGTATCACAATAACTTTTAATTCAGCGATACCGAACAGGCTGCTCTTAATCCCTATTTATTCTGCCCTTCTCATCGTCCAATTCATCCTTGTTAAGGTTAAAGATAAAACCAGGCTTTTGCGAATCATGTATGACCTTGCATTCCCTGTAATAAGTGTGCTCGTGCTTTTTGACAGCCTTGGCTGGGTTGTGCATTATATAAATCCTGTTGATATAGACCCTCTGCTTATTAAATTAGACTTCATGCTCTTTGGAAATCATCCGACTGTTATGCTTGAGGCAGTGATGAACCCTGTTTTAACCGACATCCTCCAGCTTGCATATTCTTCTTATTATTTTCTTCCCGTGACCCTGGGCATTGCACTTCTGAAAAATGACCAGCGGGAAGAGTTTAACAGGTCCTTATTTTTGATTCTTTTCTGTTTTTATCTCTCTTATATCGGCTATATAATCTGGCCTGCGCTTGGCCCAAGATTTACCCTCGACCATTTGCAAATACAAAAATTGCAGGGATTTTTTATTGCAGAACCGATTCAGCAACTCCTTAACAGGCTCGAAGGCATAAAGCGTGATGCGTTCCCAAGCGGGCACACAGGCATTGCCCTTACAGTGCTTTATTTAGCATATAAATTTAAAAAAAGGCTTTTTCTGATTTTCCTTCCAATTATTTCTGCTCTCATATTTTCTGCAGTCTACTGCAGGTATCATTATGTTGTTGATATAATTGCCGGCTTTGGCCTTACAGGTGTGACAATTTTTTTTGGGGAGAGATATTATTCATGGTGGGAAAAGAGAAACACTGATGCCTTAAACAAATCCTTATAAACTCATAAAAATTAAATATCGCCTTTCCCTTGACCCTTTTATGGCTTCGGAGTTAAGATATACCGTTTCAATAAGTAAACATGGCATTGCTAAATGAAACAATATTGAGCAGGCAAGGAGGAAAACAGATTGTTCAATTCAAAAAAATTTCTCAAGTCTTTAATAATTATTTTTTCGGTAGTTTTTTTATTCTGTGCTGTATCAGTTTTTGCAGCAGAAGGTCAGGAGGCTGCAAAGGAAATTGTCTCAGAGGCTATTCCTGCGGCAGCTGCTCCGGCATCAGCCACTCCATGGTGGGTCTGGCCATTGGTTTTATTCGTAGTTACATTTATTCTTGGTATCCTGGCTGTTTTGGGCGGCGTAGGCGGCGGAGTTTTATTTGTGCCGATTGTCGGCGGATTCTTTCCTTTTAATATTGATTTCGTGAGAGGCGCAGGGCTTCTCGTTGCTCTCGCAGGCGCGCTTGCAGCCGGGCCCGGGCTTTTAAAAAGAAACCTGGCAAGCCTCCGGTTGGCGATTCCCGTGGCGCTTATTGCATCGGCAGCCGCAATCGTGGGCGCGATGATAGGGCTTGCCCTCAAGCCAAACGTAGTCAACATCCTTCTCGGCGCGACAATCCTGTTCATTGTTCTAATAATGGCTATAGCAAAAAAATCAGATTTCCCAAAGGTTCCTCATCCTGACAAACTTTCACAGGCATTGGAAATAACTGGAATATACCGTGAGGAATCCCTCGGCAAGGATGTTGAATGGAATGTACACAGGACTCCTCAGGGGCTGGCGCTGTTTATAATAATAGGTGTCATGGCAGGGATGTTCGGGCTTGGCGCCGGATGGGCAAATGTGCCTGTTTTAAATCTTTTGATGGGCGCGCCTCTGAAGATATCTGTTGCAACAAGTAAATTCCTGCTTTCAATAACAGATACATCCGCTGCATGGGTTTATCTAAACCAGGGCGCAGTATTGCCCATGATAGTTGTTCCGTCAATTGTCGGAATAATGCTTGGCTCTATGGTAGGCGTTAAGATACTTGCAAAGGCAAAACCAAAGGCCATCAAATGGATGGTTATCGTACTGCTGCTCTTTGCAGGAACCAGGGCGCTTCTTAAAGGCCTTGAGATTTGGAAATAATATAGCTGTTAGCTGATAGCTGAAGGCTAAAAACAGGAGGAATAAATGACAGAGAATAAACCAAAAGCATCGGAAGAGCAGCTTGCATATGCAGGCGTTTTAAATATCGGGATGTGGGTAGGGCTTGCCCTGCTCGTAGTTACTTTTATCTTATACATATCAGGAGTGCTGCCGAGTTATGTGCCGATCGAAAAACTTTCGGAAATTCCACAGGGTTCAAATGTGCCGTACTGGGGCATGAGAGCCCATGAGTTCAATCAGGCCTTCAATGTACCGATGGGCTGGGGTTGGACATCTCTGGTTGGCAAGGGGGATTATCTGAATTTTGTAGGCATAGCGATGCTCGGGGGTCTGAGCATTTTATGCTATCTTGTAATACTCCCAATTCTGATAAGAAAGAAGGATACGGCTTACGTAGCCATTGCAATCCTTGAAGTGCTTGTGCTGGCACTGGCAGCAAGCGGTATCTTAAAAGCAGGAGGTCATTAATGGTAAAGCATGTATGCCCGACACCCGGATTTGAAAAACTCCTTGTAGCCACAGACGGTTCTGAGTTCAGCAAGACAGCTATTAATGAGGCAATTGATATAGCAAAGTCGTGTTCAAGTAAATTATTTGTACTTTCAGTTGTTGAGATGAATCCTGAGTATGAGGCCATGGCCCCAAAACTTATAGAAAAGGCTGAAAAGGAAATGAGACAACACCTCGAAGCAGTAAAGGCAAAGGCATTAAAGGAAGGTGTACATTGTGAAACCATAATACATCAGGGAGAAGACCCTTATCAATATATAATCTCTGAAGCACAAAAAAGGAAAGTGAATATAATAATTATGGGAAGCCATGGCCGCACAGGGCTTAAGAGGCTTATGATGGGAAGCACTGCTTCAAGGGTAATAGGGCATGCTCCATGCCAGGTGCTTGTAGTCCCGATAAAGGCGAAAAAATAATTTAACCCATCCTTTTCCAGAGGAGGCTCAATATGGCACAGATATGTCCTGCATCAAGGCCTGAAAAACTTCTCCTTCCTACAGACGGTTCTGAATTCAGCGAAGGCGCTATAAGAGAGGCGATAGGCCTTGCAAAATCATGCTCAAGCAAACTGATAGTTGTCTCTGTAATTGAAACAAACCCGGAATATGAGACACTTGCGCCCCAGCTTGTTGAAAAGGCAGAAAAAGAAGCCAGGCAGCACCTTGAATCAGTAAAGGCACAGGCAGAAAAAGAAGGTGTCCAGTGCGAAATAATAGCCCGCCAGGGAGATGAGCCTTACAAATACATAATTGATGAGGCAGAAAAAAATAAGGTCAGCATGATAATCATGGGAAGGCGCGGCAGGACAGGACTGAAGAGGCTCATGATGGGGAGCGTGACTGCAAGGGTCATAGGGCATGCTCCATGCAGTATAGTTGTTGTGCCGAGACAGGCCAAGCTTGAATTCAGGAGTGTGCTTGTGGCAACTGACGGCTCTAAATTCAGCGATGCAGCCAGCTCTGAGGCAATTAATATCGCAAAACTCTGCGGAGCCAGCCTTACTGTTATATCTGTTGTGCCTTCTGAAGATGCAGCTATTGTTCATTCCGAGATGCATAAGGGAACTATTGTTGAGAAGGAGCTTCATGAAGGGGAAAAGAATGTCAAAAAGGTAAAAGACCTTGCTGAAAAAGAGGGCATAAAAACCACAGGGTTTGTTTATGCAGGAAAACCTTATGAGGCGATAGTAGAGGCAGCGAAAGAGAAAAAGGCTGACCTCATTGTTGTTGGAAGCCACGGCAGGACAGGGCTTGACAGGCTCCTTATGGGAAGCGTTGCAGAGAGGGTGATAGTCCTTTCTTCATGCGCAGTGCTTATTGTGAAGGCGAAGTAATTTATACTGAAAAGAGAAATTTTAGCTCGATAAAAAAGTCCTGTGTTTTATCTGCCTGAGTTGACAAAAAAACCTTAACAATGTATCCTTATTGTAAGGAAGTAAGGATATGCTCGCAAAGAAGACATCAAAGAACCAACTGACACTGCCCAAGGAAATAGTTAAGACATTCCCTGACACTGAATATTTTGACGTTTCCATAAAAGACAGGAAGATTATCCTTCTGCCCGTACGGATAACCCCTGCAGACATGACGCTTGAAGGCATAAGGGACAAGATGGAAAAGCTCGGGGTCACAGGAAAAGATGTTGCGGATGCGGTTAGATGGGCAAGGAAAAAGAAGAGATAAAAAGGGTTGTTCTTGATACGAATATCCTGGTTTCTGCCCTGCTCTTCAGAGGTGAGGTTTCAAAATTAGCCGGGCTTTGGAAAAATGGCAAAATAGTTCCACTGATTTCTCAGGCAACGTTCAAGGAATTCAGGGACGTCCTTGCATATCCGAAATTTTCCCTGACAGAGAAGGAAATAAAAACAATTATTGAGGACGAAATCCTCCCCTTCTTTGAAGTCGTCAGCGTACAGGAGGAAATCAGCGATTCATGCAGGGATGCAGATGATAACAAGTTTCTTGCCTGTGCTGTGTCCGCAGCAGCCGATTATATCGTAAGCGGCGATAAGGACTTATGCGATATGCGAATCTACAAATCAATAAAGGTCATAAAGGATTCAGATTTTTTGAAGATGTTCAAGTGAGGTTCACTTCTTTCTTTTACTCTTTTGACTTTTGCCTTGCTTACAGACTTCCACACTTCCAGGCTTACGGACTCTTTGTAACCTGCTTCAATTTCATCTATACTATTCATAACGACTCACGCTGAGGAGGAAACGATGAAAACTCTTTTATCAGGCTTGACAGGCCTGGCTCTTTTTTTCTGCATTTTTTTGCAGGCATCCGCTCACGAAAATCACAGCGAGGGGAAAAAACTATTTACAAAGCATTTTCATGAGACCCTGTTCGAGATCACGGGGACTGCTGCCTTCAGCATAGAGGTGCTGCCCGATGAGAAGGAGTATAAGATTGGGGAAAATGTGGCAGGCATAGTCGTACATGACGATAATGATGCCGATGTCGAGGGAGCAAAACTTATAATAACCCATAAGAATCTCGAAACAGGTGAGACGGCTCCGGGCGCTATTTCAGTAAAGGAGAGGGGCGAGGGGCTTTATATTGTCTCAGGCCTTGACCTTAAGAGAGAAGGCCGATGGGAACTGGCAATAGCTGTTAAGAAAAACAAGATCGAAGACCGCGTGAAGTTTATCCTTCCCGATGCATTGAAGAAGCCTCATCCAAAGGGAAAATATTCGCCTTAAGGCAAATCACTCCTCTTCCAACCCCAGCTTCTTAAGTTTTCTCCACAGCGATACCCTGTCTATTCCGAGTATCTGCGAGGCAAGGGTTTTATTGCCGCCCACTTCTTTTAACACCCAGTTGATATAAGCAGTCTCCTGCTCTTCAAGTGAAGGAATTTTTCCCTCTTTTTTCCTGAACGTCATTATGCTCAGTTCTTTCAGGTCTTCAGGAAGGTGTGCTATCTCTATTGTATTGCTGTTTGAAAGCGCAACGCCCCTTTCGATAATGTTTTCAAGCTCCCTTACATTGCCGGGAAAATCATAGTTCATTAAAATGGCTATTACATCCTGTGATATCTCCGAGGTCTCTTTTTTCATCATGGCTGCATATTTTTTCAAAAAATAATAACTTAACAACGGTATGTCGTCCCTTCTCTCTGACAGGGGGGGGATATGCAGGGAAACCACATTCAGCCTGAAATAAAGGTCCTGCCTGAAATTCCCGTTCTTTATCGCATCATGGATATCCCTGTTTGTCGCTGCTATAAACCTTACATCCACTGTTACAGGCTCTGTTGCGCCAACCCTTAATACCTCTTTTTCCTGAATGACCCTCAGGAGCTTCACCTGCATGGAAGAAGGCATCTCTGTTATCTCATCGAGAAAAAGCGTGCCTTTCGATGCCATCTCTATCAGCCCTTTTTTCCCTGCAGTTGCTCCTGTGAATGCGCCTTTTTCATGCCCGAAGAGTTCGTTGGAGAGGAGTTCTTCTGTAAATGCGCCGCAGTTGATTGCAAAGAAAGGCCCCTCTGCACGCAAACTGTGAAGATGTATATACCTTGAAAAGAGCTCTTTCCCTGTGCCGCTCTCTCCCGAGAGAACGATGTTGCAGTCTGTGGGGGCTACCTGCCTTGCTGTCTCAAGCAGTTTTTGCATTGAGGGGTCCTGTGTCATAATCTTCACCTTGCCCTCAAATTTTTCTATCTGCTCCCTAAGCTGGGCATTCTCTTTTTTGAGCCTTACTTTTTCTATTGCTTCTTTTACTACTTTTCTTACTTCATCGAGCTTGAATGGTTTTGATATATAATCATAGGCCCCTTTTTTAATAGCATTGATTGCCGATTGAATGCTTGCATATCCTGTTATCATTATTACCTCTGTGTCAGGATAAAGGTCTTTGCATTTTTTCAATATCTGCATGCCGTCAACCTTTTCCATTTTCAGGTCCGTAAGCACGACATCAAACCAGTTCTCTTCTATGAGTTTCAGGGCATTCGGGCCCCTGTGGGTTCCCACGACGGTGTACCCCTCTTTTTGCATAACATGTTCCAGGTTTCTTAAAGCAATCTGTTCGTCATCAACAATAAGTATTTTTGCCTTCTGTTCCATTAAGTCTCCTTTAAAGGTAGTTTTATCGAGAAGGTCGTTCCTCTGTTTGGCGCGCTGCTTACCTCTATTACGCCACTGTGTTCTTCGATGATCTCACGTGCGACAAACAATCCGAGCCCTGAGCCTTGCTCCTCCCCTTTGGTTGTAAAAAAAGGCTCAAATATCGTTGCGATATGTTCAGGTTCTATCCCTGTGCCGGTATCCTGAATCTTTATTTCTACAATTTTAGTTTCATTATTTTCTGTTGCAGAAATAAAGACTTGCCCTTCATCAGGTATAGCGTCAATGCTATTTTTAATAATATTTAAAAGCGCCTGCTGTATCCTCTGCTTATCGGCAATTATCCAGACGTCTTCGGGGATGTCTGTTCCTATCTCGACATTAGTGGGAATATCTCCCTGCAAAAGCCTGACTGTATCAGCTATCAGGTCTTTCAGGGGAAGCGGCTTTGCCTTGAATTCTTTCTTCCTTGCAAATTCAAGCAGGGAATGGACCATGGTTTTTGCCCTCTCGACCTGCCCCTCTATCTGCTCTAACAGTTCTTTCTTGTACTTTATATCAGCCTCCTCTATCTCCTCGTGTAATATCTGGCAGGAGGTGGATATATTGGACAACGGATTATTGAGCTGGTGGGTAATTCCCGAGACCATTGTCCCGAGGGAAATAAGTTTCTCAGACTGGATAATAACCTTCATCTGCCTTAATTCCAGTTCCTTTATCATCTTGCTGAATGCATTACTGAGGGACACTATTTCCCTGTCCGGCGATTCAATGGAGAGGGTGTCAAATTTTCCCTCGGCAATCCTTTGCATGCTGTTTTCCACCTGTTTTAAGGGGCGCACTACCATGCGGGACAGATACTGGCCTGTGATTAACCCTACGACTATCAGGAAAAGGACCGAGGCAATAAGAACCCTCCTTGAAGATACTATCAGGGACTGAATATATTTCCGCTCTGCCACTGATATGGCCTCTGTGGCAGTGACAAGCTTCTTCCCTTTTACCCTTACCCTGCCTTCCAGATCATAGGCCTCGATAGGGTTGAGGGTTTTATCCAGTTTGAAATATTTTTGCATCAGCAATTTATATTCCCTGATGTCAGTCTCCATGGCATATACGTCTGCCTTGATCGAGAGTCCTTTTATTGCTTCCTTGTTCTGCCTGATAATATCTTCTGCCTTCTCTGTAAAGCGCAAATTCTCTGCATAGTCTTCTTTGTCTCTATAAAGGAAATAGTTCTTTTCAAACCTCCTCATCTCAAGGGTTGTATCAAAAAGGTCGGAGATTATGAGGCTGAAGGCAATCTTTTTATCAATCCTCTTAAGGTCAAGATAATTTAAGATAGAAACAACAACTATAAGGGCAAGGCAGATGTAATATCCGGCCCTGACCTTGTTCTGAATGCTTGGCTGCAGTCTAAACATCGGACAATTGTAAAACTCTTTTATTGCAAAATGCAATGGTAAATTGCTTTGCTGCAACAATAGGCCGGCCTTTATATTTATAAAACAGGCACAGGGCAATCATAATCCTGTCAACATCTGTTAAAATAGCAAAAAATTGTAAGCCCTGTCAGAAACAGGAAACTTATAACAGGGCAAGGATTGAAAAATTGGAAGAAAAAAAATTTATCTTCCCGGGCATCAGGCGGTTATTTATCTACGTAATGGAGAAATATTGCCCCTTCAATATAAAGACTTTCCAGGTATTAGTTGGCATAATTACCGCAATACTCCTGGGAACTGTTTTAGTCCTAGGCTGGACATCCTCTAAAAAGATAAGGGAGGTTGTGACTAAAGACTTTAACCAGCAGCAGTTAGTCCTCGCGCAGCACGCAGCCAGGCAGATAGAAAGTAATCTGAATATTCTTAAAAAAGAATTATCATTGCTCGGCCTCTCTCCGTCCATACAATATTTTGAAAAAGTCTGGTTAGGCAAGAGGATGGAAATCACTTTCTCGCGCATCAAAGAGGAAGGGATATTAGAGATCAGATACATTGAATCCAAAGGTTCAAGGATGCATCTGGTGGATAGTCATGGATACCAGACTGCACAGATATATCCTGAAGATTTGTCTTATCTTGAATGGGCGCGTCAAATAAAAAATAATAATAACACGTTGATAAGTGAAGTTTCTCCTGTTATCCATGGGAGCGACTACCAAAAGCTTATAATGAAGATGGTGGTGCCTGTCTGGCAGATTTCTGTTGATGAGACCAATCCGGTGGCAACCAATAAGTTTTCCGGGGTACTGCTGTTTATTGTTGATGCAACCGGTTTGATAGAGAACATAACAAAAGGAATAAAATCAGGGAAAACCGGTTATGCCTGGGTTATGGATGAAAAGGGAAGTTTTCTCTATCACCCTGAAATGGAATTTATAGGGAAAAATGCCTTTGAAGTGCGGAAGGCAAAAAAGCCTACCATATCGTTTGCGCGGATTAATGAGATACAAAAAGAGATGATGCTGACAGGGAAAGAAGGCATGAGCTGGTATATATCAGGATGGCATAGAGGGCAGGAAGGCGAGATGAAAAAATTAATTGCCTATACTCCTATTCACCTTACAATATCAGAAAAGCCACTATGGTCGGTTGCAGTTGTAGCTCCGGTAAGCGAAGTGGAAGATGCGATCCATTCAATCCAGATCCGCCAATTTTCACTTCAGGCGATAATCATCGTTGTCATTTTACTCGGGGGGGTAACGATTATCTTTTTGATACTTAACTGGTCAACTGCAATGGAACAGGAAGTCGAAAGGAAAACAGTAGAACTTAAAAAATCAGAGCAGAGATATAAGTCGCTCGTAGAAAATGCCGAGGACATCATCTTTGCGGTGGATCAGCATGGGAACTACCTTTCCATAAATAAATTCGGCGCCAGGTTTTTTAATAAGAAACCCGAGAATATCATTGGGAAAAATATGTCAGAAATACTTTCATGGCCCACTGCAGAAGAACTGGTAATAATGATTCAGGAGGTATTTAATACTAAGGAAAGCAGGCAAATTACACATCCGCTTAAAATCGGAGAGCATGTATACTGGCTTAATACCAATCTCAGAAGGCTTTGGGATGAAGAGGGCAATATTTATGCAGTATTGGGCATTTCAAGAGATATTACCGAGAGAAAAAAGATGGAGGAACAGATGTTTCACACAGAAAAACTTGCTTCTGTAGGCACTCTATCTGCAGGTGTGGCGCATGAAATAAACAATCCATTGGCAATAATACTTGGGTTTACAGATTTGTTGCTTGAAAAGACACCCCAAAACTCTGAGTCATATGAAACACTGAAGACGATAGAGAAACAGGGGCTTAATGCCAAGAGAGTTGTGGAAAATCTGTTAAGTTTTACCAGATTTTCAGAGCATAAAGAAGAAAATATGGATATAAATAAGAATATAGAAGCTGTGCTGGCTGTTGTGGGGAATACCCTGTCTATTAACAAAATTAAAGTGCAAAAAAAATTATCAGACTTGCCGGTTCAGGTCAAAGGCAATGCCGGAGAATTACAACAGGTTTTCTTCAACATAATCAATAATGCCGTATCAGCCATGAAAGGCGGCGGGGATTTGACCATTTCTACAAGGTATATGGATGAGGGCAGAAATGTTGAAATAAAAATCTCGGATACAGGCATCGGAATAAAAAAAGAGCATAGCACAAAAATATTTGATCCCTTGTTTACAACAAAGAAGGTCGGCGAAGGAACAGGCCTGGGTCTTTTTGTTTCTTATGGAATTATAACAAAACATGGTGGTACAATAACCTTCGAAACAAGGACTGCTGAGGAAGCAAAGGAGACCGGAACAAGTTTTATAATAACCTTGCCGGCAGTAAAACAGTGATTAGTGACACTTTAAAATGGAGGGGAAATGGCTGAGAAGATATTGATCGTAGATGATGAGCCGGATATGTTAAAGCTCCTGAACATGATTATTAAAGAAAAGACACCTTATGAAACAATAACAACCAATAATCCTTTAGAAGCGCGTGAGTTGTCAACACAGGGAGGGTTTGACCTTGTCATAGCAGATTTAAAAATGCCGGGGCTTGACGGTATGGAACTCCTTGAAGCTATTAAGCGCATGGATAAAGACATCCCGGTAATAATCATAACTGCTTATGGCACAGTTGAATCTGCTGTTGAGAGCATGCAAAAAGGCGGTTTTGACTTTATCACAAAGCCGTTCAGAAAAGAGCAGATACTCTATACCATAGATAAGGCATTGAAAATGGTAAAGCTCAACAAAGAAAACAAGATGCTGAAGGAACAGTTAAAGGCTAAAGACAAATAAAAGTACGCTTCGTCAAATCCCGTGTCCGGTAAACTGTTCATACCTGTTTACATTTGAAACAGGAACCCCTGCCGCGTATTTAATTTTATCATTTAATTTCAATAAGTTATAAGTTGGCATGTCTCTTGCGCTTATCTATATAAAATTCAAAAAGAACTTTTAAAAGGAGGGGGTATGTCAGAAAAAATATTAATTATAGATAACGACCCTGATATGGTGACGCTTTTAAGCATGCTCATCAGGGAAAAGACCCCTTATAAAGCAGAGGTTACGAATAACCCGCTGGAAGCAGTCGAAATGGTCAAACAAGACGGTTTTTCAGTTGTTATTGCAGAGATGAAAATGCCTGTGCTTGATGGGATTGAAATCCTTGAGGCTGTAAAGCATATCGCCGAAGACATCCCTGTTATTATTCTATCTGCATATGGTGATGTTGAGTCAGCCCTCGAGGCAATGCATAAGGGAGCTTTTGACTATTTAGCAAAGCCGTTCAGGAAGGAGCAGATACTGTTTGCGATAGAAAACGCTTTGGATTCCGTAAGGCTTAAAAAAGAAAACGGGAGGCTTAAAGAGCAGTTGCTGACAACTGTTCACTGACAACTGTTCACTGTCTTTATATGGTCTCTGATAAAATCCTCAATAAACATATCGGTAACGTCATCATTATACATGACCATATCGAGCTGTTTTGTGTAAGCTGTCAGCTTTCCCATTATCTCTAATTTCTCTTCAATGGTTGGCTGTTTATATTTGGTAATTATTGCATTTACTACATCTTCAGTAACATTGACCTTAAAATCCATCTTTTTTAAAATCTCTTTTATCAGCCTCACCCTTCTTAATTTTCTGTCCCTGACAGCGCCTCCCCCTTTAAAGAAGAATTTTATGTAGTTGTCATTCATGTTTTCTCCTGCGTAGGCCTCTACCATCGAGAAATGATAGCCAAGCCTTATGCTGAAGTTCATGTAATTGCCTGACAGGATTGCAAAGCTCTTTTCTCCCATTGCGTAAAGTTGTCCTTCGGGTATTGATGCCGATTGCGCAACCATTCCCATAAAACCCTTAACATCAGCAGCTCTTGGTTCAGGCCATTTCATGCGCTTCATGCCTTTAAGAAATGCAGAAAATGGTATCGAATATATATCCTCCGGAGCAGCCTTTTTTACATTATCTTTGATGCCATTGCCGTCAATATCTATCATATTTGCATCTATGGGGATTCCTGCTCTCAGAGCAATTGGTTGCGGCCATGCTTCCTCGCCTGATTCTGCAAAGGCAACAGCGGACATCAGGTCTTCAAATGAGGTAATATCATGCCCTTTGCTTGTCCTGAAAATCATGGCCATTGCCATTTCATGAGCAAACCTGGTTATATCATGAAAAGTTTTACAGAGCCCGGGCTTAAAATTCTCAGCATCGGGATCTATTAAATTTAAAGGGACAACCCATTTTAATGCCTTTTCCAGCGTCATAAACAGGCGGGTATTTTTAAAGGGCTCTCTCTTTTTCGAAGAATACTCAAGGAGTTCCCTGACTTTGCCCTCGTAAACATTGCAGTTTATTGCATCCACTGTTATCTCCTGCCCATCACGGATGACGGATGTTGCTGTTTCTGCATCAAGGATTGCGGGAATCTGATATTCCCTTGCCAGCGATGCCATGTGGCCTGTTACTCCGCCAACGTCTGTAATAATTGCAGATGCCTTGTTCATTACAGTTACGAATTTGGTTGATGTATGTTTTGCAACCAGCACAGCGCCGTCAGGGAAATCTTTTAATTCTTCATCATCTTTAAGCACAAAGGCCTTGCCCGAGCCAATTCCCTTGCATGCAATCACCCCTTTATCCAAAAGGACATTATAGCCCTGCATTCTTCGGGGAAGCTTAAATGCTGCGGGCTGGATATCACACGTTCTCAATGGGCGGGTTTGCAGAATATATATCTGATTATCCCTGTCAACCGCCCATTCAATATCCTGGGGCCTGCCATAGTGCTCTTCCAAAGCAACGGCATGGTCGGATAAAATATTTATCAGTTCAACGGGCAGGCATGATTTATTCTTCATGCTGCCGGGGATATCTGCCTGTTTAATATTTCCTTCAGAAGAACATATTACCATTGTATTTTGTTCAGCCACTCTTCTCTCTACGATGGCCCTGGGTTCTCGTGAGACAATATAGGAATCAGGGGTTATTGACCCGTCAACAACAGACATCCCAAGGCCCCACACAGCATTGATTATGAGTATATCTTTTCCGGGGTCATTCGGGTCCCTTGTATACATAACCCCGCCTGCCAGGGCATCTACCATTCTTAAAATACCAACAGCCATTACCATTTCTTCTTCTGAAAATCCTTTTGTCCTATAGTAAAATATTGCCCGCGGTGTAAACAAACTCGCAACAACTTCTTTGTATTTCTGCGTGATTAAATGTGCCGGCACATTAAGAAAAGTGGAATACTGTCCTGCAAAGCTGAATTCACCGTCTTCATGAATAGCGCTGCTCCTCACAGACACCATTAATCCTGAAGACTGCGGGCTGCGGGCTGAGGGCTGAGAGCTCAAACTTTCAACTGCATTTTTTATGGCATTGTCCAGGTCCTGCGGCATTTCTGAATTTATTATCATATCCTGTATGACCCTGCTCACCTCATTAAGATCTTCGATGTTATTTATATCCAGCGACAATAGTTTTTTATTTATTTTCTCAATCAGCCTGTTATGTTCCATAAATTTTTTGAATGAATATGTGGTAATAGCAAAGCCGTCAGGGGTTGGAAGGTTGAGCCGGTTTTTAATTTCCCCTAAATGTGCGATTTTGCCGCCTGCTATGTTTGACATCTTGCCTGTAAGATTCAATAATGGTATGGTAAGGCCGCTGGCCGGGACAACGGACCTGCGGTTTAAGCTCTCTTTTATTTCTTTATATATATCATCATAGGTTTTGTAAAGTTCTTTGTATCTGCCGTGAGCAAGGGTGTTCAGATCTTCAATAATACTCAGGACGCCATCAGCAATTAATTTAGTGTTTGTCTCAAGATAATGCCGGTCAAACAAATATTCCCCTGAAAGTTTTTCTTCCATGTCTGCCATAAGTTCAAGGACATTGTTGTTTTTTGTGAGCAGGTTTTGAAATGTGTCATATTTTATTTTAATGGCTTCTCTGAATTTGCTGCTTTTAGAGTTCTTTTTAGAGGATTTTTTGAATATTTTTAAAAGGTTACGCATGCCTGATTATAAACTAAAAAAAAACTCTTGACAAGTAGATATAATATCATTATAATAATTTCAAAATAAGATTATAATGATATAAGGATATGCAAATGGATGAAATAATTAACAGAGAAAACCCTCAAAAATTATATGTACAGCTTGAGGAAATAATCAAAAAGAAAATTGAGGATAAAGAATGGGCCGTTGGCTCCAGGATACCTACTGAAGAAGAACTCTGCAAGATTTATGGTGTGAGCAAGGCGCCGGTGAGAGCAGCTATTTTAGAGCTTGTGCGGCAGGGTTACTTAATGCGGCAGCAGGGCAAGGGGACTTTTGTATGCAAGCGCATCATATCCGAGGGATTGACGATGCATACAAGTTTCAGGGAACTTATGCTTGAAGCAGGCGTGAGCTCTTCAACAAAGGTTCTCGCGCAGACAGTCATGATGCCTGTAGATGATATTGATGTTAAGCTTAATGTCCCTGAAAATATGCATCTCATTTACGTAAAAAGATTAAGGCTGGTTGAAGATGAACCGGTACTGCTTCAGGAAGCTTACATCCCGCATAATATTTGCCCCCAATTATTAAGAGAAGATATTGAAAGTAATTCCCTTTTCGAGCTTATTGAGAAAAAATATGGAATCAAGATAACAAAAATCAAAGATTATATTGAAGTTACAACACCCACTGCTGATGAAGTAAAGCTTCTGGGCCTTTCAGGCTGCTCAGGAGCGCTTCTTCTTGAACAGCATTTTTATTCAGGAGACACCCAGATAATGTATATGCGTTCCGTTAAAAGGCCGGATAGATTCAGATTTTTAATAGAGCTTGAAAGAAGAGCAGCATAATTTAGAAAGGAGGGTTTATGTCAAAAGGTAAAGTTGCAAAGGATGTAATGATTGATGTCTTTGAGTTTCCGCATATCCCTTACTGGTTCTCAATACGCCAGGCCATAGGGATTGCGAAAAAGTCTTTGTTAAGCAGTGAGAAGTGCCATCACCCGATGGCAGTGCTGGTTTTTGACGAGAAGTATAACCTTCTCGGCACCTTAAGCCTGAAGGATATACTGAGGGGGCTTGAGCCAAAGTTTTTAAAGCCGACTACCAAGGCACAGGTTCCGGCAGAAGATGAGTCAGGATTGTCATTGCTCTGGGATACTCTCTTTGACAAAGGAGCAAAAGAGGCAGCAGAAAAACCTGTCAGCGAGGTGATGGTCCCGGCAAAGTTTTTTGTTCAGCCGGATGAGCCCATTACAAAGGCCGCATATCTGATGGTTCATAACAATCTGGCCTTGCTGCCGGTTTTGGAAAATAAGAAAAAATTTGTTGGGCTTGTAAGGATACGGGAAGTATTTGATGAACTATCAAGCTCAATTCTGGAAGGATAAAGGAGGAATATACAATGGCAGATAAAGATATAAAAACTTCGCAGGGCTTGCCTGAACCGCCCCCGGAAATATTGGTTGCAACATCAAAGATACCGTTTGACCGGAAACGTGTATTTTTTATTTTATTGGGATTAGGACTTTTTCTTTTCATTTATTTTATGCCTCAATGGAAAGACGCCATTGACCCGACAGGAAAGGCATTCCCTTTATCGCAAGAGGGCAAAGGTGCAATAGCTTTATTTTTATTGGCAGGCATATGGTGGGTTTTTGAGGTCATACCTATTGGGGTGACATCTCTTGCTATCGGCGTGTTTCAGGCCTTGTTCAGCATCCGTTCTGCAAAGGATGCGTTTAAAGACTTCATGGACCCTTCTGTTATGTTCATTTTCGGCTCTGTTGTTGTTGGGCTTGCCTTCTCAACAACTGGCTTGACTAAGCGTCTTGCCTATAAGATGTTAGAGATTGTAGGTGAAAGAACAAGCATGATTTTACTTGGCGCCCTTGTTGTTACAGCAGGGCTTGCGCATCTTATGGCACACACAGCAGCTGCGGCTACCGTATTCCCTATCCTTCTTGCGATATATGCGCTTTACGGCGAAGGTGACAAGCAGACAAACTTCGGGAAGGCGCTTTTCATAGGCATGGCCTATGCAGCAGGCGCAGGCAGTATCATCACATACCTCGGTTCAGCCCGCGCAGCAGCAGGCGCCGGCATGTTCAAGGAATTTACAGGCAGGGATATAGGTTTTTTTGAACTTTCAAAATATATGTTTCTTCTTGGCTGGCTGATGGTCTTCCTTATATGGGGTTATTTGATGATATTCCTGAAGCCGGAAAAAAAGGTCATATCAGGACTAAAGGAAAAGGTCAAGAGGCTTTCCAAAGAGATTGGACCAATGACAAAAAACGAAAAATTTGTGATTGTTACTGTTCTATGCATTGTTGTAGTAATGTCACTGCAGGCTTTTGTGCCTGCGTTGAAGTCCATGGACAGGGCAGCTTTAATTCTTATATCAACTCTTGTTTTCTTTCTTTTTAAGGTACTGACTGTTAAGGAACTCGAGGAGATTCCGTGGAACATCATTTTGCTTTTCAGCGGAGCAATGAGCATCGGTTTCTGTCTCTGGAAGACAGGCGCAGCGCAGTGGATGGCTGTAAATTGGCTCGTTATGTTCCAACATGCCCACTGGCTGGTGTTTGTATTGAGCATAGCTACCTTTGTTCTGATAATGACAAATTTTATAATGAACGTTGCAGCGATAGCAATCTCGCTTCCTGTTTCTCTAGTAGTAGCGCAATACCTCGGCGTTTCGCCTGATGTGATATTTTTCTCATCGCTTGCCACAGCAGGAATGCCCTTTGTACTGCTGATAGGCGCTGCTCCGAATGCGATTGCTTATGAGGCGAAACAGTTCTCAACCGGAGAATTTTTTAAACATGGAATACTTTTGAGCGTGTTGCTGATTGTAATAATAGGCGGGCTTATTCTTACAATCTGGCCTTTGTTAGGTATGCCGATACTGATTAAGTAGTATAAAGTGAAAAGTTTATAGAATACTGTTATTTGTCATTCCCGCAAGCGAAGTGCTCCGGGAGTTCCGACTCCCCTCCTAAAATAGGCGGGGAGCATGACAAAAAGTAAGATTTTTTGACGCAGACACTAAAATGGAGGTTTTGTGGGATTTGATGATGTCCTGAAAAGGTATTTTGACAGAGTATATACAGAAGTGGATTTTGTCAAAAAAACATATTCCTCTTTGAAAGATTTAGGCTTTAATGATGACAATACAATTGCCGCTACATGCATCTGCAGGGATGAGATATCACAAACTCTAAGGAGCATAATCAAGCATATGTGGGGAGAGGCATTTAATCTATCGAGCCTTGCCGGGATGTTCTTTGCAGGCAAAACAGGTTTGTCTGCTGCAATGCATCATGCGCCTGTTGAAGATGGAAAAGAAAGATATGTTTTTTACGCCCTGCCTCATATTGCAATAGATTCTGACGGTAAGCCCGGTGTATGCAGGCGTGAAGGCAGGGAAGGCGCATCTACTGCCTGCGGCGCGCTTGCTGCATTTCAGAAGGAGATGGCAGGGGGCAGATTAAATCTTGCGTTAGACAATGAGGATGTTGAACAGAGCCTTCTTAAAACGCGGTTGCTCGGAGAAATCCCCTATGGCAAGGTGCCGGACCTCATTGAGCTGACAAAAATAACACAAACAGCTATTCAGGCAGATCTTGAGCGCACACTGGATAAGGTTGTAAATAAGGACATAAGCAACTACGCAGTAATTACAGGCATTCAGATACATGGCCCGGAAAACAATTATGTCTGGCCGGCAGAATGTTATGCGATTGTGAATGGGAAACAAATACATCTGAAGGTTGAATAGTTGAAAATCATTTTTTGTCATTCCCGCTTGTCGGGAATAATAGCTCCCCTCCTTAGTTAAGGAGGGGGTGGGGTGGTTGGTTTGAAGAAATTACCACCCCTTTAATCCCCTCCTAAAATAGGAGGGGAGCTTGAAGGAATAAATTGGAGGAATTATGAAAACAAAATATTTAATACAGCATCAAGGAGGACTAAAACAATGATGACCATGGTCGCAGTTGTCTTTGTGCTCGCCTACGCTACTATCGCTCTTGAGCACCCGATTAAAATCAACAAGTCTGCTACAGCCCTGATTGCCGCAGGCACAATGTGGACTCTGTACTCCTTTGCAAGCCCGCTGGGCGTGGAAGGCGTAAGCCACCAGCTTACGGAAAAACTGGCAGAAACAGCGGCAATAGTATTCTTTCTGATATGTGCCATGACCATCGTTGAGGTAACAGACTCTCACGGCGGTTTCGAGGTCATCACCTCACGCATCAAGGCCAAAAAGCTCACGAGCCTGCTCTGGGTAATCGGTTTCATTACTTTTTATCTGTCTTCCATTTTAGACAATATGACAACAACCATCGTGATGGTTGCTTTGATGAAGCGCCTGCTTAAGGAACATAAACAGCGTCTCTTCTTTGCGGGTATTATTGTTATTGCTGCCAATGCAGGCGGCGCATGGTCACCAATCGGCGATGTGACAACAACAATGCTCTGGATTGGCGGACAAATAACAACAGTCAATATCATGAAGACTACATGGATTGCTTCCATGGTCAATCTGCTGGTGCCTCTTGTCATAGCCTCTTTCATGATAAAAGGCAGTGTCGTGCCTCCGGACAAGGTCGAAAACGGCGGCAGCATCACCTCTCAGTTCGAAAAGAACCTGATGTTTTTTATGGGGATGGGTTCCTTAATATTCGTTCCGATATTCAAGGCAATTACGCATCTGCCTCCATATCTCGGTATTTTGCTGGCACTTGGTGTGCTCTGGCTCGTTGGTAATATCCTGCATCGCGAAAAGCCTGCGGAACAGAAGGAGCACCTCACTTTGACCAAGGCGCTTAAACGCATTGATATGGCGTCTGTTGTTTTCTTCATCGGTATTTTGCTTGCCGTGGCTACACTTTCTGCCAATGGCATGCTCCCCTCGTTGGCACAGTGGCTTGATGTCAAACTCGGCAACCAATCCGTAATCGTCATTATTATCGGCCTTGTTTCAGCCATTGTGGATAATATTCCCTTGGTGGCAGCTTCAATGGGCATGTACCCGCTGGCACAGTTTCCTCCGGACTCATTTCTCTGGGAGTTCATGGCATACTGCGCTGGCACAGGAGGTTCGATACTTATAATTGGTTCAGCCGCAGGTGTGGCTGCGATGGGACTGGAGAAGATAGAGTTCTTCTGGTATGCCCGGCGCATAGGGCCGCTTGCCTTTGCAGGGTATTTCGCGGGTGTGGCGGCCTACATTATCCAATACAGGCTGTTGCACTGATATATGGCTGAGTAATATGTGTTGAGGATATAACCTGATTCATGAAACAACGCAAGGTTTTTTCTTACGGGGGCGTATTTGAGAAACTGATGTCAGCGATAACCTTTGCGGAAGAAGGAGAGCACGAAAAGGCGAAAGAAATGCTTAAAGGCAGAAAGACAGTGCTGCTGGTTATTTCAGACCGGTTTTTTGACAGGAACAGTTTAAAATATGCGATAAATATAAGCGACAGAATCGAGGCGAACCTGGAAATCCTCTATGTCAGCGAGCCCGGAAAAGGAAAAGAGAACTTGAATGACTTCAGGGCCGAAGTCGAGAAGGTGGGTTTTAGGTTCAGCCTGGTTTTGAAAGAAGGCTGCATGAAAAAGGCGATTCTCGATTATACAAATAAAAGGAATGAAATAGTTTTTGTCGTAGCAGGGTCCGAGACAGAGCTTGAAATCGGATGCGAGGGCGAAAAGGCCTTGCCGGATTTATGGAAAGGCCTGAAGTGCCCTCTGGTAATTGTTTCAAAAGGTGAAGCGCCATCCTCATAGTTTAACGACGAACCCCATTGCCTCAAGACAAAAACAACAGAATAGACTTTCTTAAGTCAAACTAAAATGTAATTTGTGCTTCTCTGGTTTAAGTTTTGAGGTGCAGATATGCAGGTGGTCGCTCAGTAATTTTAAAGGGGCGGACTTCATAAGCCGCCCCTTTCCGAGTTATCAACGACTGTGAGATTTGTATACGCCCGGCACTTCAAACAAGTTTGTATAAGTATTTATGACCTGAGCTGCCTTGTCGCCGGTAGGGATTCCCTTGACGACTTCGCGGGTCTGCATGTCAATCACATACAACGCGCCGTCTGAGGCATTCGTTGCATAGGCTTTCTTACTATCTGCGCTGAAGACGATATGACCGACATGGTTGCCGTTGCCGACCGCGATATCTTTGAGTTTGAGCCCTGTGCCAGCATCAACAATGGTGATAACGTTGGAGCCGTAAGGCGTGAGTACTACATATTTGCCGTCAGGGGTAAGATACGGATGCCCGATTCCATTTGCTGCTTTGATGGTTCTCACGACCTTCTGCTGGGCAACATCAATGACTGCAACAGTTGAACCGCCGAACTTCGGGCCGGGGCCGCGGTTGCAGTAATAAAAATACTTGCCATCGAGGGTAAATATGCCATGATGTCCTTCGATGACTTCGCCTTCAGCCGTTGGTATTTCAATCTTTTTTGTCTCCTTGAATGTAGCCATGTCTACTATAGAGACAGAAGGTTTTATCTTCGCGGCATCATTGCCCTCGTAGACAATCCAGACCTGTTTATTGTCAGGTGTGGGGATGAAGTAATGTGCGGGGCTGTCACCGTCAATTGTTGCTGCCACTTCGAGAGAAGGAATTTTCAGAACATATGCTTTCTTGTCAGCATAGTTCTGGACAAAGGCATACTTGCTGTCCCAGGTGAAGGCCGAGTGCATCATGAGTGGACCTTTCTGCTCCTTATTCTGGTGATCAACGGCAAAGGTCTTCAGTTCTTTGTCTGTTTTAGCATCAAGGAGTACCGCCTTCACCTCGCCCGTATGATTAATAAGAACATACTTGCCGTCAGGAGTCACAAGCGGGTGTTTTACGTTCTTCCCTGTTTTGATATGTTTCAGGGTTTTGTGAGTCAGTGCATCAACAACAGTAACCGAATCTCCGCCGTTTTCACCGACATAAATCTTTTTCAGGTCAGGTGTAAGACATGCGAGCCAACCCGTCGGCCCAGTCTCGCAGTGGCCGATGACCATGTCCTTTTGTGGATCAATAAAAGAGAGTGTCTTCGATGCGGCATTCGGCACAAAGATCCATTTTGCAACGGCTGCATAAACAGCAGTGCTCAGGCCAATTACAACTAAAACAACAAGACAATACTTTAAAAATCTCCTCATACATTACCTCCTTAGGTTAGTTTTGAATATTATGAAAGACAAGAATATCGTAAGCTTTCAATCACCTCCTCGTTGGAATTACATTTGATATTGCACCTATCATGCCAGACAAAATTCGGGGCGTGATTCAAGAAAACTATTCATATCGGGCGATAAGAGACTAATTTCTGATAACCAAAAAAGGAAGGAAACGAAAGTTACAATTATAAAGGCAAAATGCCTGTGTAAAACACACCAATCAGCGCAATTTACTCTATTGGTATGCCCATGGCATTGAGCTTTCGGCGTAGCGTGCTGTAGTCGATTCCAAGTATTCGGGCGGCCTTGCTCTTGTTGCCGTTGACGGACTTTAAGACATCTGCAATATGTATCCGTTCAAGGTCGAAAAGTGTAAGGTTCTTGGGATATGCTGCTGTGTTCTCAGGCAACTGCGGGTTTTCATTCTTGATCTCATCAGGCAGGTCGCCTGCACTGATAACATCGTCATCGGTTATCGTAATCGCCCTCTCAATAACATTCTCAAGCTCTCTCACGTTGCCTTCCCATTTATATCGTTTGAACAATTCTTCTGCATCCTTGTTTATGCCTGAGATTTTTCTCGCCATTTTGAGAGAGAATTTCCTTATGAAGTGTCTGATAAGAAGCGGGATGTCTTCTTTCCTTTCCCGCAAGGGCGGTATCTCGATGGGGATGACGTTCAGGCGGTAGTAAAGGTCTTTTCTGAATCCGCCTCTGTCTACAGCATCTTTAAGATATTCATTTGTAGCAGCAATGACCCTGACATCAACGCTTATAGTCTCTTTGCCTCCGAGCCTCATAAAGTTCCGTTCCTGCAAAAACCTGAGCAGCTTCACCTGCATCATGGGGCTTATGCTGCTGACCTCATCGAGAAATACTGTGCCGCCGTTAGCTGCCTCAAACAAGCCTGTTTTATTATTCACTGCTCCGGTGAATGCGCCTTTTTCGTAACCGAACAACTCAGATTCCAGAAGCTCGTCAGGCAATGCTCCACAATTAATAGCTATGAAAGACCTTGTTGCCCTTTTGCTGCCGTAATGGATAGCCCTTGCAACAAGCTCCTTGCCTACACCGCTTTCCCCTATAATCAGGACTGTTCCTTCCGTGTCTTTGACCTTTTCAATCATACTGAATACCTGGCGCATGGCAAGGCTTGAGCCTATTATTTCGCCTGAGCCCGGCAACCCTTCCAGCTGTCTTTTCAGGCCTATGTTTTCGAGCTTCAGGCTCCTTGTTTCTGCGGCTCGCCTGACAACGATAGCTAAGTGTTCCGGGTCAAAGGGTTTTGGGATGAAATCATATGCACCTGCGCGTATGGCCTTTACCGCAGACTCGACAGACGAATAGGCCGTTATTACTACCACGAATATGTTCTTGTCAACCTTGTGCGCTTCCTCAATCACCCTGAAGCCATCAATGTCCGGCAGCATAAGGTCTGTTATTATAATATCGACTGGATAACCACTGCGGAGTCTTGCTATTGCATCAGAGGCATTGCTGAAGGTCTCAACAGCGCAGTGCTCAGGCTCAAGAGACCTTCTGATTATCTTCAGCATGGTCTCTTCATCGTCTATGGCAACTACCCTGAGCGGCCTATCCATTTCCTTCTCCCAGGGGAAGCCTGATCCTGAAGGTGCTTCCATGCTCTTTTCCGCTTTCTGCAATGATCTCGCCTCCATGGTTCTGGACTATACCGTAACTTATAGCAAGTCCCAGGCCAGTGCCTTCCCCCACTGCCTTTGTCGTAAAGAACGGATAGAATATCTTGTCCTTGACTGCATCTTCAATGCCGATGCCATTATCCGAGATTGATATCTCAGCTATGTTGTCGCTTGTGACAGATGTTTTGATTATTATTTTCCCTGATGATTCTATGGACTGAACCGCGTTAAGCAGGATATTACCCAGCACCTGACTCATCTGAAGGGGATCGACACGGATATCAAGGAGTCCTGCATCAGACTCCCTGACGATTTCTATATTTCTTGAATCGGCCTGATGATTGATGGTCTTAACAGCACCGTCAATAAGTGTGTTTATCGCAGTCAATTCCTTTTTCGGGGGGGCTTGCCGCGAATAGACAAGCAGGTCCTTGATAATGCTTGCGCATCTGCCTGAGTCCTTGATGATAGATTCAAGGTCCTCCCTCGCCGCAGTGTCTTCTGTATTTTTCAGCCTGAGTTTGGCAATGCCGATCACGTTGCCAACGGGGTTATTTATCTCATGCGCAATGCCTGCGGCAAACTTGCCTATGGCTGCAAGCCGCTCGGACTGGTAAAGCCTTTCCTCCATGCTTCTCATTTTTTCGAGATTCGCAGCCATCCTGTTAAACCCCTCCGAAAGCTCGCCTATCTCGTCCTTTGATATTACCTCTATCCTGTGGCTGAACTCACCCTTTCCGATTCTTTCAGCCCCTTCCCTGAGTTTCACCACAGGCCGCATCACCTTGTTCAGGACAAGAAACAGGACAAAAATCGAACCGGCGGATATGGCCAGAAGCAGAAGCAGAAGAGTCAGGTGCGTCTTCGAAATAATTACCGGCAGCCTGTCTTCCTGAATGACCATAATGTTTCCGATAGCGGCATTGCTCATATCAGTGAGCGGAAACTTTATGAGCAGCTTGCCGGACAGGTCTTTTTCTGAAAGAGTCTTGCTATCCGTTTTCCCCTGAGTCTTTAATGTGGAAGATATAACACCGCCTCCGGAATCGACAATAACAATATCAGTGTTGCTCAGCTGCTTTATCTTGGAAAGCAGGCTGTCATCAAGTAGTATGCCGGCAGTAATTGTACCGATTATCTGGTTCTCATTGTAAAAGATGGGCGCAGATGCCTTAATGATGAATCCCTGCTTCGTAAGCATAATGCCGGACGTCACTTTACCCTGAAGTGAGTTTTTCATGAGCGGCTCATGTGACTTGTCATCGTTATACCTGTCGGGTGCTTCAGCAATAGCAACGACCCGACCTCTAATATCACCAATCTCTATGGTGCTGACATCAAACGACTTGAACAGTCGTGTTATTGCCCGCAATGGATGCTCGCGCTCACCGGAGAGTTCCGTATGATAAAAGAGGCTGTCTTTTATCTCTCTGTCATTGCTGAAGAGCTTTGTGTAATTCGTGACCTTGTTCTGGTAGTCGTCAAAGAGTTTTACGACAAGATTCTTTACGCTCTCCAGATGGTTCTGCTGCTGCTTGATAAGGGCGTCTCTGACAACATAAGAGACAATGGGAAGTATTGTGACTGTGACGAGTAGAATGGTGATGACAATGATCGAGATAATCTTGTATCTGATCGAAAGTTTATTCCATATATCCTTCATTAAATCCTTTATTTCGCTCTGGCAAAGTTTTTGCCGATGATTGTCTGCCCATCATTGCTGAGGACAAAGTCCATGAATTTTTTTGTTAACCCTTCAGGCTGGCCTTTCGTAATGATATAAAGGTCACCTTTCAGGAGATACAAACCTTTCTCGGTATTTTCAGGAGTAGCGGCGATTTTGTCAACACTCGCTATTTTCACCTTTGCCTCTTGTGCAAATATCCTTGGAGCAATGCCTATTGCACCAGGGAACTTCTCCACATATTCGACAACCTCTTTGTCTGTCTTTACGATAATCGCTTTCTTTGCGACAGGTCCTTTTATGCCAAGGACTTTGCGCACCGGCTCATCCATATCTCTGCAATGGTCTCTGAATACGAGGGCAATCGGCTTGTCCTGTCCGCCTACCTGCTTCCAATTGGTGATCTTGCCGTTATGAATATCCGATACCTGTTTTAGGGTAAGGTTGTTCAGAGGATTCTTTGGATGCAGCATAACCGCCTTGATATCAACAGCAACTTTATGCTGAATCAGGTTAAGTTTTTTCGCCTTTTCAGGCGGCAAGGGGCAACATAGACCGCCCATCTCGCGCTCGCCTTTAACCACAACCGCAATTCCGTCAGCACACCCGCCGCCCTTCACAAAGACCTTTATCCCGTATTTCTTCTCAAAGGCTTTTGCCAGGGATTCAAGTGCGCCGTGCGTGAGGATATGCGTTCCCTGATAACCGATATCAGCTGCATAAGATAAATCAACTGATGCCGTCAATAAAATAAAAATAGCAAGATAAGATATTATTGTCTTCAAGCTCATTGATTTTATTATAATGATTGTAAGGGAAAACTGATAGATACCCTATGGGGGCATGTAAAATATGTCTCAGGTGTTACAATGATAGAGTGAAGGAGAGAAGATAATGTTTCTCTGGCTTGGATTTTTAACCTGCACATCTTTAATCGTCTATTCAGGCACTAAGCTTTCCAAATACGGCGACATCATCGCCGAGAAGACCGGGCTCGGAAGGACATGGATAGGCGTTGTGCTAATGGCGTCTGTTACGTCCCTTCCTGAACTTGTTACAGGAATAAGCTCGGTCACTTATGCAGGCGTGCCTGACATCGCGGCAGGGGATGTGCTTGGCAGTTGTGTCTTCAACATGCTCATACTTGCCTTTCTCGATGCTATTCACCATCCTATGCCGATTTCTGCAAAGGCACATCACGGTCATATCCTGTCTGCCGGTTTCGGAATACTTCTGCTCGGTATGATTGCCATAAGCCTATTTTTAGGAAACCAAATCCCTCAGATAGGATGGATTGGGACATACAGTCTCTTCTTTATTTTTATCTATTTTGTAGCAATGAAACTAGTCTACTCTTACGAGAAAAGACAGATCGCCGAATTTGTAAAGGAGATGGCTGTTGAATTGAAATATAAAGACATCTCTACAAAAACCGTTGTCTTAAGTTATTGTATCAATGCATTTATTGTCATTGTAGCTGCCATATTTTTGCCCAAGATAGGTGAAGGCATAGCAGAAATAACAGGACTTGGACAGACCTTTGTAGGCAATATCTTTATAGCTATTTCAACGTCGCTGCCGGAGGTCGTGGTCTCTGTTGCTGCTGTAAAGATGGGAGCGATAGATTTGGCAATAGGCAATCTATTCGGAAGTAATATCTTCAATACGCTCATCCTTGCCCTCGACGATATCTTTTTCATTAAAGGCCCGCTGCTTTCCTTTGTCAATTCGGGCAATATAATCTCTGCGCTGTCCGCTATCGTAATGACTGCTGTTGCGATTATCGGTTTAACCTACCGTGCTGAAAAGAAAAAACTATTTCTCGCGTGGGATTCGATAGGCATCCTGTTTGTGTATATAGTCAACCTGATGCTGCTCTATAGGATCAGGTAGCGATAAAGCTAATCTAAGAGAAAGTCTAAAGGCAAAGCCTGAGTTTCAATTTCATCTGAATTTTCTTCCATTGCAAAATGCAATAAACGATATTTTACTGCAACACTTTTTTTAGCGATGTTTTCATGGCAAGTCACGGACTGTCTCCACTCCTGCGGTGCATAATGCAACATAACTGAATTGTCTGCAACAGAAGGGTTTCTCCAAAAAGGCAAGCATTTCAATGGGTTATACGAATCCGCAGATTTGGCATGGATATTGAATTACCTATCGCAGCAAAACAGGCACTGCAGCTTGTAACTTTTTAAATATCAGGAGGTGCAAAAATGAAAAGCGTTGGAAAGAGAAGCAGGCTGGTGGGAGATTAACCCCATGAAGATGGACCGGTTTGAAGACATAATGGCGGCAATAACATTTGCCGAAGCAGGAGAGCATGAAAAGGCAAAGGAACTCCTGAAAGGCAGAAAAACAGTGCTGCTTGCAATTTCCGACATGATGTTTGACAGGAATGTTCTTAAATATGCGCTGAGCATAAGCAAGAGGATAGAGGCAGGCATAGATATCCTCTACCTGACAAAGGCTGATGCGAAAAACACGGACTTGAAAGAGTTCATGTCAGAAGTTGCAAAGGAAGGGATTGAATGCAGCGTTATTAAGAAAGACGGGTGCATGAAAAAAGCAATTCTTGATTATACGGAAAAAAGGAGGGAGATATTATTTGTAATCGTAGGTTCAACGCCTGAGCTTGAGATTGAATGCAAGACCTCTGAAAAATCACTTTCGGATGCATGGAAGAGATTGAAATGCCCGTTAGTGGTTGTATCAAAAGGCGAAATGCCTTTGATGGCATAAAGATATAGTTTAAAAAGGGTAAAAAGTTTAAAAGTTCCCGCCCCGGGCGGGTTCGCCTGAGGCGAAAAAAAATTTAAGGAGGAGATTGAAAATGGGATTTGGAAGACGTATGTATGAGTTTTTGAAGATGGCGTCCGTTGCTCACGCCAAATGGGACTATGAAGTCTCGATGAGCATTTTAAAGAACCGGAAAAAGATGCTGATACTGTTGGCTCTGCTTTTGCCGGTTCTTGCAGTAGGCCTGATTGAAGCAGGAGATATGATAGGCGGAAAAACAGCTTATGCCCCTGCGCATTATTCAAACCTGATATTTGTTGTTTCAATAGCAGTGGGCCTTGCTGCCGGCCTTATAACAGGCTGTATTGGTGCAGGAGGAGGCTTTATTATCACGCCTGCATTGATGGCAGCAGGAGTTAAGGGAATTCTTGCAGTCGGGACAGATGTTTTTCACATTTTTGCCAAGGCAATTATGGGGACCACGGTACATAAAAAACTCGGCAATGTCTCGGTAAAACTCGCTGCGGCATTCCTTGTAGGCTCTGTCGGCGGCACATTCATAGGCGGCGCCATAAACAAAGGGCTATACAATAAAGACCCTTTGCTGAGCGAGGCGTTTATCAGTACAGTTTACGCTGTATTGCTCGGGTTTCTCGGGTTTTATGCATTAGCTGACTTTTTGAAATCAAGGAAGGCGGCAAGCAGCGCCAGCAGCGGCGGCCATGATGCGCACGGCGGGCCGTCAGGCACAACTGAGTTTGCGCTTAAATTACAAAAAGTAAATATTCCGCCAATGATAACTTTTGACGAAGATTTCGGCGGAAGAAAGATATCATGGCTTTTTGTGGCAATAGGCGGCCTGATTGTCGGAATGCTGGCTGCAATTATGGGTGTCGGCGGCGGTTTTGTTACCTTCCCCATGTTTGTTTACATCTTCGGCGTATCAACAGCAACAACAGTAGGAACAGATATTTTTCAGATTATATTTACGGCAGGCTTTGCATCCATAGCCCAATATGCCATTTACGGATATGTGTTTTATACGCTTGCTATTGGAATGCTGCTCGGTTCGCTTATCGGCATTCAGGTAGGCGCGCTTACAACAAAGGTTGTTAAGGGTATTCACATCAGGGGATTTTACGCCCTCTCAATTATTGCCGGCTTTATAAACAGGGTTACAACACTGCCCAAGAAGATGACCGAGCTTGAGGTCATAAATATGCCCAAGTCTGTTACTACAACAATAGAGAATGTCGGCAATATCATATTCTGGATTGTTGTCGCTGCTTTTGGTTTCTGGATTATCAGCAAGTTTATAGCAAATATCGGTACATTAAGGAGCGAGGAAGATTATGCAGCTCCTGTGCTTGTGAAAGAGGAGGCAAAATGATAATAAGAAATAAAAAACCATTCAGTGTGGGAGTTGTTTTTGCAATATCGTTTTTGGGTGTGCTGTTTCTGATATTTTCACCCTTGTTCGGGAATGGCCTGAACGGCCTTCAGTATGCAGACGACAGCTTTAATAAGCTTGCAAAGGGCTCCTCTTATTTTATCCCTAAGGTCGCCAAGGGCAATGAGAAGTTCGTGGGAAAGACGTTCAGCGTAAGCATCAATATGAACAAAGAGGGTGATAAGGCAGGAGATGCTGAAAAGAGGGCGGAACTGGCTTCCAGGGTGTACACAACTGCAGGCGCTGCAACAGAGATTAAAGGCGCTGAGTTAAAGATCGAAGGAGACCTTGGAAAAGTCCTTGAAGCAGCATTGCAGGATTCTGATGCCATGTTTAAGAATGAAGGGGATAAGATCAAGGCCAAATACGGCGTTGACGATGAGAAAAAGATGTTCAGGCAATGGCATAACACTCTGACTAAGATAGACAAGGCATTCAAGAAAGACAAGAAGTTCGAAGAGGCAGGCATTGTCTCTGAGGTAACTAAAAAGGCTGTGGAACCTGCCTATAACTTCTATCAGGTTGACGCGAATAAAGTGGCAGACCATGCCGGTATGATGTCAGGCCTCCTTGTCTTTTACGTTGCTTATACAATGTGGTGGGGATTTGCCATATTTTATATGTTCGAAGGAATAGGCCTTACCATGAAAAAAGCAAAGGTCAGGAAAGAGGTATAGTGTGGTTAAACAGAAGGATATAGTCCCTTCGCTCATTCTCGGGCTAAAGCCCTCCGAGGATTTTGCCTCCTTATTCCTTATTTTAATTTTAAGGACTATCGGCAAAATAAACCGCTCAAGCACTATATCCTTCTGTTTTGATTGTTTTGGGTTAAACAGGGCAGAGGGCTGATATGGGAAGATACAGAAAAATACTTGTGGCTGTTGACGGCTCGGATTCAAGCAAGAATGCCTTCAGGCAGGCATGCAGGATTGCCCGCCAGGATGCGAGCTGGATAACAGTTATTACGACAATCCCGTTTTATCAGGACCTGTTTCAAATGCCCAGCATACAGGAAAAAGTGAGCAAGACCCTGAGAGAAGACGGAGAGAAAGTGATCTCAGAGATTAAAAAAATTGCAGATCAGGAAGATGCCTTCATAAGGCCGGTTATTGAGGAAGGGAGTCCGGTTAACACCATTGTGGATACTGCCGGTGAGAATAATTTTGATCTGATAGTCATGGGCCGGCACGGCAAGTCCCAGCTTGAAAGGGCTTTGGTCGGAAGCGTCACAGCCCGTGTTATAGGCCACAGCCGCGGAGATGTCCTTATTATCCCGAAGAATGCCTCTATCGGCTGGGATAATATACTCATCTCAACAGACGGTTCGAAATACAGCACAGCTGCTACAGAAAAGGCAATTGACCTTGCAGAGTCCTACGGCGGCCAGTTACAGGCATTGTCTGTTGTTGATGTTACAGAGGAATTTCAGACTGAAGCGCCGGGCGCTGTTGAAGAGCTTGTCAGAAAGGCAAAAGGGTTTGTGGATGATGTCAGGAAAAAAGCAGAGACACAGGGAATAAAAACAGAGGCCCTTGTCAGGGAAGGAGAGACCTTTAAGGTTATTACGGACCTCTCAAAAGAATATAAAACCGATGTTATAGTCATGGGAAGCCACGGACGTACAGGGATGAACAGGCTCCTGATGGGGAGCGTTACTGAAAAAGTTATTGGTTATGCACCGTGTCCGGTGCTTGTTGTTAAGGTATAAACAATGAAAGGAGGAGTTATGAAGAAACTGATAAGGAAAGTAGAGGCTTTGATGGCGGCTGCAACATTTGCAGAGGCAGGAGAACACGAGACCGCAAGAGAGATTATGAAGGAAGAAGAAAAACGCAGCGATAAGAGAGATGATGCAAGGCCAACTCAGAGGCCGAGGCCCGGACTCAGGGCATCGTAAATAAGGAATTGATTTTGTAATAAAAAGGCCCCTGTTTTAGAAAGGGGCTTTTTTGTTATTCCGGATCTTTCCGTTGCCTGGAGCTGATTTATGCTAAAACATGGTTTTGTGCGTATTGTATTGCAACTTCGTAGGCAATAGCTGAGTGGTCAGCGGAAGGGCTGTTGCCTTCACAACTGAGCTCTCCTTTTGTTGCCTCCCTGTGGTTTCTGATCATTGAGGTTATAACCTGAGTCAGATCGAATCCGCCATCAGAGCAATCCTTGCTCAAACAGTCTACCCTGAACAAAGCATAACTGCTGGGAAAGAAATTTACGGTGCGCGGTAGAGATTTTTGTATCCCCTTCTGATTGTACATCATGCTGATGACGATGCTTGCAACCTCAGGGAACTGTTTAGCCACAAAGCCCGCATCAACCCTTCGTTGCAGCCTTTCGGCCCTTGCCACATTCTTTCTGCTGTTCATGCTGTTGTTCATATCCCTCCCCAATGATAAGGCCCCCTCACTTAATGCGAGGGGGCCTTTCCTATCTAATTACAGTTTAACTACGTTGATTGCCTTGGGTCCTTTTGGGCCCTTTTCAATATCAAAGCTGACCTTGTCACCTTCGGCAAGGGTCTTAAATCCATTGCCCTGGATTGACGTATGGTGTACAAAAGCTTCGCTTCCGTCATCATTCGTAATAAAACCAAAACCCTTGGATTCGTTGAACCACTTCACTGTTCCATTAGCCATTTTTTTACCTCCTTTTTTATGAACTGAAATTTCAGAAGGCATCAATAAAAAAAGGCCGCAAAGTCAATAGTCTTTGTGGCCTTGTGCAATCGCAAAAACTTCTAAAATTCTGGCTTTAGGATAGCATGTCCCCGAACAGTTAGTCAAGGAAAATCCAGAGGTGTCAAGCCAACAGTTACTCTTAGCTTTTATTCGTGTATGGCTTCATTGTAGCGGGGGGAGTTGCGCTTAATCGTTGTTTTTACGTATTGTAAAGTAACTTATCTGTCTGGGAGATATAGCATGAGAAAGCCATTGCCGAAGAAAACAAGCGCTTCGCCTTACATTACGCCTGCGGGGCAGAAACGCTTACAAGAGGAGCTGTCATATCTCTGGAAGGTGAAACGGCCGCAGGTGACCAGGGCAGTTTCAGAAGCTGCTGCCATGGGCGACCGTTCTGAAAACGCAGAGTATATTTACGGTAAAAAGCAGTTAAGGGAGATTGATGCCCGCATACATTTTCTTAAAAAAAGATTGGGCGAGCTGGTTGTAGTGGACAGGATACCTGATGATACTTCAAAGGTATTTTTTGGCGCATGGGTTGAAATAGAGGATACCGGCGGGAATGTGCAACAGTATCGCATTGTCGGCCCTGATGAAAGCGATGCAGAGAAGAATTTTATCAGTATTGATTCACCTGTGGCAAAGGCTTTGTTGCGCAGAACAGAAGGTGATGAGGTTGTTGTGTCCAGGCCAAACGGCAAAGCCTCTTTTGTTATAACATCCATCCATTATCAGTTATAAAATCTAAAAGCGCCTTAAAGCCCGAGGGCCTGCGTCAACCTTTTTCTCTGTTTTTCGATTGCCCTTTGTCCGTGCTCAATCGCTGTTACAAGCTCTTTTTTGGCCTTGTCTGACAGGCCCATCCCCTGTTCAATAACATCCTCGGTCTTTTCCTTTAAATTCTCAGCGAACCCATGCACATCCTCAATGGTCTCCTCAATTAAATCAACCGCGTTATTTTTTATGCGGCGTGCTGTCTTGGAGATATCCTTTCTGGTCTCTCTGCCTGACCTGGGTGCATACAGAAGAGCAATAGCAGCTCCTATTACTCCGCCCAGTAAAAAAGCTCCGCCAATCTTTGTTGCATTGTCTTTCATAATGCCCTCCCTGTTGAAAGAAACATTTCCTCTTAAATTAAGCCTATCACATACAAAGATAATGTCAAGAAAGCCTTGAAGTAAAACTGCCATAGTTACAAAGTCCATGGCGGTCAGGTAAAATAAATTACGTACAGGAGGCAACAGAGATTGACCACAGATAAGGGAATGACTTTAATCAATAGAATTGAGAAATACAAGTTGATGGTTGCTGTGCGCACTGATACCCCTGAGAAGGCATATGAGGCTGCCAGAGCATGTATAGAGGGAGGAGTCAGGTTTGTAGAAATTACTTTTAGTGTCCCTGAAGCAGAGGGAGTAATAAAAAAGCTGAGCAAAGATAAAAGAGCTTCAATCGGTGCAGGAACCATCCTTAGCATAAAAGATGCAAAAAAAGCCCTGAAGGCAGGCGCCCGATATATCGTCAGCCCTAATGTTGATGAAAAGGTAATTAAGTTCACCAAAAAACAAGGGGCTGTAGCCATCCCCGGCGCATGTACTCCCACAGAGATATATAATGCCCATAGAGCGGGCGGAGATATTATAAAACTCTTCCCCTTTGTCCAGATAGGAGGCCTGGATTTCCTGAAGGAAATAAGAGGGCCTTTGCCTTTCATAAAATATATGCTGGCCGGCGGCCTGAATCTGGACAATATTCCTGAATATCTTGCTGTAAGGCCGTCATGTGTTCTTGTGGGTTCTTCCATAATAAAACGTGAACTTGTAATGGCTGAGGACTGGACAGGTATTACAGCAATTGCGAAAAAGTTTGTTGAGAAGATAAATGAAGGGCAGGCATAAAATCAGGGCTCAATCTTTTCGCTTCTTGCCATGAATTTTGATTGTTAAGCTTTCGGAAGATTTTTTTATCGGGGGCAGGGGACAAGGGTTTTGAGGGGATTTAAAATGAGTGCTGAACTATTTTTATTTTGATGACAAAACCTCTTTTACTGCCAAACTCGTCTAACTTCAGGCAAGGGATCGCTTAAAGAAATTTTCTTCCAAGTTTCAAGTATCTTAGGGATTTCCTTATTATTTTGGTTCAAATACTTGTCAATGTTAAATGCTAATTTTGATGACAATTCACGATATGTGGGCCTATCTTCAATGTGAATTGTATCAGAAAGATTATTGAGTTGTTCACGATCCGTGATGCCAGGCAACTCTGTTTCCTTTAATAAATATTCCAAGGCTATGCACAAAGATTCTATCTGTTTACTATCTAAGATTTTCGGATACCACTTTAGTACACTTACTAAAATTTCCAATGCAGAATTCAACCCAGGCTGACGTCGAGCCGCTATTCTATCCACTAGAGCCGAAAGTAAATCATCAGGCGGAATTTTTATTTTACCCTTTGCGCCATAAGCTATCCAATAGAAAATTCCTGATATAGTATTTCTGATGGATTCTTCATCAGTAGAATTTAATCCGATTCGTAGCTTAAAGCAGATTTCGTCATAATAGGAATCATCGATAAATAAAATCGCAGGTAAAGCCTGCAATATATTAATACCTAACTCCTCCATTTCAAAAAGTAAGTTTTTGCAAAGGTTTTTGATGCCAGCCTCTGAGTTGCTTATCCTCGGCAATACCACTTGAGATACAACTGGTACTAATTGGGAAAAGCCTTCATGCATTTGCTCGGAAAAATTCATTTTTTCTTCGCGTAATTCAATTTTTTCTTCGTTCCACCAAGCAAGTGCTTTCCTAATTAGCTGTTCTGCCTCATCCTGTGACCAATCGATATATTTTTCATCTCTCCCCTGTGAAAATAAGGGTCCGGTGCTGCCTAACAATTCAGTTAGATGTTTTAAGTTCCCTGAACCCATGGCAGAGCTTTTAACTTTTTCTCCTTTAGAATTTGTAGATAGGTGTACAACCCGAGGAAAATCAGCCGTGAGCATGTATTTTTTAAATTTATCCCTAACATTGTTCGCCTCACCTTGTGGCTCAAAGAGAAACGCAAAATCATAAAATATTGTATCTAACGGAAGGTTAGTTGCAGGATTAATCCTTGACCATAAAGCTTCACCATATGCCTCTTTTTCTGCATATGTGAAGCCGTTTATTTCATCTATCTTTGAAAGCCGTGTTATTGCATGTTTTCGTGCGATAGGCTCTACACCGTCTTTAACGATTCTTATTAAATTCTTAATAGAAGGAGTCCAAGACGAACGGTCAAAATTTTTATCTAGCCTAAAATCCTCAGTCCACCTAATATAAGAAGTAGGCTCTTTAAAATCAAAAAACCATTGAGGATTAAATCCGTTTTCGGTTAGTATTGGAAGTGAGAGCAAAGCCGAGATGTTATTCAATATATCAGTCTGAGGCATAGCATATAAAATTCTTTTAAAAAGCTCGTCGGCTTTTCTGTGCCATATTGAACTTGAACTCCTATATAAATCAATTGTAAATTCGAGCAGTCTCTGTAAATTCTCTTTTGATAACCGAAAGCAAAGACGGGACAACAACTCAGGAAGAGTAAACAAAAACATAGATTGTAGTCCGCGCGATAGATGATCAGCATCTTTTTTGATAACTTCAAATAATGTGTTAAAAATAACGCTATACAGTAGTTCCACCTCCTCGACTGTCAAAGTTGCTATGCGCACTCGGTCGAAATATTTTTTAATCGTATCTCCGTCACCAGCCCGTACCATTAAACTCATTGCCCACAATAAATGATAGGGTGCAAGTCGCTCGACCGCATTTTTTACTTCATCATAAAACATTGTTATATGACCACATTTAACAGGTAGCGCACCGTCCTCAAACATTCTGATGAGTGCATAAGCCTTACAATATGCAGAATCCATAAATTCTTGGGAACCATAATGATTTGTTATGGTAACAATATCAGGATCAAATTCTTTCTTCACGGCTTTGCCCGTTTTCTTGCGTGGTTTAGTGCTGCTGAAATCAGATTTTAATTCGTTAAAAATAGACCACGGATTGCAATTATAAATTTCCAATTTGTCGAATCGATTTTGATAATGTGCAGTGAAGTCTCTCGATACTGTTTCGTTACCTTTAATAAAGTTTAGTAGAAATATTGTCCAACCTTCCTGTGATAATAAGGAATAATCAATAGAGTAGGGCTGAAGACGTGAACGTATTTTTATTAATGCCTCCTCAGCAATTTTGCTGGCTTCCTTTAATTCACCAATCTCCGCTAAAATCGATGCTCGTTTTACCTGCCAAAATGGATAGTCATATTTTTCAGGCCAATTTTCAAGATTTTGACGGACTTTCTTTAAATCCAAACGGCAAAGATGATACAGTGTGTCTTCATAAAGCCAACGCATTTGCCACTCAGTATGTTGGTGAATTATTTGTTTTAAATGATTCATCCATATTTTAAATCGCTCAAATTGATGATCTTCCCTATAACTGCGAGCTATAGCAAAAACCATTTCGACCCAGCAGTTTAGAATTTTATTCCAGTCTAATTGGCAATAATTCTTATTATCTGGTCTTATGAGCGCCTCAGTCATATCCAGGTAATTTGGTAAAGGACAATAGGCACTGAGAATTTCATCGGTTTTATCGGTAACCTCCTTAAACATGGGGGTTAATGTTTTTTCCAAGCGCCAATTTAATTCGTATAGCATAAATAAGTTTAAAGGGGGTGAAAGCTTATCAACAGCTCTTATTATCGGAAGTACCCAGTGTTCTGTATAAAGACGCAAACTGTTTCTACTACTCTTAGGTGCAATTACCCATCCAGGATATTCAGTACTGATTTGACGCCAGTTCTCATACACTTTCTCTAAATTTCCGTCACCTAAATCTGGATATATATCAGAATGCTCGGTTAAAGGTGCCGGTCCGGGCGGAATCGGTGGCAAATCATCGCTTTTTTTCAGAATATTTCTTCGTACAGGATTTGGCCACTTCGAAATATCCGGAGGTTCGCCATTCCTTAAATTCAAAAAAAACCACTCCAATGCTTTTGCATGTCTTTGATCTACATCAGGCCACTGTGTTTGTGGGAAGAGAGAAGATAAATCTATGGGTATAATTTTTGTCTCAAATGTCTCATATTGAGCTGGAGTTAGATTCAAAATGCCCACTAAATAAATTGGAGGAGTAGATTCTCCTAAATTTTTATGCACCCATTTGGTCCAATGTAAAAAATTCGGATCATCCCCAGAGAAACCGACAAGACAAAATATGTTTTCCATCATGGACTGCTGAACCATATTTACGAGTGGAGCATATTTTTCAGGATATAGACGGTAATCCTCGTCGGTTATAATGAACGGGCGATGAGAAGGAAAACTGCCATGAAGTTTTACTATCCTTGGTTTCATTTTGCCCGGGATATCTGAAATAGTATAAATTAGATCATATTTTCTTTCGTGAATGGCAGGCATTGTTCTCTCTATTAACGTATCATAGTTGGTAGTAAAAACATCAGACCATGGCAACGAAAGAAGTAATTCGTGTAGATTCCCAGGATAATAACTGTTATCAGGCAAGGTTTGGATTAGGAAGTCACTTAATGCTTGTCTGCCAAAAGTATCTATGTATTTGCCAGCAAGTGTTAGAGGTCCTAATTTGGAAATATCCTGCGCCTTTTTTGATCCTGCTTCTGACTGGTAAAGGGATTCATAGAAACGACTTGCAATCTCGTCCCATAAAGGGAATGGGGGAGTATTTTCTGATATTTTTTTGGCATTCCTGCTAAAGCCCGCACCAACCATAACTGCTGCTTGGCCAAACTCACGACCACACCAAAGACGCTTTCGAATCAAATCTATATGTTTTTGGTCTTTAAATATATCATCATTATTCATAACCGACACAAAATCCAAAAGACTTGGCCTATCTTCAAAACGTTTTTTCTCCCGCCTATCCAGCCTTCTTTTTTGCCATAATTTTCAAAAGTATTTTATAAGGTTTAGAAGCAGATAATCAAGGGCAATAAAATCTGTTTGTTAATGTTCAAACAACATACAACAAATTTGTTATACAACGATTTTGTTGTTTTGGCAGGATAGGACTATCTTCAAACTGTCTTTTCTTCCGCTTGTCAGAATCAATTAAAAAAGTTCTATAGTCAGGAAGTTAGGCAGAGGCAATAAATGAAATCATTTTGCCTTTCTCTTGCCTTTTATTTCTTTTACAATGCTTTTGACATTTAAACCTTTCTGCAACTTTTCTCTTTCTCTTGTGTAATCTCCTATGCCAACCTCATATTGCTGCAGAAAACGCACCATCCCTACAGGCCCAAGTTTTTTGGCCAAAGTCTCTATCCCTAACTTCCTTATAGCGGTGGGATTCAATGTATGAGTGCTCATTTCCCAATCACCTCCATTAACCATATTACAGGGTTTTCTACCCTCACTTCAAGAACATTTTTATTCTGCAAAGCTTTATTTAAAAAGCCATCGTCTGTTGTTAATAATACACCAGCCTTGCCCTTTTCTGCACATGCAATATGCAGAGAATCGAATGGCTTAAAACCTATTTTTTCAAGTTCTATCGCTCTTTTTTCTGCTTCTTCATCAATGGATATATAGTGTTTTAACAAAAAAGATAAGATGCTGACTTTTTGTCCTTTGTCCTCATCAAGTATCTTTGAAGTTTCAATATCAATAACTTCACTATTGAGTAAAACCCAGTCTTTAGTTTGACTGTGATTAAGGATAGCAAGGACAGCCTCTGATTCAAGTCGCACCCTATCTTGAATATGGTCATCAAAAGGTCTGCTTAAACAACAAACATCAAGATAAATTCTCATGTGTTCCATATTTTACCACATACCGAGGAAATGCAAAACCTACACCGATACAAAATCCAACAGACTTGGCCTATCTTCAAAACATCTTTTCTTCCGCTTGCTGAGTTCAATGATAAAAGTTCCATAATCAAGAAGTAGGTGAGGAACTCACTTCCATTTTTAGTCCATTTTTGGAAGTTCCGTTTCCAAAAAAAATAAGGCAAATAAGTTCACTCCACGAAAACCCCGGCGTATAATGCTTTCCTTGAAATCAGTAAATTGTGTATAATTCAATATCCCCTTTGTGTGGCGTCACATGAATGGAGTAATATTTCCGGAGGTTATTAATATATGTTTCGCGCCAAAATTAAGGTTTTAGATTGCACTGTACGTGACGGCGGCCTGATAAACAAGTGGCAGTTCAGCGATGACTTTGTAAGAAAAATTTTTATTGCCCTGTCACGCGCCGGTGTTGACTATATGGAGATCGGATATAAATCTTCCGAGAAATATTTTTCCAGGGGTGAACATGGCGCCTGGAAATTCTGCACAGAAGATGACCTGAAAAGAATCGTCGGGAACTTTGATACCAAAATGAAACTTTCGGCCATGGCTGACATAGGCCGGATTGATTTTGACGATATTCCTGCCAAAAAAGACAGCGCGCTTGACATGATACGGGTGGCCTGTTATGCACATGAGGTGGACAAAGGCATAAACCTTGCGCATCACTGTATGGAAAAAGGTTACGAAGTAACCATAAACCTTATGGCGGTTTCCAAGGTTCTGGAAAAAGACCTTGACGAGGCGCTTGAGGACCTTGCCAAAAGCCAGGTGCCGGTTATTTATCTTGTAGACAGTTTCGGGGCCATGTATTCAGAGCAGATCCATTTTCTTGCAAAGAAATACTTTAAGGCGCTGCCCGGGAAGGAGCTTGGCATGCATGCCCACAATAACCAGCAGCTGGCCTTTGCCAATTCAATAGAGGCGATTATTGCCGGGATAAACTGCATAGATGCAACTCTGTACGGCATGGGCAGGGGGGCAGGCAATTGTCCTCTTGAACTGCTGCTTAACTTTCTTAAGAACCCGAAATTTGATATAAGGCCGATACTTGAGATAATACAGGACTCATTAATCCCTATGAAAGAAGAAGTTGAGTGGGGCTATCACATACCCTATATGATTACCGGCATTCTGAATGAACATCCAAGAAGCGGCATGAAGGCAATGGCGGCAAAGAAAATGCCCGATCTCAAACAATTTTATGAAGACCTCAGGGACGGAACGCCGCTGGATTAAGAGATTAAAAGCGCGCCAAAAGGCATAATGGCACTGCTATCGCAATCTGGTTCCGCACTTTCTGCACATACGTTTGTGGATGTCTTTGCCAAGATATTTTTTACATGAAGGGCATCTCCAGTTTAACGCGCTAAAACCGACAAACGCAGCGATAATCAGAGCCTGCAATCCAAAGATAGTATCCTTTGAGAATTCTCCAAAACGGTCAGGGCGTTTATAAATCACCGCAAGAAATAAAACCAGAAACAGCGCTATTGCCACAGCGAGCATCTGACGGCCCTGCCGTACTTCAAAATCCTGCCTTGCCTGCTTGTCGTCTTTTTTCTGCATCTTCACAATTTCCCCTTTGCCTGTAAATAACGATAGCCGATAATTGTTTCGATATTATAACGCCGCGAACTGCAATTTTTCAAAATTTACGGATTTTCCTGAAGGTTAAGCAGATATCTTTTTTACACGCCCTACTTCTCCGCTTTCCAGGCGTACTTTAATCCCGTGCGGATGTGCAGGTGAATTGGTCAGAATATCTTTTACAATTCCCTCTGTCAGTTTCCCTGTCTGCTGGTCCTTTTTCAGTACAACCGAAACGCGCAGCCCCTGTTTTATGTCAGAACGTTTTGTTCCATCCATGAATTTCTTCTCCCACTACTTGTTTAAATTTAGTCTGGTCTATCTTTGCTCTCTTTCACTCCGTACTATGGCACTTAGGAACTATGGACTATAGTACTATTTATGCCTTCCTGCTGCCCTCGTACAGCTCATACTCAAGGAGCCTGCATTCTATCGCACCGTTAAAAAATTGAGTCCTTCTTTTAGCCCTTAAGCCAACCTTCTTTGTAAGGTCAGGATTTCCGGTAAAAATATATCCTGTATATCCCCTGCACTTCTGCTTAAAAAAATCTCCTATCCCCTTATAGACATGCTCAAGCTCCTTAAGAGTCCCCATCCTTTCTCCATATTCCGGGTTGAGTATTACAATCCCTTTGCCTTCAGGAACCGTTGTTTCAGCATAATCGCACACATCAAATTCTATCAGGTGCTCCACGCCGGCAGCAGCAGCGTTTTTCTTTGCCGCCTCTACTGCCTCCTTGCTGATATCAGTTGCAATAACCCTGCAATCCATGGCCTTTTTTGCCTCTTTTTTTGCACTTATACGCAGCTCATCCCAGAGCGATTCATTAAACCCCTTTAGATGCATGAAACCATAATTATTCCGCAAAAGGCCCGGCGCCCTGTTAAGCCCGGTTAATGCCGCCTCGATTGCCAGTGTCCCGCTTCCGCACATCGGATTAATGAAATGACTGCTGCTGTTCCATCCCGTTGCCATGATAACGGCAGCTGCAAGGGTTTCCTGCATGGGCGCTGTCACAGGGAGCTTCCTGTAGCCGCGCTTAGACAGTGGTTCACCTGAGGTATCAAAATACACGGCGCAGTTTTCATCCTTCCAGTAGAGATTAACAACAGTCCTGTCTTTATCTGGGCCTGAATCAGGACGCCTGCCGCACTTTTTATGTATCCTGTCCACAATTGCATCCTTGCTTTTTACATTTGCATAGCGTGAGTCCCTGATGCTCGGATTATCAACGCTTGATGTTACACAGACATAACCATCTTCAGCAATATAATCCTCCCATGGTATATCTGACAGCGAGAGATAAAGGGCTTCGGCATCCCGCGCAAGGAATTCCTTTATGAGAAAGAGCACGCGGTGCCCTGTGCGGAGATGGAGGTTAAGCCTCAGGGTATCGTCAATGGCCCCTTCTGTTGCTATCCCTGCAATTGTTTCTGACAGCACAGGGAATCCGAGCTGAAGTATCTCTTCTTTTAAAAAAGGCGTTATTCCCTTTGCGCAGGTAATCAGTATCCTGCTTTTTTTCATATCCTTATTCTCTTCCGTAATTATTCAGCTACTCGCTGTCGGGAATACGTTACTTCCTTTTTTTATCCGATGCATCTTTCCGGGCCGAGAGTGTGATGATGAAGTTCTCAGGCTCTAAGTCAGGGTTTTTCTCAAGCTCCTCAACAAAGGCATTGATGGCCTTTCGCATAAAGGCCGGGAAGTTTATGCCCCTTGGCAATGCATGAATCCTCTGCCGTGTATCCTCGTCAATTGTTGCTGTGTATTTTGCCATAACTGCTCCTTATCTTATGATGTTGTTTCTGGTGCTGCTGTTCCGGGAATCATCCCTTCCTGATGGGGCTGAGAATCATGCTTTCGACCCTGTTTCTCCCATTGTTTTTGGCCTTATATAAAGCCCTGTCAGCAAGCTCTATCAACTCTTTGTGGCCGGCATCCGGATCCTCTCCGTCAAAATATCCTACGCCTGTGCTGATAGTAATTCTGATATTTTCAAAGCTCATGTCTTCTGTTGTTTTCCTCAGCCTTTCAGCCGCATTCAGGGCGTTTTTATAAGAGATATAAGGCAGTATAACAGCAAATTCTTCTCCCCCGTATCTGGCTGCTACGTCACTTAATCTGGTGCCGTCTTTCAATATCTGTGCAATCCCGCGCAGTACCATGTCTCCGGCGAGATGTCCGCAAGTATCGTTCACTTTTTTAAAAAAATCTATATCGAGCATTAACAGCGTCAGTGGATGTTTGTATCTCTTTGAGCGGTCCATTTCCTCTTTTAGCCGCAACTCAAAATATTTATGGTGATATAACCCTGTAAGGCCGTCGGTTACGGATTCCTGATACAACTGTGCATTCTCAAGCGCTACGGCCACCTGGTTTGCAAAGGCATATAAAAGGACCATATCATCAAATTCAAAACCTCCTTCAATCCTGTTGATAACCTGAAGCACGCCGAGTATCCTTTCCTTTGTTCTTACCGGCACGCATATCATGCTCTTTGTTATGAAACCGCTGACTTCATCAACCCCTTTGAAAAACCTCGTATCAGAGCCGACATCACTTGAGATAACAGGTTCTCCGTGTTCTGCAACCCATCCTGCTATGCCCACCCCTTTTTCAAGAGTGATTGTTGTTAATTTTTCACTCTTCCCGCCTATGGCCACCTCGAAGAACAATTCACCGGTCTTATGGTTTAAGATCAAGAGACTGCCGGCCTCTGCATTAAGCAGTTTTGTGGCTGCCTCAATTACCTTCTTCCTGATAAGAAAAGGGTCCAGAGTTGAATTTATAAGGGCGGTCATCTCTATAAGAGCGTTGAGTTGCTGCAGCCTTTTATCCTGATACTCAATCATTGGAACGCCTTCCTGATACGCAATAGCTTATAAAAAATATACTCCTTTGTGAAAATAATTTCGAGCTGCATCTGTGATGTTCAGATTATATCAGATTACTGTCCCGGAGAGAATCCTCACATCTCGCCCCTCACCTGCCACCAGACAAGGCTGACCCACTCTGCAATCCCTGTTGTCGAGAGGGCAAGGTCGCCTGACCTGGGGATAAGAGAAACAGGTGTGCATTTTTTGGGCTGACAGAGGAAGTATGCCGGAGCAGGGATAACCGTAAATCCCCGTTTGGCAAACATGATTTTGGCGCGCCTCATGTGGTACGCAGATGTCACGAGAACAATGCGGTCTCCCTTGAGCAGTTTCCGCACGGCATGGGAATTTTCCAGAGTATTGCGGGACACGTTTTCCACTATTACCTGTTTTTGCGGAATGCCCATGGCAAATGCTGCCTCTGCCATTGTATCTGCGTCGTTTACCTTTGTTGCAAAGGGCTCTCCATTTCCCATGCTAAGAATGAGAGGGATGCCAAGCCTTTTAGCCAGTTCGGCCCCTGTAAGCAGCCGCGAAGATGTTTCAGCGTTCGGAACAGGGCGGGCCCCGAGCCATTCGAGATCAACAGAGCCGCCTCCAAGAACAACAATTGCGTCAGCGCTGATTTTTTCTTTCTTCAAAGGGGGATTGGCCTGTTCCAGAGGCTTCACTATCATATTTGCTATGGGCCCCAGGCTCAGGAGGTAAAGGAGTACCAGGCCGGAAATAATAAGTCCTTTGGCGAGCCGCTTTCGCTTATCTATCAGGAGCAGGCCCGTAAGGATGAGGGCTACGAGGCTTGTCGGCGGAAGCATGAGAAACCAGAGAACCTTCTGAATAACAAATGTCATTATTTATTGACCTCGCATCAGACGAATAAATTTTTTTGCCCGGCACACGGACAAAGAAGAACAGGCACTATTTTAGCATACGTAAAGCAAACAGTACGAAAATTTGAGTCTGATAAAGATAGCCCTGTTAAAGCCAGCGGCCTGAAGGATATTTATTCAGGACCATGCGTATCAAAGACTGTGAAAGGATTTGCCTGCCCCATCCGTATGGAGCATATATCTTCATGAACCTGAATATATCTCGTATAACAGCAAGCTGTTCTCTTTTGCTTAGTTTGCGCATGCCTGCCTTGAAATCAGCTTCGTGCGGATTGCCGAAAATTATCCGGAAGGGATTCCACTGGTCAGTGCAGCGCTTTGCCTCAGAAGCTATCAGCCTGCGGTAGACCTCCTGAACCGGCCTGTTCCTCTGAATTGCCCCGACTACTGACTCTCCTGCTATGGCTCCTGAATGAAGCGCGCAGCTCATCCCCTCTGCCAGCATGTTGAAGAATCCTGCGGCCTGTCCTGTGATAAGCACATTGCCTTTGCCGAAAATATAACGGTTTATAAGAGAAGGGCCAAAGTTCTGCGCACAGCCTTCCATCTCCTCGGCAGGTTCAAGTTTTACCCCGTGTTTATCACGCAGGTATGCCTCAACATTACGGTGATACTCATGAAGGTTTTTGCCTGAAGGAAAGCCCACTCCGAGTATCTGCCGGCCATTGCGTGCATGGCTCCATGTATAATGCCCGAGGCCGGGATGGAACCAGAAGTGGAAGTAGTCCTCATCAAGCGGGCATTCGATTATTCTCTGAAATTTCTGCCCTACCATAAACCAGGGAATGCTCTTCATATAATCCGGATAAACAGAATGCCTGACCTGTGACTTCGGGCCGTCAGCGCCAATGACATAACGCGCCGTGTATTTGAGTTCAATGCCTGCGCGCATTGCCCTGACATGCACGAGTTTCCCGTCATCTTCAAGCCCCGTAAAAGATGTTTCTTCATGCACGTTAAGGCCGCTGCTTTTAACAGCCCAGTAATCTGAGAATTTGCGGTTCAGGTGCGGTGTGGGCCCGCCCTCAAAATCCATTGAAATGGATATCATGCTCGGGAAATGGAAGGTAACCCCTCTGCAGGAAGTAGGTTCGTGCAGTATATCACGGGGCAGGGGGCCGAAATTTTCTATCAGGAAACGGTGTCCCCTCGGCGAAAGTATCCCGCTGCATACTTTATTCCTGGGAAGTTTTTTGCGCTCCAGAGCCACAACATTAAGGCCCGCGTCCACCAGCCTTTTTGCCGCGGCTGATGCAGCAAGGCTGGCGCCTACAATTAAAACATCATATTTTTCTTCACGCATTTTTTTAAACCTAATCCGCTTAATAATTCCTGCAAAACTACTGTTCTATGTGATTGTCCCCTTATCTGTCACTCCCGCTTGTCGGGAGTCCTTCTGGAAGAAAGATTCCGGGCAAGCCGGAATGACAAAATGAGGACATTGCTTTTGCATCTTCCAATAATTCATAAATTTTCCTGAATGAGCGAAAATGCTATATCCTTTCGTTATTTTCATAGTCTATAAATTATCCCGGCTAAGCTGCCCGGCATATATCACAGGCACATCGGCAACACGCTGAAAAACCGCAAGGTCAGCAATATCTTCAACCACTATGCGTTTCATGCTGCGGCCCCTTATTATCCATCTTGCCTGTTCAAGACAGCCTGCTGCTTCAATGCCTTTCTTTGCCTGAAGGCTCGACGCGCCTGTCGGGATAGCTATCCGCTGGAGGTCCAGGTTTGTCTGGCATCCTGTTTCTTTACGCATCCGGTCATAAAATTTAACCAGCCTCTCATAATCAGAATGATAACCCCTGCATTCAATAATATAAAGGTCTTCCGGGCCAAGGGCCTTTCTGATATGCGCTGAGGATAAAAGAGCTTCTCCTGTTCCTATAATCTTTTTGTTGGGAAGCCATTTCCTGAGAGGGCGATGAAGCAGGCCCTCTGACACTACAAGCGTGTCTGCATGCCTCAGAGGCGTTATAAAATCATCTATCCTGTCCTGAGTTACAGGCAGCCCGGCCTCAAGCAAGCCGGCTATGTCCCTGCCGTCATCAGCTGCTGGAGATACTTTTTTATTTCCTCCGAGAAGTTCGATTACAGCGCTGAGCGCTTTAAGATTATTTCCCTGATATTCACCTGCAATCAGAATTATTGAATTGTGCAGGGCATTGTCTTTAATCCTGGTTTTCATGCCTGATGGTTCAGGATACCACGAAGGATAATTTGTTCTTAACTTGTTGAGGTTGCGCCGCTGTTCCATGTTCATTGCTGCAATGCCGATGCCTTCAGGGCAGGCCGGTTCGCATGAACCGCACAAAAGACAGGCGTCTACTGATGCGGCAATATCTTCAAGGGCTGCGCCGCCCTGCAGGGCCTTTGCGCGGCCTTTGCGCGTATGGGACATTGACCCGGTCTTCTTCCAGAGAGGGCAGACCAGAAGACAAATGCCGCAGCCGCTGCAATACTCATAACCTTTTGTATTCACATTATGCCATCCATCAGAATATAACTTCAGCGTTCAGGACCATGGCCGGGTCAGCCGCCTTTTTCATCGCCAGGTGTTTATCAACCACTTCATCTCCCATGGCGCGGCGGATATAACCTTTCATCATTCCTCCGAAACGGTAATAACTGAGGCCCATGTCAACCCCGATATCATATATTTCATTTTTAAAGGATTGCAGGTAATCACGGCTGTAATTTGTGCCTCTGAGCATTGGCTCAAACTCGCAGCCGTAAGCTATATCTTCCGCATCAGGCGGAATACATGACATCTCATAACGCGGGAGCCTGCCCCTGAGTTTAATGCCTACACAATAAAGAGTGTAATGCCTGAAATACTTCCTGCATACTGCATTGCCGCGTTCAACAGCCTCGGCGAATTTCTCTGCTTTTGCTGAAAGGTCAGGGATAACCATCTGGGGTCCTCCCCAGAACTTCCATACAGCCCGTGAGAAAACCACTGTACGGTCAACAATCTTCCCGTTGTGGATAAATTCAGGCCGCCAGAACTCCGGGAACAGCTTAAAGCGCCTGCCTATAATATAAGCCGCCTCCTTAATGCGCCATGGATGCAGCAGATAATGCCCTGCCATGCGCAGGCCGAAACCTGCTTCGCCATGCCCGCGCAGGCTGCGTTTCCAGCGTGTATTGAACTTGCGTTCCCTTTCATCGCTGTCAAAAGCTACAAGCAGGGTTATTGCACGGTCCAGAATTGTAAGTATGCCGGAATAATCCGAGGCGTCCTCTTTTGCTATAAACTGCAAGTCCTCTATAGCTGTGCGCAAAGAGGAGTAATAGAAATATTGTATTGTAATGGGAGTAAACTTCCGTATTTTAAGTGTGGCCTCAGTAATAACTCCGAACTGGCCGTAACCAAGCAGTACGCGCTCCATGAGTTCAGGATTTTCCTGCTCTGAACATCTGACAATGTCTCCCGTAGGCGTCACAACCTGAAGTGCCACTGCCTGGTCAGCGGTGCAGCCGAGGCGCGGGGAGTTGACATCAATGCCGCCCACTCCGAGAGTGCCTCCGACAGAAGCTGTAAGATTAAGGGGCGCCGAAAGATAATCAAGGTTGTCACGCCTGAGAATTTCAGCAAGCTGATGCCAGAAGATACCTGCCTGTGCGCGGACAGTCATAGCGTCGGTGTTTATTTCCAGTACCCTGTTCATAGAACTCATATCAAGAAGCAGCCCCCCGAATGCAACTGATTCGCCCTCAGTGGTAAGCCCTCCGCCCCTTGTAGTCACCGGCACTCTGTGTGTCTGGGCAGCCCTGAGCACTTTTGAAATATCTTCTGCTGAGTTTGGCCTTACAACTCCGTGAGGCAGGCCGTATGCAACTCCGCCTGCGTCTGTCATGAATACAGAGCAGTCAGGGCGGCCTTCGCATACTGTAACTCCTCCTGAGCGTAAATCAAGCACAAAATCCTGCCAGTTATTACCCTGCCACCGGGATGGATTTGTTTTCTGGCGGGGGATGCCCTTAAGTGAATCAGGGGCGACCGGGTCAGGCGGTATAATGCCGCGTTCAAAAACAGGGATATGCATGATTAAAGTATTATAACAAAAGCGCTGAAAGTAACAGCGCTTGCATACTTGCTCACTTGCTATCTCACTTGCTTCCTCGCTTTCCTGCTTGTGCACTTGCTCGTTTGAGACTTCCGCGGCAAAGCCGGTGCCGGATGTCATTTTTCGCTTGCCTTAGTTTAATTCCATAACTATACTTTAAATATGCAAGGTAATTTTAAAACATACCTTGAGCTGACGTGAAGATCCCTCCCTATCTTGTGAACGAATATTATGACGACCGCTATTTCGATGTTGTCAATGCCATCGAAGAAGCGAAGCACATCTTTTTTCAGGGTACCGGCATCAGGGATATTCTCTCTGCCGCAGGGCCGTGGAAGAAAGAATTCATAATAGGCGAAACAGGCTTCGGCGCAGGCCGTCTGCTCATTGCCCTCATGGATTTTCTGGACAATTGCGGCATCACAGATATAACTATCATCTACAATTCCGTTGAACTGCATCCAGTCACTTCTGAGCGGATGGCGTCCATTCTCGGAGGATTCAGAACAGAGGTTGGCCCGCTTATTGATCTGCTTGTCCGGGCCTACAGCAGCATAGAAATTTCCAGGCCGGGGTGGCACCGGATACAACTCACACGGCCTTTTGGCACCCTGACCCTGAATCTCTGGATCGGGGAGGCCCTTGAAATGGTCAGTGCACTCACAACCCCCTGTGACGCATGGTTTCTGGATGGCCATGGGCCAAAGAAAAACCCTGACATCTGGCGGCATGAGCTTCTTATGGCGATTGGAAAAAAAACAAAGACCAACGGGGCCTGTGCTACCTTTACTGTTGCCGGAGCTGTAAGGCGCGGGCTTATTGATGCGGGGTTTTCTATTGAGCAGCGCCCTGGTTTTGGCGGGAA
>JACRGY010000058.1 GCA_016212165.1 Nitrospirota bacterium
GCTGTTGCCGGGTGTAAGTGTGTCGTCCTGCCAGACTACGTAAATTGCATTTGTATTGTCTACAGCAAGCACGGGCAACTGGGAGTTCCCGGCATTGTTTGATATCTGCTGCCATACCCACGTCAGGCCTCCGTCAGTTGATTTCTTCATGAATATATCGCTGTTACCGGGCGTAAGCGTGTCGTCCTGCCACACTACGTAGACTGCATTGGCATTGTCTACAGCAAGCACTGGCGACTGGGAGTTCCCGTCATTGTTCGATATCTGCTGCCACACCCATGTCACGCCGTTGTCTGTTGATTTCTTCATGAATATATCGTTGTTGCCAAGCGTGTTGTCCTGCCAGGCTACGTAGACTGCATTTGTATTGTCTACAGCGAGCACTGGCAACTGGGAGTTCCCGGCATTGTTTGATATCTGCTGCCATACCCATGTAAGGCCGTTATCCGTTGATTTCTTCATGAATATATCGCTATTACCGGGTGTAAGCGTGTCGTCTGCCCACACTACATACAGGGCAGAAGGGATAAATTCAGCTGTAACGGCCTTATCTGTATTCATGGTTACATCGCAGGTATCCCCTGATACGCTGCCACACCCTGTCCATCCTGTAAATTTTGAGCCTGTATCTGCTGTTGCCGTAAGTGTTACTGCCGCGCCTGAGTTGTATGGTTCTGAACAATCCGTGCTGCAATTGATACCTGAAGGCTCGCTTGTTACTGTGCCGGAGCCTGTGCCTGTTTTTCCGACTGTAAGGGTATATTGGGATATTGACATTCCATTTCCGCTTAAGGATATATCCAGTGCGGGTGTGTCAGGGTCATTTGAGTTTATTGTGAATGTAGCTGTCTTTAACCCTGCTGATGCCGGCGTGAATGTGAATGAGAGGTTGCAGCTTTCGCTTGGTGTTGATGTAAAGGGAGGAATTGGGCATGTGCCTCCGATTATTGCAAACATTCCTGAATCTGTTCCTGACAATGCTCCATCTGTCACATTCAGGTCTGCTGTGCCTGTGTTTGTGAATGTGACTGTCTGTGCTGTTGATGTTGTGTTTACTGTTACATTGCCGAAGTTAAGGGATGCTGGGAAGGCTGAGATGTTGGGAATTAGTGCAATTGGTGTTACACTCGCCGTTGCCCCTGTAGATATATTTCCTGCATTATCATTAGCACAGACGCGATAATTATAGGTTACTCCATTGGTTAAGGCAGTATGCGAATAAGTAGTGCCGGAATCATAATAGATTTGCGTCCCGATCGAACAGGAGCTTGGCGTGTTGCTGGTGCTATAAACGAGCTTATAACTGCCAATTCCACTTGTGGCATCGGAGAAGCCAGACCAGATTAATGACACCTGATCGCTTCCCGCAGTGGCAGTCAAAGTGCCGTTGCTCGGCGCTATGGCATCCAGTATAATCAAGTCGCTATACGTGCCCGAAACATTCCCCGCCGCATCCTTATACCATGCATAAAGCGTCTTTGTCCCCTCTCCACTGCCTAATGTATAAGAAACATTTACGCTGTAGCTTGTTGCCGAGGTTACCGCCATCCAGCCGGAAGCAGTCGCAGAAGGCGTGGTTGAGCTTGTTGATATGTAATATCCGGTCACTCCTACAGCATCCGTGGCGCTGAGGTTTAAAGTTACGGCAGTGGAAGTAGTGTAGTTCGCATTGCTGTTGATATAGAAAGAACCGGTAGGGGCAGTCGTGTCAGAGGGTTGTGAAATCTCGGTTTTTTCAATCCACAAATCAGAAGACCCTGAAGCACCTTCTCCAATTGCTGACCAACCTATAGCATTATCACTATCCCATTTTATTTTTACCCATGTGTGGGAATAGCCATTAATAGCAATGTCGTCTGAATTATAAAAAGGACCATACGTAGAATCATCGACAATTGTTCCGGTGTCTCCTGCAATTCGTTGAGAAGCAACCTCAGGATTATTCATTCCTGGACCACTCCGAACTGTAATTGAATCATACAAGGTTTTAAGTTTGTCACCAACACCTATAGGATCATCTGTTACTATCCATTTGGGACCGGATATCCATGTGCCTGTGCAATTTGTTTGAATTAGGTTAAGTACGTTTTCAAAAGAATCAACACAACGTCCCATCTGATCCCAGGTGTAAAATTTATTACTTCCGTCGGCACATGGGTCTGAAGGTCCACTTGTATTTTTTGGATAAGGATCGGCCACATAATAACCTGTCTCCGTATACCCCTTGATAACCACATAATGTCCAAAAGGCCATAAATTAGTACTCGCCAAGACAGGATGTCCTTTGTCAATTTCGGTTTTTACATCTGGTTCGGTAGGAGAATCTATTACGCGTGAAAACAAGCCGTGCTTCCAAAAATAATTTCTTGCATAATATTTACGTGCGAACCCGTTAGAATCATGGATATAACCATAAGCGCCGTAAGCTGGATTGCCTGAAGGTGAAACATCTAAAGAACATTGCTCTTGTGTTGGCATGTTTTTAGACACATCAAAAATAAATCCATAGCGTGTGTAATTCGAACCGACATACCAACCATAATTTCTGGGATTAGCAGGCAACTCCGGACATTTTGCGACTGTAATAGGATGTGAGGGCAACCTGTTATGATATGCTGCTATCATAACAGAGGACGTAGCTCCACATGCCCAACATCCTTCAAAATCATCAGGGGTGTCACCATCTTGACGGATGTATGGAACTAAAAGCGGATTAGCAGTAACTGGAGTAACAATCTCAATAAGATCATCTTTTAGGGTCTCAAATAGGATTTTCCCCGTATTGCATGTTGAAGAACTACCATCTTTCATATATAGATGATCGTGATTGGGACATTCAACCCGATTGGCGAGTGTATGGTTATTAAAAGCAGCACTCTCCTTTGGAACCATGCCGTCGTTACTCAAACTTGTAATAAGTGAGCCTTCAGTAAAGTTTTGGTCAAAAATTCTTTGTAAGAAGACACCCAGAGTAGTTAAAGCGCCATGGTCATCTCCTGAAAGTTTACGACCACTTAATGTTGAGGTAAGTTCGGTTGGGCCTAATGTACTAAGTTCCAAGACATCATTCCCGCTACTCCCAATATAACCATAATACGCAATTATTTTGTTATCATATGTAGCAGGAATATTTCTTAACCAATCATTTCTTTCATCTGGATCATTTATATATTCACTTGGTATATTGTCCCACATACCGTTAAAGTTATCCCATCGCAAATCAGACCTGTTTGGATGCCAGACTTCAACTCCACAAGAAGAACAACCATTTAAATACCAATAGGTCACATCAAGACTCTTTATTGTAGTATCCCAAATAGGGTGTTCTAATCCATTAACTCTCGGCTCATTGTTTGCTATAGGTGTTCCATGATGTGGTGTTGCTAAAGTTATCAATTTCAGAACTCTTTCTCCACCTCTTTTGTTAAGGTAATTTGGGGCATTTGGACTATAATGGTCATGTTCGTTCATATATGAACGTGCCACTAATCCACCCATTGAATGTGCAACTATAACAAATGGTTTGTCTCCTGGGAAAATTCCATTGTTTGTAAGTGCATCAATCTTGTTTCTTAAAGCACCAGCAATATCCCGAACGCTATGGACGTCACTTAAATAATGGAATCTATAGATTTTATAAGTGCTATTAAGACCGTTGCTATAAATATAATTCAACAAATTAAGCCAATAATCATGGGAAGCATTTAATAGATCAGGAGTTCCATGTATTCCATGAATTAAAACGAGTGGCGTACATGTTTGTGAATTGCAAGTATTCCTGCTGTCTTCATCTGTAATAAGGCGGGTATCAATATCCGCTGGACTGGAAGGAGATATGACATTAATCCTAATCTTGCTTACATTAGACTGAGCACCTTTTCTGTCTGTAATCCTCAACATCTGATATTCGTATGTCCCTGGTGTGTCATTGAACGTTTTAGCATCAGGGACAATGTTAACAGCACCAGCTGTCGTGGGGTTGTAGATAACAGTCTCAAAGGTAGGTGTCCCCTGGTTCAGGTCTGTATTCCATTCAGCATACCCGCCAGAGGAAACACCGTTATCAGCATGTGTCCATCCATCAGGGTCTACACTCGCTATACCGTCTCCATTAACATCCTTGTCCGCAAAAAAGTACAGGTTTACACTTTGCCCCTGTGTTACTGTAAGAGGGTTATCATATCCATAATACGGGCCTGTAGGGCTTGTACTGACAGCTGCTTCTGCAACAGGGGGATTATTAGGGATAGGTTCTGCTTGCGTCTCAAACACCAGCTTACTACTCAATACTGATGTATAGCCACTTTTGACCGCCTCAACCTGCCACCTGTATTTCTTGCCAGCCTGCGCTCCTGTCCATGTATAGCTGCTCACGTCTCCAACATTCTGACCGTTGATCACCAGTGTGCCATAACTTGTACTTACATCGTCTGCGTATCCCGTTATGTCCCTTACATACAGATTGTAAGTAGCACCGGTGTTGTTTCTGTCCCAGCTAAACGTTATGGAACTGTATGATATCGGTGTATGGGCACTGCCAACTGCTTCTCCTGGGGAGATAGGGGTTGGGGAGAAGAGGGTTGCAGATTGCACATTAAAGGCTGCCTTAGCATAATCGTTGGTTCCATCACTCTGATTTGCTGTATTGTTCACATCTGCAATCACCCATATGTAATTAGTGCCAACTGGCTGATCAATGGGAATGGTTACATTTTGGGTAACATTATACAAGCCTCCAGCGGTGATACTGGGAATGCTTAAACTTGTTAACAAGAGGTCTGATGTCGTAACATTGGTTGAAGATGTGTTTATGCGTATGTTAGTGGTATTTACATTAGCGGTCCCGCTGCCCTGATTGTATATCACAAAACTCACTGTAGTATTTGAACCTGCTAACCCACTGATAGGGTTTACTGCAAGATTCTGGATGATGAGATCTGATTGTGCACAATTTGGCGCCGTTGCTGATACGCTGTTGGAATTTGTTGAACCGTTGACATTCTTGGCCTGCACATAATAGCTATAGCTTGTTCCGGCTGTTACCAGTGTGTTAATAAACTGTGTCCCTGTCAGACCACTATAGTAAAGGCTTCCGTCACGATAAACATCATACGAGGCTGCGCCGCTGGAGGATGTCCAGTTAAGCCGAATTTGTGTACTTGTGCCGCTGCATTCAGGCGTAAGTGAAAGGGTGAATGAGCTGGGAGCAACGCAATTTGGCGCAGTAGCTGACATGCTATTGGAAAAACCACTCGTCGTGGTGCTATTCTTGGCCTTCACCTGGTAAGTATAACTCTGGCCTGTTGTCAAGCCTGAGGCATTCCAAAAAGTAGTGCCGCTGGTTTGAGTAGTGTATATAAGACTTCCGTTGCGCCAGATCTCATAGTTAGTGGCTCCACTTACGGACGTCCACTGCATTTCAATCCCTGGGGTGGTGCCATCGCATTTAGGTGTGACAGAACTTAACGTCGGCACTGCAAGGGTCAGCGATGCTGTTGTAAAACTCCATTGACTTGAATAGTATCCGTTGGTTGTACTGTTAAAAGCCTGTACCTGCCAATAATAAGTAGTGTTGGGATTCAATGTTGTGGTAGTACCACTCAATGAATTTGGAGGTGTATAGCTCGTTGAAGTAGTTGAACCGGTTATTACACAATTGGGGCAACTTGTCGCCGCTGGATCAGTAGGTAAATAGGATACACTTGTGGCTACCATTAGCCAATATTTAGTGGCTCCAGAGACCGCAGACCAAGAAAAAGTCGGAGTCGTAGACTGGCTTATAGCACCACTGGATGGAGTACTCAGACTCGGAGCAGGTAATAAAACTCCAAAAGCTGACACGGGATAAAGGAAAACAACGAGGGACAATATCAATATTGCAGTTGCTTTTGTTGACTGAAAAAAAGAAATAAAACTCAATAATTTCTTTTTCCTTGCAAATATTGGCTTAAAACAATGTCCAAGATTACTTATCCCATTACACCCCCAATGAGACTTTACTCTTAATAACTCCTAAACCGCATCTCAAGTTTAAATTTGGCATAACGTTATTGCCACTGAAAACTCTCTTTATCCTCCATAGGCGTAAACATTCAAATATCTTCGGGTCTTAACCCTGTTCGCTTGGCTATTCTTGCAAGCATTCGTGGACCAATCTCCTCATTGTCATGAAAAGCAAATACATAATCCGCATACCCTTGCCTGAACAGTGTCTTATGTGAACCTGACTCTCTTTTAACCTGCCATCCGGCACGAAGCAAGGCAGACAACACGCGCTTTGCTTTTGTGCTCGGCCACTGGGTCATGCCGCTTTAAAACGGATTTCAATAGGCTCGACCGGTTGCTCGCCATGCTCAATCCGCTCGGCCATTACTCGAAGAGCAAGCGCTTCTGCCTGTGCAACCGCATCTATCCTGGTATTACCGTACTTTAATACGCCGGGGACCTCTATAATCTCGGCTATCCAGCGTCCATCTGTTTCCTGTTCGGTCTCAACAGTAAATAACATTTTTATTACCTCCCACTATCTTCAACATTTGCAAAACCTATGACTCGCTGCATTGCCACCGACTACCTCCATGAGACTTTACTATTAGTAACTCCTAAACCATGCCTCAAGTTTAAATTTGACTTGACGTTATTGTCAAGGAGATTTTATTTAATTTTTCTTCCGAAAATCTGCGTCAGTCCTGCGGGCACAACAAAAAAGGCAGGTAAGCAAAAGCCTACCTGCCTTCTACGCAGTCAAAATACTCTACTGAAACTTTGTATTTTAGCTCAGGTGTTTGTTGACCAGCTTGGTCATCTCAAACATTGATACTGTGCCCTTTCCTCCGAATACTACCCTGAGGTTTGCATCAGCATTAATGTTTCTTCTGTTAACCTTGTCCTGGAGCTTGTTCTTCTTGATATACTGCCAGAGTCTCTTTGTTACTTCTGTCCTTGGGAGCGGCTTGTCGCCGACAACAGTTGCAAGCGCACTGCTTATCTTCATGGGCTTCATGAATGCAGGATTCGGTTTCCTCTTTGTCTTAGCCTTTGCGACTTTCTTCTTTGCCACCTTCTTCTTTGCGACTTTCTTTACTGCCTTCTTTGCTTTCTTCTTTGTTGCCATCTCTACCTCCTTTATATTTTTAGCACCTTCATGATGCTAATGACACCGAATATAACTTACAAAATCCTACCAGACATTTATTATATTGTCAATGGCTTTTCTCTATAGATTAGGATAGCTGATTTTAAAAAAAGGGTCAATAGGGAATTTCTAAAATCCCGCTACTGCTGCACGGGCAAGATTTACAACCGTTGACGGGCTAATCCCGATAACCAGAACTGCAATCACTGTTATGGCAAGCGCAAGCCCTATGGCAGGCGAGGTTGAAAGCTGTACTGTCTCTTTCGGTTCTTTCATATACATGTACATTACTACCCTCAGGTAAAAGTATGCTGATATGGCGCTGAACATCACGGCTATAATAACAACCCAGGTATAGCCTGCATTTATTGCGCTCATAAATATATAGAACTTGCCCATGAAGCCTGCTGTCGGAGGAATGCCGGTAAGAGAGAACATGAACACAAGCATTAAGGCAGCAGCCAGCGGATGGGTCTTTGAAAGCCCTTCGTAATCTGTTATATTGTCGCCTTTGAAACCTTCAGACCGCAGCATTATAACAACTGCAAACGCGCCTATGTTCATAAAGGCATAAATAAGCATGTAAGTAAGGACGCTTGCCATGCCGTCACTTGTGCCTGCTATTATGCCCAGCAATATATAGCCTGCGTGGGCTATCGAGGAATACGCAAGCATCCTCTTGATATTGGTCTGTGAAAGCGCAACTATGTTTCCGACACCCATTGTGAGTACTGCAATAGGGACAAGGACTGCTGACCATTCCAGCTTGACCGAGCCGAACGCTACAAGGAAAACCCTGCCTAGAACTGCAAAGCCTGCTGCCTTGGGCCCGACTGACATGAATGCGGTGATAGACGTAGGCGCGCCCTCATACGCATCAGGCGCCCACATGTGGAAAGGCACAGCTGCTATCTTGAATGAAAAGGCCACTGCAAAAAGTATCATTGATAGCATCAGCACCGGATTGCCTGAAAGCCCGTTAGCCACTATATATGCAGATATTGCCTTCAGGTCTGTTGTGCCTGTGAGGCCGTATATCATGGAAGTTCCATAGAGCAGGAATGCCGAGGTAAATGCGCCGAGAAGGAAATACTTCATTGCAGCCTCGTTTGACCTGATATCGTATCTTATAAAGCCCGCAAGTATATAAGTGCTTAAGGCCATAAGCTCAAGGCCAAGGTAAAGGACTATCAGGTCTCCTGCTGATGCCATAATCATCATGCCAAGGGTCGAGAAAAGTATAAGGGCATAGTATTCCCCGAAATTCACTTTTTCTACGACGATGTATTTTACCGATATCAAAACAGTAAGGATGACATTCAGCATAAAAATTAATTTAAAAAACATGCTGTAGCCGTCGGAGATAAACATCCCGTTAAAAGTGCTGCCTATAGAACCCGCAAGAAGATACGTAACTGCGGCAATGCTTGCTATGCTCAGGAATGCAATAGTCTCTTTCCTCTTTATAACAAGGTCTGCCAGAAGTATAGCAAGAGCTAAAACAGTCATCACTATCTCCGGCAATACAGGTCCGAGGTCAGGCATTACAAGGTTCATCATTTAAGTATCTCCATAATATTTTTTGCTATATTCAGTTCATGCACACTGCCTGAATTAACGCGCTCAAGCAGGTGGTTGACTGACTCATGCATGAATCCAAGGAATGTATTGGGATAAATGCCTATCCAGAATATCAGCAGGACCATAGGAAGCAGCGTTATTATCTCCCTTGCGTCAATATCATTAAGCCCTGCAACCTTTTGATTTACCTCCATGAAAAATACTCTCTGATACAGCCAGAGCATGTAGCCGGCGCCTATTATAATTCCGGTTGCTGCAAGCACACCGGCCCACTGGTTTGCTGTAAATCCGCCAAGGATTATCAGGAACTCGCCGATAAACCCGTTTGTTGCAGGAAGGCCTATTGACGCCAGCGTAAATATCATAAAGGCCGTTGCATAAACCGGCATCACGGATGCAACGCCGCCGTAATCAGCAATCTGTCTTGTATGGGTCCTGTCATAAATAGCTCCCACACTCAAAAACAGCGCGCCTGTAACAACGCCGTGGTTTATCATCTGGAGTATCCCGCCTTCCATCCCCTGTAAATTAAGCGCAAAGATTCCCAGTGTCACAAACCCCATGTGGCTGACAGAGCTGTATGCGATAAGCCTTTTTAAATCTGTCTGCGCAAGGCAGATTACAGCGCCGTATATGATAGCTATCACTGACAGAGTGAGCATAACAGGCGTCATGGCCTTTGAAGCCTCAGGCAATATGGGCAGGGAGAACCTCAGAAAGCCGTAAGCGCCCATCTTGATGAGCACTGCAGCAAGTATAACACTGCCTGCTGTAGGGGCCTCTGTGTGGGCGTCAGGAAGCCATGTATGGACCGGAAACATCGGAACCTTAACTGCAAATGCCGCAAAAAAGGCCCAGAAGAGCCAGAACTGCATTTGATACGGATATGTCTTTGTCATGAGCTCGAGTATATCGAAGGTCCTTCCTGCATAAAAATAGAGCACGATTATTCCAACCAGCATGAGTACGCTTCCTACCAGTGTATAAAGAAAGAACTTCACTGCTGCATAAATCCTGTTAGGCCCGCCCCAGACCCCGATAAGCAGATACATGGGTATCAGCATAGCCTCCCAGAAGAGATAGAAGAGCATAAAGTCCAGGGAGCAGAACACCCCTATCATCGCGCCTTCCATTATCAGTATGGATATATAAAACTCTTTTACCTTTGTCTTTATCGCATTCCAGGATATGAGAACGCAGAGTATTGTTATCAATGTGGAAAGCAGCACAAAAAGCACGCTTATGCCGTCAAGCCCGAGATAATAAGTAATATTCCATGACGGAATCCATTCATGCCTCTCCGCAAACTGCATGAGATGCGTAGATTTATCAAAATTTGTGAACAAGGGGATTGACAGTATAAAGGCTGCAATGCTTACCAAAAGGCCTACCCACTTTGCGAGCGATTCCTTTGCCCTCGGTATGAGCAGAAGCAGCGCTGCCCCTGCTATTGGCAGAAAAATGAGAGTGCTGAGTATCGGAAACCCTAATTTATTCATTATCACCTGTTCCATTATTCTCCTACCTCAGCAGCATCAGGGCTATAATAATCAGTATGCCCGTAGCCATTATTGTTGCATAATGCTGTAAAAACCCTGTCTGTACTTTTCTAATTACCTGGCTGAACCCGCCGATTGCCTTTGGCACTCCATTTACTATCGCCTCTATAATCTTTGCGTCAGTAATCCCTATAAGTATATTCTTTGCTGTCCATATTGCCGGCCTTACGATTAAAAAACTGTAAAACTCATCCACATAGTATTTATTGAAAAGAAGCTTATGTACACCGCTCAGGCCTGCCGCAAGCTTGACAGGTATATCAGTCCTTACTACATAAAATAATGCTGCGAGCCCTATCCCTGAAAATCCCGCAATAACTGAAACAGCCATAACCATCCATTCCTCTGCATGTGTTCCATGTCCCTCCGGATGACCCATGCCGGGCACCAATTTCATAAACTCTGTAAAATGCGCTCCTCCGCCAAGCAGGTGCGGTATCCCGACCCAGCCTGATGCAATCGCGCCAACACAAAGAAGAATCAAGGGTATTATCATAACCTTTGGTGATTCATGGAGATGATGCTCCTGCTCATGCGTGCCGCGGAATTTGCCGTGGAACGTAAGGAATATGAGCCTGAAGGAATAGAATGCAGTAAGAAATGCCACTACCGTGCCAATGGCCCATACAAGCTTTCCGACAGGGCTCGGTCCTGAATATGCAAGCCAGAGTATCTCGTCCTTGCTGAAGAACCCTGCAAACCCGGGAACGCCTGCTATGCTCAGGGAAGCAAGGAGCATTGTTAGGTACGTGACAGGCATATATTTTTTCAAGCCGCCCATTTTTTGAAGATTAAGTTCACCTGACATGGCGTGCATTACGCTTCCTGCGCAGAGGAATAAGAGCGCCTTGAAAAATGCATGCGTATAAAGATGGAACACGCCCGCTGAATATGCTCCGACCCCGCATGCAAGGAACATATATCCAAGCTGGCTTATGGTTGAATAGGCAATAATCCTTTTTATGTCATTTTGCACAAGGCCGATTGTTGCGGCAAAAAGCGATGTTATAGCTCCTGTCAAGGCAACAACCATTAATGCAGTTTCAGAGAGGCTGAATATCGGACTGCACCTTGCAACAAGAAATACACCTGCCGTGACCATTGTTGCCGCGTGTATGAGCGCACTCACAGGCGTCGGGCCCTCCATCGCATCAGGAAGCCAGACATGCAGAGGCATCTGCGCAGATTTACCTATAGAGCCGCAGAAAAGAAGCAGCGCAATCAATGTCATAAGGTGGACATCATATCCAAGAAAATTAACTGTGTTACTTGCAAATCCTCCGGCCTGAGCAAAAACAGGCTCGTAGTAAATAGTCCCGAATGTAAGGAATATCATTATTATTCCAAGGCCAAAACCAAAGTCTCCAAACCTGTTTACAATAAAAGCCTTTTTGCCTGCATCAGATGCTGATTTTTTGTCAAAGTAATACCCTATGAGGAAATAAGAACAAAGGCCCACGCCCTCCCATCCGAAATAAAGCTGGAGGAAGTTGTTCGCCATGACAAGCATGAGCATGCAGAATGTAAAGAGGCTGAGGTATGCAAAGAACCTGTAATATCCCTTATCTCCATGCATGTAACCGACCGAATAGATATGTATAAGCGTGCTGCACGTAGTGACAACAATCAGCATAACTACTGTGAGCTGGTCAATAAGGAACCCTACGGAGACCTTAAAATTTCCCGAGACTATCCATGAGTAAAGGTCCTGATTTATTGTCTTGCCTGCCATGGTATCAACGAGGGTCATCACTGCGACAACCCATGACCCTGCGACAGCGAGGATTGACACCCAGTGCGCTTTTTCTTTTAAGAAATTCCTGCCCAGCAGAATGTTAATCAAAAATGCAGCCAGCGGCAGAAATGGTATTAAAAGATAATTATTCATATTTTTCCTCTCTCTGCTCTCTGCTCTCTGCTTTAGTTCTAATCATCCCTTCATCTCGTTCATCTCATCCACATGCGCAGTGGACTTGTTCCTGAAAAGGGCTATGATAATTGCAAGCCCTATGGCAGCCTCGGCCGCTGCAACAGTGATAATGAAAAACACAAGTATCTGCCCCCTCATGTCCTGCAGGTAGTGGCTGAAGGCAATAAGGCTGATATTGACCCCGTTGAGCATAAGCTCTACAGACATGAACATTATTATGATGTTCTTCCTTGTAAGGAACCCGAACACTCCTATCATGAAGACCGCTGCACTGAGCATCAAATACCAGTTTAAAGGCACCATTAGTGACTCCTCGTTTTTCTCTTTGCAAGCACGATTGCGCCTATGATAGCAATAAGCAGGACCAGCGACGCTATTTCAAACGGGAACAAATATTCTGTATACAATATCGTTCCAAGGGCCTTTGTATGGGTCGCTTCCTTTATATATTCGATGGAATATTTGCCGGGCGGCGCAAGCACAAAAGACCTTATTACATTAATGACGATTGCAAGGATAGCCGCAGAGACAAAAAGCCCTGCAGGCCATGAACCTATAAACCTCTTAACTTTAAGTTCCTCCCTCAGATTAAGCAGCAGGACCACAAACAGGAAAAGCACGAGTATTGCGCCTGCATAAACAATCACCTGTATGGCTGCAATGAACTCCGCATTTAAAAACAGATAAAGGCTTGCTATGTGAAAGAAAAGAAGAAGCATCCACATAACGCTGCGCACAGGGTTCTTCCTTGTGACAACAAGCAGGGAAAGAAGAATTATCACTGCTGCATAATAACCAAAAAACAGTTTAGCTAACACAATGCTCCTTCTCCTCTGTCATGCTGAACTTGATTCAGCATCTCATAAGACCCTGAAATAAATTCAGGGTGGCATTTTTCACTTTTCATTCTTTATCCCCTTAAACATTGCCTGCCCTTCATATCCATGGAAATCCTCTGATTTCGGCCTCCAGAAATCCTTGTAGTACCTCTCGCCTTTTTTGCCTGTGAAATATTTGTCCCAGTTGGACAGAAGCATTTCCTTCGTCATATAAAATTCTTTTCTCGAGTAGCCTGCATATTCGTAATGCTCACTCAATGAAATTGCACCAAAAGGACATGCCTCAACACAGAAGCCGCAGTAAACACACCTGAGTACCTCTATCTCATACCTCTCTACAACCTTGTTGTGGTCCTCACCCTCTGTTGTATAAATATGTATGCACTGCGACGGGCAGTAGGCGCCGCAAAGGCCGCATCCGACACATTTCATCTTGCCTTCTTCATTCTTCGCAAGTGCATGCAGCCCTCTGAATCCTGGCTGGACAGGCCTCTTGACCTTTGGATAGCGTCTCGTAACCGCAGGCGTGAACATTGTCCTGAGGGTCAATGCCATGCCCTGTAATATCTCAATAAAAAATATTGTCCTTATAAGTTTTCCTGCTGTCATATCATCCCTTAACCAGTATTTTCACTACGCCTGTTATTACTATATTCAACAGCGCCAATGGTATAAGTATCTTCCACCCTATAGCCATAAGCTGGTCATACCTGTATCTCGGCAGGGTTGCCCTGACCCAGTAAAAGAAAAACATAAATGCATAAACTTTTATAAGAAACCATACAATCCCCGGCACATTCAGCAGGAACGGAATGGCATCTGTAATAAACTTAGGGATTGTCCATCCGCCCAAAAAGCATATTGCCGAGATTGAGGACATTATCAGCATGCCAGTGTATTCACCGAGGAAAAACATTGCAAACCTGAAACTGCTGTATTCTGTGAAGTAGCCTGCCACAAGCTCGCTCTCGGCCTCAGGAAGGTCAAAGGGGAGCCTGTTCGTCTCTGCAAATGCAGCAACAACAAAAACAAAAAAGCCCAGGAATTGCGGAATTGCATACATGCCGGTTGGATACTGATGCTGGGCCCTTACAATATCGGAAAGGTTAAGAGAACCTGCCATAATCATAACACCGACAAGGCTCAGCCCCATCGCAATCTCATAGCTTATAACCTGTGAGGCTGACCTGAGCCCGCCGAGAAATGCATACTTGGAGTTTGAAGACCATCCTGACACGATGATTCCGTAAGCTCCAAGGGAAGACATCGCAAAGAGGAAAAGGAGCACGATATTTATATTGGAAATAACAAACCCTTCAAAAAACGGCAGCACCGCCAATGAAGTCAGGGCTGAAACAAAAAAAATGACAGGGGCAAGATAGAATAAAGGCTTGTCAGCGCTTGCCGGAATTATATCTTCCTTGAAAAATAATTTTACGCCGTCTGCAATAGGCTGAAGCAGTCCGTGAGGGCCGACTTCTATCGGGCCGAGCCTTACCTGCATATGCCCTATTACTTTGCGCTCCCAATAAGTTGCATATGCAACATGAAGCAATGCTACGGCTATTACAGCGGCAATCTTTAAAAAGATTATTAAAATATTTATCCCGTACTTTATCAGCATATCCACAGTATCCGGCGCAATAATAGTCCCGAGGATTTCGTTCATGCCCGCACCTTTTCCAGCTTCACTTCATTAGCGTCTATTACAGGGGCCTTTGTCACAGGGTCAACTGTATATTCCATCAGGCTGAAAGCCCCTTTATCCTCAAAATTATTAGTGAGCATCACAGATAAATTATCAAGTTTATTATCAATATTCACTGGAAGTTCAAGAGACCCGGCCCTTGTAGACACCTTTACCATATCGCCTGCCCTAAGGGAAAGAGCTTCACCAATAGCAGGGCTGATCCCGGCAACTGCCTCAGGGTATATCTTTACCAAGGCAGGGGCCTTAGTTGACAGCGTCCCTGAATGGAATAAAGGCCTCTCAAGCCTCAGATATAACTTCCCGTCCGGATTTACGCTACTGCCCTTGTGCATCTGAATATCTTCCATAACGCCCCTTAAGGGCTCGCCCTTATACGGATATATTGCGCCCCCTTTTCCTATCTCTTCATAGGTCAGGTCTCTGTGCAATGGAGAAATCCTGCTTATCTCCTGGAAAATTGCTTCTGCACCTGAGTAGTTAAGGTTAACTCCCATATTCTTCGCCACCTCTGAGACAATCCTCCAGTCTTCCATCCCCTCCCTGTTCACGGCCTTTCTCAGGCGCTGAATCCTTCTTTCCATATTGGTGAAGGTTCCTTCTTTCTCTGCCCAGCTCAATGACGGAAAAACAACATCCGCAAGTTTTCCTGTCTCAGTAAGAAAGATATCCTGCACAACAATGAAATCAACATTTTTAAGGGCTGTCTTAACAGCCTTTGAATCCGGAAGATTAAAAACAGGGTTTTCCCCCATTATATATATTGCCTTTAAGGCATTGCTCTTTGCAGAATCTACCATCTCAAATATCGAAAGTCCCGGCTTTTCAGAGATTGAGGACTTCCATGCGCTTTCATATCTTTTCCTGAACTCTGCAAAGGAGAGAGGCCTGTAACCCGGCAAAAGGTCGGGCGCGCAGCCCATATCAAGCAACCCCTGCTCATTTGCACGTTCGGAAAGCAGATAGATTCTAGCATTCATGAGATAATTTATTGCTGAAATCAGCATGAGCTTATAACTGCCGCCGCTGCTCTGCGCTATCTCTTTGCCAAGCACTATGCCAGGCGTTAAAGATTCTGAAAGCGTATCAGTAAAGCGGATGAAATCTTTTTCAGCAATCCCGCATCCGTTCTCAACTTCTTTTGCGGATGTGTTTATATCCTTTATCTTTGCCTCAAGCGCTGGGATTGAGCCTGAGAGCCCTTTTTTATTTTTCAGCGCAGAAACAATGCCCTCAAGCAGTACAGCCTCTGTATAGAACCGCGGGCTGACTGTTATGGGGTTAAATTTTTCAAGGCCTTTAACATGCCCGATTGCAAGTATGTTCCCGCCCTTTCTTGAGCAGGCCCTTATCTGCAGGCCCAGTATCGGATTTATTGCTGTCGGGTCTCCGCCGATTACAAGCACAGAATCAGAGTTTGAAAGGCCTGATATTATATTTGCAGTTGCGCCCTGCCCGAAGATGTTCTCAATAAATTTCTGAGTTCCTGCATAACCTGTCCTTGCAGTGCTGTCAATATTATTGGTGCCGAGTGCGACCCTCATAAATTTCTGGAAAACATAGTTATCTTCATTAGTGCATCTCGGCGAGGCTATCCCTGCTATGGAAGAACCGCCGTATTTATTTTTTATTTCTCCAAGCCTCTTTGCCGTAAGGCTGATCGCCTCTTCCCATGTGGCCTGTTCAAGGACCCCGTTCTTTTTTATCATCGGGGATGTAAGCCTTTCGCTGCTCCCGACAAATTCATATCCGAATCTTCCCCTTGAACAGAGCATTCCGTTGTTGACAGCTGAACCTATCTTTGGGATGACCCTTTTAATGCTGTCGTCCCGCACCTGGGCAACTACCGTGCATCCGACGCCGCAATACGGACATATCGTCTCTGTCTTTTCTTTTACCTGCCAGGGCCTGTAGCTGTGCCTGTGAAGCCTTGACATAATGGCTCCGACCGGACATACAGAAACACAGTTGCCGCAGTATTCGCAGTCGTACTTCCCGCCTGAGAAAGGCTCTACATGAGAGTGCCCTCCCCTGTCTATAACTGCAATGGCTGCCGCACCCTGGACACCCTCGCACATCCTCACGCACCGTGTGCACATAATGCACCTTTCCATATTCCTGACAATAACCGGGTCTTCAAGGCTCTCGGGCGCCTTTCTCTTTTTCTCTTTATATCTTCCCTTTGCAGGGCCGTACTTTTCCACAAGGTCCTGCAGTTCACACTCGCCTGCCTTATCGCAGTAAGGGCAATCCAGCGGATGGTTTATAAGCAGGAATTCCAGTATCCCCCTCCTGACATCAGCTATCTGGGGAGTCTCTGTTCTCACTACCATGCCGTCGGTGACCATCAAGGTGCATGCTGTCTGGAGCCTCGGTATTTTTTCAACCTCAACCAGGCACAACCTGCATCCGCCATATTTTTCCAGCTGCTCATGGTAACAGAGCGTAGGAATCTTTATGCCCGCAGACCTTGCGGCCTCAAGCACCGTGACAGGCTTTTCTAATTCAATCTCTTTCCCGTTTATGGTTACTTTTATCATATGCCCATAATTCTTAAAGACAGGTTATTGTATTCGAGCGGTTTTATTTTGCCAATAGTCATAAATTTATTTCTAAATAAAAAAGAGGCAAAATACCTCGGAGCGCAGCGAGAATGAGCGAGAACATGATAACCTGGCTTTCTATTTAAATCTGCATTTAGCATTTTTTATGTGTTCCTCAAATTCAGGCCTGAAATGTTTTATAAAATTCTGCACAACAGATGCTGCCCCGTCTCCCAGCGGGCAGAATGTCTTGCCCATCATATTGCCGGAAACAGAGAGCATCAAATCTATGTCTCCTTCTACCCCTTCGCCGCTCTCTACCCTTCCAAGAATGCTCCTTAACCATCCGGTCCCTTCACGGCATGGAGTGCACTTGCCGCATGATTCATGTTCAAGAAACTTTAGTATCCTGTAACATACCTTCACAAGGCACACACTCTCATCCATGACTATCACAGCGCCTGAGCCGAGCATACTGCCGTGCTTGGGCATATTAACAAAGTCCATGGGGCAGTCTATCTTGTCAGGAGGAAGAATCGGCGTTGTAGCTCCGCCAGGAATAACTGCCTTAAGTTTCCTGCCGCCTTTTATCCCGCCGCAGTGAGTGTAGATAATATCCCGGAGAATTGTACCCATAGGCAACTCATATACCCCGGTTTTTTCAACATGCCCGCTGACGCAATAAAGTTTTGGCCCCGGGCAGTCAGGGGTTCCTATCTTTGAATAGGCATCCCCTCCTATTTCGATAATATAAGGAAGGTTGGAAAGTGTTTCGACATTATTTACTACTGTAGGTTTTGCAAATACTCCGACATTGACCGGGAACGGAGGCTTAATCCTCGGCTGTCCCTTGTCCCCTTCAAGTGATTCTATTAAGGCAGTTTCCTCTCCGCATATATATGCGCCGGCTCCCTGATGTACAGCAAGATGGAATTTAATCCCTTTGCCTAAAATATTGTCTCCCAGAAAACCATTATCATTTGCCTGTTTGATTGCCCTGTTAAGAGTATTTTTGGCCTCGGGATATTCACCCCTGAGGTATATGTATCCGTATTCTGCTCCAAGCGCATAACCTGATATTGCCATGCCCTCGATAAGAAGATGGGGATTTTTTTCAAGTATCGGCCGGTCCTTAAAGGTCCCAGGCTCCCCTTCATCAGCGTTACAGAGAAGATATTTCGGGAACTTGGGGTCTGCAGATGCAAAGGTCCATTTCATCGCAACAGGAAAGCCTGCGCCTCCGCGCCCCCTCAGCCCTGCTTTTTTCACTTCCTCGATAATCTCCTTAGGCTGTTTTTCAAGTGCCCTTGGAAGATTGCTGTATCCCCCGGCTTTCTTATACTCATTAATATCAGCCGAGTCAGGGTTTTCTATGTTTTTTAATAGTACTTTTCCCATGTCCTATTTTTCACCGCTTACAAAATAAAGGTCATAGTATTTGAGCGGTTTTATCCGCCAGGGGCGGATTCCTCGGAGGGCGGCAGCCCGAGAATGAGCGAAAATGCTATGCCCTTTATTTTTCTTCACTTATATTTCCCCAGTATCTCTTCTATATATTTCTCTGTTAAATTTTCATAAAAATCATCGTTCACAAGCATTGCAGGAGCAGTCCCGCACGCTCCTATGCATTCCATTATAACCATTGAAAATCTTCCGTCAGGGGTCGTCCCCCCGGGTTCAAGGCCGTGTTTATTTTTCAGAAAATCAACAAGCTTCTCTGCGCCAAGTATCATGCACGAAACATTTGTGCAAAGCTGGACAATATTCCTTCCCATCGGCTTATGTTTATACATTACATAGAATGTGGCAACACCCCTTGCAATTGCCTTTGGAACTCCGAGAATCTCCGAAACAGCCTCATAAGCCTCAGGGCTTAAATGCCCGAATTCCCTCTGGGCAACATAAAGGGCAGGCAAAAGCGCAGCCCTTGCATTAGGGTATTTCTGCCTTATCTCATTCAGTTCTTTTACGGCTGCTTCATTAAACATTATCTGTCGCATTCTCCAAGGACAATATCTATCGTCCCTATATTTGCAATAACGTCTGCAATAAGGCCCCCCTCACACAACCTCGGAAGCACCGAGGCATGGATAAAAGAAGGGGCTCTGACTCTCATCCTGTAAGGCCTGCCTGTCCCGTCGCTCACAAAATAAAATCCCAGTTCGCCTTTCGGGACCTCTGTCCCCATATAGAGTTCGCCCTCCGGAACGGTCGGGCCTTTAGTTATCAATATAAACTGATGGATAAGATGCTCCATGTCCTTTAAAACCATGTCTTTGGGCGGGAGCGTAAATTTAGGCGCATCTGCCATCACCGGGCCTGCAGGAAGTTTTTCTATGCATTGTTTTAGTATCCTGTTTGCCTGCCTCATCTCCCCCATCTTCACCAGATACCTGTCGTAACAGTCTCCCTTCCTGCCGATGGGAATATCAAAGTCCACCTTATCATACGCATCGTACGGAGCGTATTTCCTCACATCATAGTCCACTCCTGAACCACGAAGCACTGCTCCTGTAAGGCCCCAGTTTACGGCTTCTTCCGCAGAGATAACTCCTATGCCGACTGTCCTGTCCTTCCATATCCTGTTTTCAGTGACAAGGGTTTCATAGTCATCCATCTTTGAAGGGAAATCAAGGACAAATTCATAAAGCCTGTCAAGAAATTCCTGTGAAATATCGTTGCGGACTCCGCCCACTCTCGGATAACTTACTGTGAGCCTTGCGCCGCACAGCATCTCGAAGAGATCCATTATTACTTCTCTTTCCCTGAATGCGTAGAGGAATGGCGTTGTTGCTCCAATGTCAAGGACATGGGTGCCAAGCCATATAATGTGGCTTGATATCCTTCCCATCTCAGCTACCATAGTCCTGATAAACTTGGCCCTCTCAGGCGCTTCAATGCCGAATAATTTTTCAACGGCATTAACATATCCGACATTGTTATTCATTGAGGATATGTAATCAAGCCGGTCACTTAAAGGAAGGGCAGCAAAATATGTCCTGTTCTCTCCGAGTTTCTCAATCCCTCTGTGAAGATATCCTACATAAGGCGTGCATTTGACAACTGTCTCACCGTCGAGGTTCAGCACAAGCCTCAGAACACCGTGAGTTGCAGGGTGCTGCGGCCCCATGCTTACAGTTAACTCTCTTGTCTCAAATGCCTTTTCTATATCTTCCATATTTCTATTAGCTAATAGCTGTCAGCTTAAATTATTCATGCCACTCAAATTCCCTAAACCTTTTTGCCCTGTCAAGGACATCAAGAAATCCCGGCCATTCCTTTGCAGGCCCTTTAACAGGATAGTCTTTCCTTAACGGATGCCCTTCCCAGTCCTCCGGCATAAGTATTCTCCTGAAGTCGGGGTGCCCCTTAAACACAACCCCATACATGTCATAGCACTCCCTTTCATGCCAGTTTGCGCCCACCCATACAGGCATGACTGAATCAATGCTGCTGTCGTTCTCAGGGACTTCTGCTTTTATTCTTATGGCATGCCGGTGTTTTATTGAATAAAGATGATATACGACTTCAAACCTGTTGTCTTTTTTCCCGAGGTAATCAACACCGCAAACGTCAATAAGATAATCAAAATAAAGTTCAGGCTCATCGTGCAGGTATCTGGATATCTCGAGCATCCTGCCCTTTTTCATGGTAACAGCAACCTGTCCCCTGAATTCCTTTATGCCAAGGACTTCATCAGGAAATTTTTCTTTAATCTTATCAGCAATTGCTAATGGTTCCATATCTCTTTTAACCTTTAAACTCTTAACCTTTTTACCCTTTGAAACTTTTTAGTTACCTCCACCTGCTCCACCTGAAATGCTCTCCCTTTATCTTTTCCTGAAGCTTGATAATTCCATCGAGCAGGGCCTCAGGCCGCGGAGGGCAGCCCGGAATATAAACATCCACAGGGACAAAACTGTCGCACCCCTGCACTGTGCTGTATGTGTTGAATATCCCGCCGCTGCATGCGCAGCTTCCCATGGATATGACATACCTCGGCTCAGGCATCTGGTCATAGATCCTTCTTACTATCTGGGACATCTTTTTTGTTACTGTCCCTGCAACAATCATAAAATCTGCCTGCCTCGGCGAGCCCCTGAAAATAATTCCCATCCTGTCCAGGTCATAGTGTGACGATCCCGTCGTCATCATTTCAATGGCGCATCAGGCAAGCCCGAATGTGACAGGCCACAAAGATGAACTTCTGCCCCAGTTAATCAGCTTGTCCATTGAGGTAATGATAATATTCGGCGCAAGTATCTTTGTGCCTTCCTCAACCTCAACAAGCGACGGGGAAAAAGTCGTGGTTATCAGTCCCATACAAATGCCTCCTTTTTCCATGCATAAACATATCCGACAAGAAGTATTATTATAAAAATAATCATTTCAATAAATGCATAAAGCCCTATACTGTCAAATACAACGGCCCACGGATAGAGAAAGACTGCTTCAACGTCAAACACAACAAACAGCATTGCAATGATATAAAATTTTACAGAGAACCTCATGCGCGGTTCCCCTACCGGCGGGTTGCCTGATTCATAAGGCATGAGTTTTTCAGGATACGGCCTGCTTAATCTGAAGAGTATTCCGACAACGAGGGCACCAATCCCGAAGGCCGTTGCGACCATCAAGAACATAAGAATCGGCAAATAATCTGATGGCAAATAGGTTCCAGGCATAAACGTAATGTTTATACTTTAAAACCTCATTCCTTGTCAAGCAAAAAATATCAATCTGTAACTTTAGGTCTGGGTTCCGCTGAATAATTGTTCTAAATTAAGGGCAGGGCAAGGCCGGAAATTTTTTCAGCCTTTAGTTTTCTCCAAAAGCTCCAGCAATTCTTTTCTCTCAGAAGAACCCGGCGGCAGCAGGCTCAGCGCCTTGTTAAAGTGTTTCCTTGCCTCCCTGAGGTTGCCTCTTGCAAGCATGGACTTGCCCATACCGGTATAGGCGGAAAAAAGATTGGGGGAAAGTTTTGTCATAACAGAAAAATGTTTGTAAGCTGCCTCGGGATTTCCGCCTTCAAGGAATATTGTTGCAATTTCATTGCGCACATTGACATTAAGAGGATCTGTTATTACTGCATTATTAAGGCTTTCAAGCCCCCTTTTATTTTCACCTAACCTGAGAAAACTCTTCGCAAGCATCAGATAATCCTCTGCGTTTTGAGGTATCCCTTTTGTTGCAAGAGAATAATATTCTTTAGCCTTGTCATCTATGCCAAGCTGTTGATAACATTCACCAATCAAACCAAGAGCAGCAGGCGAGCCGGGGCTTGTTTTTAAAACCTTCTCATATTCTTCTATCGCCCTTCTATACTCTCTTTTCCCTTTATAAACACTGCCGAGATTGTAATTGAAGACCTCTATCGCCTTATCGTCAGCGCCTGCTGCTTTTATTTTATCAGCTATTGATAACAATATTGCTTCGGCATTGTTAATATCATTTTTCAAGTAATAGGCTCCTGCCAGATTTATATAGGTTTCAATTTTGTTGCTGCCTTTATTTATTGCAATCTTACACATTGCTATAGCCATATCCACTTCCTTTCTGTATCCATAGTATGCGCAGAGGTTTGTATAGGGCCTTAATTTTTGCGGAGATTTTTTAGCAGCATCCGTCCATAGCGCAATGGGGTCTTTATAGATATCGTTGCGAAGATAAGTAAAAATTCCAAAGAAAGAAGCAAGACATACAGCAGCCGCTATTATTGCTTTTTTATTTCTAATAGATAAAAACAATATTTCGGTTAAAGCCAACATAAACCCAATGCCTGCCGCATATACCCACCTTTCAGCCATGTAATCTTCTATTCTTATCACTAAAAA
>JACRGY010000060.1 GCA_016212165.1 Nitrospirota bacterium
TAATCGGCTAAATAATATATCATATGATTATTCAGGTTAACTGCGTTAATCAGAAATAAACTGACCAAAAGGAGATATTGATGAAACGGTTTTTGATGGTATTATTGGTTATTTCGGTCTTTATGTTAATGGCGCTCGGACAGGTCAGCTATGCTGCTCCCAAAGATGATTCTGCTATATCAGGAAAGGTTGTTGAAACAATGGATAGCGGCGGATACACATATGTCTGCCTTGAAAAGAAAGGGAAGAAAACATGGGTGGCTGTACCGCAGATGAAGGTAAAAAAGGGGCAGAACATGTCTTTTCAGCCCGGCACAGAGATGGTAAACTTCAAGAGCAAAACCCTCAACCGCACATTTGACAGAGTTATTTTTTCCGGCGGGGCGATAAAGTAACAAAAGTAAACCTCTAAAGGGGGAAAACCATTTCCCCCTTTATCTCCGGAACCGCTTCATTTATCCTTCAGAGGATGTTTTCCTGCTTGTCTGTCCTGTTGCTCCCTTATGTTAAAATATCAGGATGTCTGAGAGAGAGCTTATAATTGAAGGGGCAAGGCAGAATAACCTCAAAAATATAACTCTCCGGCTTCCTCATGACAAGGTAATTGCCGTAACTGGTGTTTCAGGCTCAGGAAAGTCATCACTTGCCTTCGACACAATCTTTGCAGAAGGGAAGTGGAGGTTTATCGAGTCCCTTTCAACCTATGCAAGGCTCTTCCTTGAAAAACTTGACAGGCCTGATGTTGACGCAATATATAACATAAGGCCTGCAATAGCCCTTGAACAGAAAAATCCGGTAAAAGGTTCCCGCTCAACAGTTGGCACGCTCACAGAGATATATGACCTTCTCAGGGTCCTTTATTCAAAGATATCCGCTCCGTTCTGCCCTCAATGCGGCAATGAGATAAGAAAATGGGACCCCTCACAGGTAAAAGAAGAACTTATCGAAAAGTATAACGGGAAAAAGGCAATAATTATTTTCGCCTCTGAAGAACCAGTGGAGGCCCTTAAGCAAAGAGGATTTCACAGGGCATGGTTGAACGATGAAGTTGTTGATTTGGACGCTACACGCTATACGCTGAACGCTGACCGCATTGAGATTGTCCTTGACAGGCTCCTTATCAAAGATGAACCCCGGCTTTCTGATTCAATAGAGATGGCATGGAAAACAGGCAATGGGAAAATGAAGGTTATTATTATAAACGGCCCTGAAAGCTTGCATCTGTCATCTGTCAGTTTTTCTTCTGAGAATGTATGCGATAAGTGCAATATTGAACTTCCTGAGCCGTCGCCGCTGCTTTTCTCTTTTAACCATCCCATTGGCGCATGCCCTGAGTGCAAGGGTTTCGGCAATACCCTGATATATGATGAAGACCTGATAATACCTGATAAACACCTTTCCCTTGCAGAAGGCGCGATAGCCATATGGGAAAAACCCATAGCAAAATGGTGGAAAAGGCAGATGATTGCCAGAGCTAAAAAGTCAGCCATAGATATAAAAAAGCCTTACATTGAGCTTCCGCAGGCTGAGAAGGAGAAGCTTTTCAAAGGCACTCCTGATTTTTACGGCATAGATGATTTTTTTGAGGAGCTTGAAACAAAAAGGTACAAGCTTCATGTGAGGGTATTCCTCAGCAGGCACAGAAGGCCTGTGACATGCCCGTCATGTAACGGGAAAAGGCTCGGGAAAGAGGCTTTGTCATACAAGATTTCCGAGCTTGATATTGCAGAAGTATGCGATTTGCCGGTATCAGGACTTATAAAATTTTTCAGGGATGCTGACATATCTTCTTTTCAAAGAAACCTCGCAAAGGAACTCCTCAGGCAGATTAACCTTAAACTTCAATTCCTCAACAGAGTGGGGCTTGACTACCTTGGCCTTAACAGACAGGGGAAGACACTCTCTGGAGGAGAGTATCAGAGGGTGAACCTTTCGAACCAGCTCAGTTCACTTCTTACAGGGACACTGTATGTCCTTGATGAACCTACTGTCGGGCTTCATCCAAGAGACACTGAGAGGATTGCAAAAATAATGGCAGAGCTTTCAGGGCTTGGGAATACAATAATAGTTGTCGAGCATGACAGGGATATAATCAACTCGGCTGACTGGATAGTAGAACTCGGGCCGGGAGGAGGGCATCAGGGAGGAGATGTAATATTCTCAGGGCCAAAAGATAAATTTCTTAAGGCTGATACGCTAACTGCAAAATATATAACTGGAATAGAAAAAGTAGATCATCAGACAAGAGGCCGGGTATCAGGCGCCGGGTTCCGGAACAAAAGAAAACTCATCCTCTCTGGCGCTGAAGGGAATAACCTTAAATCAGTTGACCTTAAAATACCTGTTGAGACCCTGACAACAGTCACAGGTGTTTCAGGCTCCGGCAAAAGCAGCCTTGTCGTGGAGACACTCTATGGAGCGCTTGCAAGGCATTTCAAACTCGAACCTGAATTCCCCCTGCCATATAAGACTATAGAAGGCACGGAATATATCAGGAATGTAAAGCTCATAGACCAGGCCCCGACAGGCAAAAGCCCGCGTTCAAATGCAGTGACATATCTGAAGATATTTGACCCCATACGAAAAATTTTCTCGGAACAGCATGAGGCAAAGGCATATGGCTACACCCCGGGGTTTTTCTCGTTCAATGTCACGGGAGGAAGGTGCGAGGCATGCAAGGGAGAGGGTTATCAGAAAATGGAGATGTACTTTTTCGAAGACCTCTATATAAAATGCGAGGAGTGCAACGGGAAAAGATATAAACCCGAGGCCTTGAGAGTCGCTTATCATGGCAGAAATATAAATGATGTCCTGAGCATGACAGTTGATGAGGCAGCAGATTTTTTCTCTGACGTGCCGCAGATACAGGGTAAGTTCTCCCTGATGAAGGATATAGGTCTCGGTTATATAAGGATTGGCCAGCCTGCAACAACATTCTCAGGGGGCGAGGCCCAGAGGCTTAAGATATGCGCGGAACTGTCTCAGATGGGAGGGAGCAGGAAGCAGAGAGCGGGGATTAGTAAAACCAGAACCCCAAACTCTAAGCCCGGCTGTTTGTATATTCTTGATGAGCCTACGGTAGGCCTTCATTTCAGTGATGTGAAAGCCCTTCTTAATATTCTTCAAAGGCTCGTTGATGCCGGAAATAGTGTTCTTGTCATAGAGCATAATCTTGATGTTATTCAGGCATCTGACTGGATTATTGATTTAGGGCCTGAGGGCGGGGATAAAGGCGGAAGGATTACATTCGAAGGAACTCCGGAGCAGATAATCAAGGCCGGGGAATCGTATACAGGAAGATATCTGAAAGAATCGCTGAAATACCGGGAGTAATTTCTGAAGATTAGCTGAATGTCTCCTGCGGCAAAAACCCTGCATCGCCGCAGGAGACAGCAAAAATTATCCTTCGCAGCACACGCGTCTCATTCTTTTCTTCCCTGATGCTGAAACAGCCAGAACAACTTCGACCTTTTTACCGCAGTTGCTGCAGCAGGCTGCCCTGCTCTTTGACTCAGCCCTTGCTGATACATCTGTCTTAGACTTTTTCTCTGCCATAATTACCTCCTTTCAAGTTTTAAAGTTATACGTTAAACGCACAAGATTTCCCGTTCACATTTACCCTGTTAAAGGCCGCAGGCCTTCAACAGGCTTTACTATGCGAAAGCTTCCAACTTATTTTTTACCTTGATTGGTAAAGCAAGCGCAGGCTGGCAAAGGCACTGCAGGAAACTTCACAAGACTTAATAATATAATCCAATTTGGGAAATGTTGTCAAGAAAACCTGTACGCATTCCGCGGTAACCCACATCTCCTCTCATTTTTGTATAATACCTCTATGCTCTCTTATATATCCAAAAGACTCCTTCTCATGATTCCCCTGATATTCGGGATCACGGTAATAACATTCATAGTCATTCACCTTGCGCCCGGAGGGCCTGTTGAAGTCCAGACAGAGATGTCATTGAAGACATCTGCGCAGGCCAGGGAAAATCTTAAAAAACTCTATGGCCTGGATAAGCCCTTGCATGTCCAGTATTTTGAATGGATTACGAGGGTTGCAAAACTTGATTTCGGAAAGTCATTTGTTGACGGCAGGAAAGTGTTCGACAAAATACTCGAAAGGATTCCGATAACATTAACCATAAATGTCCTTTCGCTTTTGCTGATATTGATTATTGCAGTTCCCGTAGGGGTGCTCTCAGCAACAAGGCAGTATTCATTATTCGATAAAATCTCAACCGTATTTGTATTTATAGGTTTTTCAACACCTACATTCTGGCTTGCCTTGCTCCTCATGATTCTCTTCGGAGTAACCCTCGGCCTATTGCCTATTTCAGGCATTCAGAGCATAGACGTATCAGAGATGGGGCGAATTGAGAGACTTGCTGACTGGATAAAGCACCTTATACTTCCTGTCGGGCTCTCTGCGTTCGGAGGCATCGCAGGCCTGAGCCGGTACAGCCGCTCGAGCATGCTTGAGGTTATAAGACAGGACTACATCAGGACAGCAAGGGCAAAGGGATTAAAAGAATCTGAGGTTGTATTCAGGCATGCCCTCAGAAATGCACTCATGCCCATAGTTACAATCCTCGGACTTTCTGTGCCCGGCCTGATCGGCGGCGGAGTCATATTCGAGACAATCTTTGCAATCCCGGGAATGGGGCAGCTCTTTTATTCATCAACAATGTCGCGGGATTATCCAACGATTATGGGGATACTTGTCATAGGCGCAATTCTTACATTACTGGGAAACCTAATCGCGGACATATCGTATGCCCTGGTTGACCCGAGGATAAGGGTGAAAAAAGTTTAATGAGACTGCTGGGTGTTATAGCAAAGAGGTTTTCACGAAACAGATTATCTGTCATAGGGGCGACAACAGTTTTATGCCTGATAACCATCTCCCTGCTCGCGCCTTTTATTGCGCCTTATAACCCTACAGCCATTGATGTCCATAATGTGCTTTCCCCGCCGGACAAGGCTCATCTTCTCGGCACTGACGAACTTGGAAGGGATGTTCTTTCAAGGATGATATGGGGAAGCAGGGTATCTCTAAAGGTAGGCTTTGTGGCTGTAGGGATTGCGATATTAATCGGAATCATCATCGGCGCTATTGCAGGTTTTTATGGCGGAAAGACAGATGCAGCGCTCATGAGGTTTGTTGATATCATGCTTGCATTCCCGACATTTTTTCTCATTCTTGCTGTGATTGCCATTCTTGAGCCAAGCATATTCACGATAATGATGGTTATAGGCATTACAGGGTGGATGGATGTTGCAAGGCTTGTAAGGGCTGAGTTTCTGACGCTTAAGGAGAGGGATTTTATTACAGCAGCAAGGGCCCTCGGCGCTAATGACTTAAGGCTCATATTCAGGCACATGCTCCCCAATGCGCTTTCGCCTGTATTTGTTGCGGCAACATTCGGTGTTGCAGGAGCGATCCTGACAGAATCAGGGCTTTCTTTTCTCGGACTGGGTATCCAACCACCCAATCCAAGCTGGGGTAATATCCTGACATCAGGAAAAGACAACATTGAGGTTGCATGGTGGCTTTCAGTATATCCCGGCCTGGCAATACTGATTACAGTCCTGAGTTACAACCTTATCGGCGAGGGGTTGAGGGATGCACTTGACCCAAGGCTATGGGATATGGAAATATAGATAGCAATGATAATCAAAGGCAAAAACTGGAAATTCGGAAATGATATTGATACCGACGCTATAATCCCTGCTCGTTATCTGAATACCTCTGACCCGAAAGAACTGGCAAAACACATTATGGAAGATGCTGACAGGGATTTCCCGTCCAAAGTAAAAGCAGGCGATATTATTGTTGCGGGGAAAAATTTCGGCTGCGGCTCCTCAAGGGAGCATGCGCCCATTGCAATAAAGGCAACAGGGATTCAGGCTGTTATTGCAAAGAGCTTTGCAAGGATTTTCTACAGGAACTCATTCAACATAGGCCTTCCCATCTTTGAATCAGAAGAGGCGTCAGAAAAGATAAAAGAAGGAGATGAGATAGAGATAGACGCGGATAAGGGAATCATTAAAAATATTTCAAAGGGCGAGACGTATAAGGCAAACCCCATTCCTCCATTTATGCAGGAGCTGATTTCAGCAGGAGGGCTTGTGGAATGGACAAAAAGGAAACTGGCAGCAAAGAGTTAAGGGTAATGGAAAATGCAGGATACAGTATTTTCGCTCGTTCTGGGGCTTACGCAGAGACTCCTCCGCCCCAGGCGGATTCGCCGAGGCGAAGAGGTATTTTGCCTCTTTCTTTATCTTAGCTATTCCTTATGGAATACTGGCAAAATAAATCCGCTCAAATACAATACCCTGCATTTTTCAAAAATAAAATGATAGAGAAGGAGTGTTATTAATCATGAAATCTTATAACATAGCAGTCATTCCCGGAGACGGGACAGGGCCTGAGGTCATAGCTGAAGGCATTAAGGTATTGAACGTGGCATCAAAGAAATTCGGGTTTAAGGTCAACCTTAAATATTATGACTATGGCGGAGAAAGATACTTAAAGACAGGCGAGGTCCTGCCTGAAAATGCAGTCTCTGAACTCAGAAAGCATGATGCGGTATATCTGGGAGCGATAGGGCACCCTGATGTAAAGCCGGGAATCCTGGAAAAAGGCATTCTCTTAAGGTTGAGGTTTGAGCTTGACCAGTACATTAATCTGAGGCCTGTAAAACTATATCCCGGTGTTGACTGCCCTTTGAAAGACAAAAAACCCGGGGACATAGACTTTGTTGTAGTGAGGGAAAACACAGAAGGATTATATGCAGGCGCCGGAGGTGTGCTGAAAAAAGGCACTCCTGATGAGGTTGCTGTGCAGGAATCCATAAATACAAGGAAGGGTGTTGAACGCTGCATAAGATATGCATTTGAATACTGCAGGAAAAGGAACAAGATGAAAAAGCTTACTCTCTGCGGAAAGACCAATGTCCTTACATTTGCATTCGACCTGTGGGAGCGGACCTTCTATGAAGTTGCAAAAGAATATCCTGATATAAAAGCAGACTATGCGCATGTTGATGCAATAACAATGTGGTTTGTGAAAAACCCCGAGTGGTTTGATGTTATTGTCACTGACAATATGTTCGGGGATATCATCACTGACCTTGGAGCAATGATACAGGGGGGCATGGGCATTGCAGCAGGAGGGAACATAAATCCTCAGGGTGTTTCAATGTTTGAACCAATCGGAGGGTCCGCTCCAAAATATAAAGGCAAGAATGTCATTAACCCTTTGGCTGCAATATGCGCCGGAGGGATGATGCTCGAATATCTGGGAGAAAACAAGGCAGGCAAGGCAATAGAGAATGCAGCCATGACTGTAACCGGAAAACACCTGAAGAGCCTTGCGGCAGGGAAGATGGGCTTTTCAACAACAGAGGTAGGAGATTTGGCCGCAGGACTTGTTAATGGGTGACAGCTATCGGCTGACAGCCCGGAGCGTGTAAAAGATGGGTATTGAAAACAGGAAACTGAAAAGAATACCTTTTGCGCAACAGGTACTCATAAACAATTCCATAATGCTCAACTCCATTGATATAAGCGAGGGCGGCATATATGTTCACACAGACCGTTTGTTCCCCGCAGGAAGTATCATTAACATCTCAATACCAACTGGCACAAAAAAACTTAACCTAAAGGCCCGCATTCAACACTGCCAGGTAGGGATAGGCATGGGACTTCAGTTTGTAGAACTTGGCGCTGAGCCGCAGACTGAACTTAAAAATTTATTGACAGAGTTAGAGACAAAGTCACCTGCCAAAAGCAAGAAAAGAATCCTGATTGTTGATGACACCGATACAGTAAGAAGGATGAATAAAAGCAGGCTTATCCTTGACGGGTTTACCGTGCTTGAAGCAAGAGACGGGGTGGAGGCAGTAAAGGTGCTTCAGGCAGAGCCGCTGGACCTGGTTGTGCTCGACCTTTACATGGAGCCGATGGACGGTTTTAAATTAACAGCTTTTATAAGGCAGATGCCCCAGCATAATGATATCCCGATAATAGTTTTCTCGGCGCGCAGCACCCCTGAGGTGATAGAGCAGGCAATGAATGTGGGCGCAACCTTATTCCTTGTAAAGATGACAACCTCTCCCATAAAGCTCAGTGAAAATGTTAAGGCATTATTAAAGTAGGATTAAATTCTTGCCGGAGTGCTGCTTAAAAAAGTAAGCGAGTAAAAAGCAGGGCCTAGTGCCCTCACTCATTCTCGCTTCGCTCCGAGGTATTTTGCCTCTTTATGACTCTTGAATTCCCCCTTAGCAAAGGGGGATGAAGGGGGTTGTTGGAATATCGGCAAAATAAAACCGCTCACACACTATCCCCTGCTTTTTGTATTTGCCTATCATGGATGTTCGAGCGTTGACGCCTGAGGGATTATATGCCTGTACTCCTCCACTGTGGTCGCTGAATGCCATTTGCCTGTTATCATGCCAATCCCTATTGCCCCAAAGAACAGGCATATAACCAGAACTGCAAATATAACCGGACTCAAGACCCTCTTTTTTGTGAATGCGATGTCAAGCGCGCCTTTTGCCGGGCAATGGCTTACGCAGGTAAGACATCCTGTGCATTCAGGAGACCTGACCCTGATTTTTTTATCTACAGGCAAAAGCGCAGGGCAGTTCCTTGAGCATTTTCCGCAGTCAATGCATGCGCCTTTATTTCTTGTTATCTTCAACGGGCTGAAAAAACTTATCAGCCCGAGCAGGGCCCCGTACGGGCATAAATACCTGCACCAGAAATTCTTGAATGGAAGAGAGAGCAGAAACAATATAAGCAATGTAATAAACGTCAGGGTTGTCATTTCCGTGAAGAAATATAGCATCTTCACATCTGCAATTTTGTAGTAATCGCCTTCGAGGAATCCAAGAATCGCAAATGGAGGCATCTTGATTATTATTATGTAGATAAAAAACAGCAATAGAATATACTTAAGAGACCTGAGAGGGTAATCAATGTATCTGTGCATTACGAAATTCCTGTTGAATATCTTTCCACCGAGTTTCCAGACAAAATCTGACAATGCCCCGACAGGGCATATCCAGCCGCAGAAACTTTTTTTGAGCAATAATGCCATAAAGACAGCTGCAATGAATATTACAAGCCCTGCCGGATGGATTCTGTCGAATATGCCTGTGGTGACCCATAGCTTGAATGCCATCAGGGCGCCAATTGGAAGAAATCCTTCAACCGATGGAGAACGCAGAGACAAAATAGTTTCAGGGGTCAGGTTCCGGGCATCAGGAGATGCAAAATGTTCAATAAAGATATAGAATTTGTATCCTGCATAAATGAGAAAGAAAAATATGCCCCACTGGACAGCGTATCTTATATACCTTAAATATGAACGGTCAATCTTTTCCATAAGAATATCTTAGCTGATTTTTTGCCGGAGAGATATGATTTAAATCAGGCAGGGATGTTAACTTTCATCAGCTCCTTAATAAGTCGCACGCTTTCCTTCAATGAGACCTTATCCGTCTCTATCACACGCTCCGGCTTTTCAGGCTCTTCGTAGGGCACATTCAATCCCGGCACAGGCCAGCCCCTTGCGCCCTTTTTATAAATGCCTTTCGGCGCCTTATGGGTCGCAAGCCTTTTTCTCTCTCTTTTCATGGCTATCTCCAAAGGGCATTTGAGATATATCTCGGCATATTTTGGCATCAGCTTTCTTGCAAGGCCTCTCCATTTTCTTAAATTGCCGGTAGCATCTATGATGACGCTGTGCCCCTGCTCTGTCATCAGTTTTGCAAGATACACAAGCGAGCGATAGACAATATCCCTTTCTTCATCTGAATATGTAGGCTTTGGCGTAACAATCTTCCTGAACTCATCCATCCTTAATACAATAAATCCGGGATATGCCTTTTTTATTTCATCCGCAAGAGTGCTTTTCCCGCTGCCGGGAAGCCCTGTTATCCACAAAGCGATGCCTTTCATAAATATAAGTTTAATATCAATCACTAAATATGGCAATTCGATAATATCCTGTGCTATGATATTTAGTCTTTTTAGAACCTTTTTCTCACGAAATATTAGTGCAGACAATCGGAGTGAAATGGCTGAAATTATTCCTTTCAGAGGAATTCTCTACAATGTGTCCAGGGTTTCAGGAGAGGATACCGTTGCCCCTCCTTACGATATTATTACGCCTGAATACAAAGAAAAGCTTTACAACAAAAGCCCATACAATATTGTCAGGATTGATTTCGGTAAAGAGCTTGCCGGAGATAATGAATCAGAGAACAAATATAAAAGGGCTTCTGAATTTTTTAACTCCTGGCTGAAAGATGGGATATTGCTCAGAAGCAAAAACCCGGTATTTTATGCCCATGAAATAGAGTATAAAATTAAAGGAAAACTTAAAAAGCTCAGGGGATTTTTTAGTCTGGTCAGGCTCGAAGAGCTCGGCAAGGGCAATATACATCCTCATGAGTGCACACACTCCAAACCCAAGGCTGACAGGTTAAATCTTATGAGGTCATGCAAGGCAAACATCAGCCCGATATTTTCACTTTACAACAGCCCTGAAAAAAAAGCCTCAAAGGCAATAGAAAACATGGTGCGTAAAGGAAAGCCTTATATTGAAGCAAAAGATTCAGACAGGGCAATCCACAGGCTCTGGGTCATAGAAGATAAAAAGGCTATAGAGGCTATAAAAAACGACCTTAAAGACAGGGCAATTTTTATTGCTGACGGCCATCACAGGTATGAGACAGCGCTGGAATTCCAGAAAGAGCAGAGAGCAAAGAGCAGGGAGCAGGGAGCAGAGAGCAAGCCATGGGATTATGTATTGATGTTTCTTGCAAACATATCCGATGAGGGGCTGACGATATTGCCAACACACCGGCTTGTCAGGGAGATGCCGGAAAATCCGTTAGATACGATCTCGGAATATTTTGATATAAAGGAGTTGCCAAAATCTGATGATATTGCAAAAACCATATACGGGTATAAGAATGCTATTGGTTTTTGTAAATGCGAAGGGGATAAGAAATATATCCTTAAATATAAGGGCGCCGGGCTTGATGACCTGCATCCTGCCCTGAGAGGGCTTGATGTTACTGTGCTGCATGAACTAATATTTAAGAAACTGCTCAAGGTTACCGATATAGCATATGAGATGGATGTCAGGGAGACTGTAAGGAAAGTTAATGATGGGCTTTATGACGCAGCATTTTTCCTTAACCCCACAAAGGTTGAGGACGTTGAAAGGGTCGCCCTTTCAGATATGCGCATGCCGCCAAAGTCCACATATTTTTATCCAAAGCTTCTTACAGGATTGGTTATAAATAAATTTTAGTTTTCAGCTCTTGGCTGATAGCTTACAGCTAGCAGCTAAAGGCTAATAAAAAGGAGGGCTCAGATGTCAGTCAAAGTAGCAATTAATGGTTTTGGAAGGATCGGAAGGGTTTTTTTAAGGCAAAGTACCGGTTATAAAGACTTTGAGGTCGTCGCGATAAATGACCTCACGGATTCAAAAACGCTTGCGCATCTTCTTAAGTATGATTCCGTGCATGGGATTTTTAACGCAGATGTAAAGGCTACTGACAGCGGTATAGCCGTCAATGGAAGAGAGATAAAAATTCTTGCGATAACCGAGCCTGAAAAACTTCCATGGAAAGATCTCGGCATTGATATCGTCCTCGAATCAACAGGGCGATTCACGGACAAAGCCTCTGCGTCAAAACATCTCGCCGCGGGTGCAAAATGGGTCATAATATCAGCCCCTGCAAAGGATCCCGATGTTACGGTATGCATGGGGATCAATGAAGAAACCCTCGACCCTTCAAAACACAGGATAATCTCGAATGCCTCCTGCACGACAAATTGCCTCGCCCCTATTGCAAAGGTGCTGCACAAGGAATTCGGAATTATAAGGGGACTCATGACAACTGTTCATTCTTATACCAATGACCAGAGAATCCTTGACCTTCCGCACAAGGATTTCAGAAGAGCCAGGGCTGCCGCCCTTTCGATGATCCCAACTACAACCGGAGCTGCAAAGGCCATCGGCATTGTGCTTCCTGAACTAAAGGGCAAACTCGACGGCTTTTCAATGAGAGTCACTACGCCAAATGTCTCTGCTGTAGACCTTGTTGCCGAGCTGAACAAGGATACCTCTGAAGCAGAGGTAAACGCTGCCATGAAAAAATGGGCGGAAGGCCCTATGAAGGGTATCCTTCAGTATACAGAGGAACAGCTTGTTTCTATAGATTTCAATGGAAACCCGCATTCATCAATAGTGGATGCCTCATTGACCAAGGTGCTGGAAAACCGTATGGTGAAGGTTATCGCGTGGTATGACAATGAGACGGGCTACAGCTCACGTGTGCGCGACCTGATAATATATCTTACAAAAAGGAGTTAGTAGCCATGGCGAGAAAGAGTAATGGCAATCCTGTCCCTATAAAGGACATATTGAACAAACTCACGATTGAAGAGTTGAATATCAGGGGCAAAAGGGTATTCATACGGGCTGATTATAATGTGCCGCTCGATGATAATCTCAGCATCACTGATGACCGCAGGATCCGCTCAACGCTGCCTACCATAGACTATGCAATAGACGAAGGCGCAAAGGTCATACTCGCTTCCCATCTTGGAAGGCCAAAGGGAAAAGTTGACCCGCGGTTTACTCTTGCGCCTGTTGCAAAAAGGCTTCAGCGGCTGTTGGGCAAGGAAGTCATTTTCGCTCAGGACTGCATCGGCCCTCAGGTCGAGGGCCTTGTTTCCAGGATGAAGGAAGGCGATGTCCTGCTGCTTGAAAATCTGAGGTTCCATCCAGGCGAAGAAAAAAATGATGAGGAATTTGCAAAGGCGCTCGCAAAACTTGCTGACTATTTTGTGAATGACGCCTTCGGAGCTGCACACAGGGCACATGCCTCAACTGTCGGAATTGCAAGGTTTCTTCCCTCGGCAGTAGGTTTTCTGCTCAGGAAGGAAATAGAATATCTTAAAGGCACGGTTCAGAATCCTGTCAGGCCTTTTGTTGCCATCCTTGGCGGGGCAAAGGTCTCCGGCAAGATAGGAGTTCTAGAAAACCTTGTTGATAAGGTTGATAAGGTCATAGTAGGCGGCGGCATGGCATATACCTTTATAAAAGCCATGGGATATGAGGTGGGTGATTCCCTGGTAGAGACAGAGATGCTCGAATTCGCAGATATGCTAAGGAAAAAGCTTATAAGGAATAATGTAAAATTTTATCTTCCTGTTGACAGTGTGATAGCACAGAGCATGGAGGCAGGCTCCGAGACCAAACTGGTTACAACACAGGAGATTCCCAGGGGTTGGAGAGCTCTTGATATCGGGCCTGCATCTGCCAAACTCTTTTCAGAGGCAATTCAGGATGCAAAAACAATAATATGGAACGGCCCTATGGGCGTATTTGAGATGGATGCCTTTTCGAGAGGGACTTTTGCGATTGCGCATTCAGTGTCTGACGCATATGCCCTTACAATAGTGGGCGGCGGAGATACTGACCTGGCTGTGCACAGGGCAGGCGTATCAGACGCCATATCTTTTATATCAACAGGCGGAGGGGCATCTTTGCAATTGCTCGAGGGCAAAGAGCTTCCGGGAATTGCTGCGCTGACAGACAGGAAAGAGGAGTGAGTAATGGTTAAGAAAGCATGCTACAGCATCTTCGCTCATTCTCGCTGCGCTCCGAGGTATTTTGCCTCTTTATTCCTCTTAAAGTTCCCCTTAGCAAAGGGGATTAAGGGGTTGTGGAATATCGGCAAAATAAAACCGCTCAGATACTCTATCATGCTTTCTTGTAATTTGTGGTTGTAACCGGGCGATTAGCTCAGTGGTAGAGCGTTCCCTTCACACGGGAAAGGCCGTGGGTTCGATACCCTCATCGCCCACCATACAAGGAGCCTATTCGTCCTGCTTCGGCGCCAGTGGCTTGGATTGCCTGTCTCCAAGAAGAGATTTTAATTTTTTGCATGCAACCTATAAATCAAGGCCGCAGGCCTTCTGAAAATCATCTATTGATTTTTCAGTGTAACCTGACAACGCATAAGCAAGGCCGCGGTGGTAAAAAGCAAATGCATATTTAGGATTTATCTCAATTGCCCTGTCAAAATCTTTAACTGCATTGTCATACAAGCCTTTGTCGTAATATAAAAGTCCGCGGTTATAGTAGGCCTTATAATAGTCCGTGTTTATCTCGATTGCCTCCTTGAAATCCTCAATTGCCATGTCATTCTGTCCGCTTTTACTATGGGCCTGCCCCCGGTAATAGTAGGCATCTGCATTCCCGGGGTTTAAGGCAATTGCCCTGGTGAAATCCTTAATAGCCTCCGCTGTATCCCCTGATTGGGCGTGAGCAAGGCCGCGCTTGTAGTATATATCTGAATTTTTTGGATTAACGGCAACTGCCTTATTTAAATCTTCAATAGACGCATCGCCTGTTTCTTTTATTTCAGCAGAACAAAAAACCGGCGGAATCAAAAAGGCAATTAAAATAATAATTCTTATAAATAGCATTCTGACCTCCCGGGCTGCTATATCAATCAAATGATATCAAAAACAGGATACAAAATACAAATGCAGCAAAGCCTTAAGATGTTAAAACGCTATCTATAGACCAATCTTATTGATTTATAAGGCCATGACGGAACATATCTATATGCTTTACATTAAACTCTTCAGGCAGATGCAGCAAAAGCTGCATCTGCCTGTCATGTATATGCAAACTACCTATTCCAACAAACCTATATCTAAATCCGGGAAGCCCTCTTTATTTGCCTTTTTTGTCCATATCCTCTAATTTTCTCTTTGCAAGCTCGGCTTCTTTAGATTTAGGATATTTTTCCCTCAGCTGCTCGAGTATCCCTTTGGCTGCCTTTTTATCGCCCATTTCGATAAATGCATATCCCTGTTTCAAAAGCGCTCCTATGGCTTTTTCGCTGTTCGGATAGTTCTTGAGCAGGGCATCATATTCGACAATTGCGCCTGCATAGTCTTCTTCAGAATAATAGCTCTCACCTATCCAGAACTGGGCGTTGCCGGCAAGGCTGTCCCTGGGAAATTCTTTAAGGAATGCCTCGAACTTTTCTCTGGCCTCTTTAAATTTTTTCTCCTTGAAGGTTGAGTAGGCTGCCTCATATATTTTTGCAGGGTCTTTTATTTCAGGCTTTGCCTCAGGTGTTTTTGCCTCCTCCGGCTCGGTCTTCTTTTCTTTCTTTATGTCCTGTTTGCCTTTTGTCTTGCTGTCTGTTTCTGCCTTTGCAGGCGGCTTCCCTCCCTGTAATTCCTTCACTTGCGTTTCAAGTGCTGTTATCTGCAGGCGGAGCAGCTCTATTTCTGCAGACTTATCTTTCAGAGACTTATCAATAAAATATTTGTTCTCATCAAATCTGCCGGTTATGGTCTGGAGGTCTTTTGAAATTCCCGATACCTCTGAGCGGAGCGAGGCCTCGCTCTCCCTTATAGCATTGAATGCTTCCTCTTTAACCGCACCTGCCTTCAATTCAGTTAAATCTTTTCTTGTGTCATAAGAATCTTTCTTGAGCTGATTCATATCAGCCTTCAGCATCTCGTAATCAGCTGTTGTTGCGCATCCTGAAACCAGCAATAATAGAACTAAAAAAATCTTTTTCATTATTTTCTGGAGCCTTCAGCTGCGTTCTTGATTATAAACTGGACCCTTCTGTTTTTCTGCCAGCACTCTTCATTCTGCTCTTTGCAGAGCGGCTTTTCTTCGCCAAAACTTATCATGTCAAGCCTGTCTTTTCCCACGCCTGATGATACAAGATAATCCCTTGTTGACTTTGCCCTTCTTTCTCCAAGCGCGAGGTTATACTCGTTTGTGCCCCTTTCATCGCAATGCCCCTCTAAAAGCATTTTTGATGACTTGTTCTTTACGAGCCAGTCTGATACACCCCGAAGCACCGGTTTTGCATCATCCCTTATGTCGTACTTGTCAAAATCAAAATGGATGTTTTCAAGGGTTGTCATTGCAGGTTTTGCCTCAACAACTTCTTTTACCGGAACTGTCTCTACTCTTTTAGGTTCCTCTTTTGCTGCAACTGGCGCTGGTTCTGCCTTTGCTTCAGGTGCAGCAGCCTTTTGAGCTGTTTCCTGAGTTGCCGGCTGTTCAGGCTTTACTACCTGTTTTTCAGCACATCCCGCAAAGATAAATCCCAAAGCTAATACTAATACAAAAAACCTCTTCATAAAACCTCCTTCTACAGATTTTAATTAATTTGGCGACCACCGTGGGCCAAAGGCCCTTAACCATGTAGGTGTTATTCTTTTTTGAGATTCTCCATTTGCTCTCATTATGTAAATGCCGTTTACCCCTTCCCTGTCAGACGAGAATATTATAAACCTTCCGTCAGGAGAAAATGAAGGGTCTTCATTATTCCCCCTGTCTGTAAGCTGTTTGAGCCCTGTTCCATCAGGGTTTATAGTGAATAGATGATGTTTGCCTGAACTCCTGCCGACAAAGACAATGTTTTCCCCTGCCGGGGACCAGCTCGGAGAGGTATTGTATGAGCCTTCAAATGTCAGCCTTCTTACATCATACCCGTTTTTACTCATTATATATATCTGAGGTGTTCCTCCCCTGTCAGACACGAACGCAACCAGCTTCCCGTCAGGCGAGACAGCAGGAGAAACCTCTATCCATCTTGTTGAAGTTATCCTTGTAAGTCTCGACTCAGAAATTCTCAGGCTGTATAAGCCATAAGTTTCATCCTTTGATGATGAAAGCATAATTTCGTCTCCGTCAGGGAAAAAGTTGCCGGTCATGTTCAGTCCCTTTGCATCAAATATATTCCTTTCTGTCATTTTTGTAAAGTCTAACAAATATATTCCCCATTTTCCACCTCTTTCGGAAGAATAAAGAAGCCTGGTGCCGTCTTTTGACCAGTGGGGACTGAGGACAAAGTCTCCCTTGATCCCCAGTCTTTTTATCCCTGTACCATCCCAGTCCATTATATAAAGCCCTTTTTTGTCCTCATCCTCTGCAACAAAGGCAATCCTTGTCCTGAATATCGCGTTTTCTCCTGTTATATGTTTGTATATATCATTCGAAATAGAATGAGCAAGCTGCCTTACTGAACCTTTTTCTCCCTTGTACTCTTTTTTGAACAGCTCTCTGTTCTCAAATACATCATAGAATGATGCAGTCACTATAAGATTTTGTTCTCCGTTGACATTTCCTTTTACGACAGCCTCTGCGCCAACAACGGTCCAGTTTTTGGAATTAAATGCCTGTAAAGAACTCTCTATGTACATAGCCCTGTCAAGGCACAGAAAAAAACCCGTGAAATCAAGGTCCTCTCTTATTATATCCGCAATATTTTTACCTTCCTTTCCGTTGAATTCCTGAATGGCAATAGGAAGTTTTTTTACTTCAGGAGAGGTTATGTCAACGTAAACCTTTGCGGAGCAAGTTGAAAGTGAAAAGTGAAAAGTGAAAAGTGAAAAACAGAAGAAAAATATAATAACTTTAAACTGTTTGAACTGCTTAAACTGTTTAAACTTTTCTTTCATGGCGTAAACCTCAACCCTATTTCCACCTCATACGGAGGCCTGGAAACAGGGCTTGCCTTGCTGATAGCCTTTAAAACAGAGCGGTCGAAAATAATATTGCCGGAACTCTTCTCAACCTTGTTTATCCTGATAGTTCCATCCTGCATAACTGTTACAGAAATTATTGCCTCGAGATTCTTGCCTTTTATCTCCGGCATTATTGTGTAGTACTGCCATATCTCCCTGCCTATTTTCATCTCATAACTGACAAGCTCGCCGCCTTCTTCTCCATCCTCTCCGGCCCCGGATATCCCTGTTATGTCTCCTTCTGAATCACCGGAGCTTTTTATGGAAATGATATTCCTCAGTTTTAAAATGTCCCTTGCCCTTTTTGTTGCTTCCATCGCTGCAATCCTGTTTTCTGCATATTGTTTTGTATCATCAGCTGGTTTGAGTTTTTTGGAAGTTTTCGGAGGCAGGCTCATCTGAGGAACTGCCTCCTCCTCACTCACTGCTGCAGCCCCTTTCCCCGGGGCGCCTGTATCAGCAACCTCTGTGCTGACAAGGTTGACGATATACGGAGAAGGCATAATAAAATGCCTTGACTGTTTCATCAGCATGAACGCCATAAAGAAAAAACTTATATGTATCACAAGCGAGAGGATTGCGGTTATCTGAAGGCTGGGTTCCTTCATTTCTCATCTATATTTATCTTCGGCTCGGTTATCATCCCGAGCTTCTCTATCCCTGCCTCCTTTATTTCAGCCATGACCTCAACAACAAGGCCATACGGGACGTCCTTATCAGCCCTGAGAAAGATATTAGGATTAGCCTTGCTTATTGCATTAAGTTTTTGCTTTACCTCAGGAAGAGACATCGGGATATCATTCATGTAAATAATCCCGTCTCTTTTTATTACAATGTTTATTCTTTCTTCAGGAGGCAGCTCCTTGCCTTTTGCCTTTGGCAGGTTTACATCAATTCCCTGCTGAAGGAGCGGCGCTGTAACCATAAATATTATAAGCAGTACCAGCATTACGTCTACGAACGGCGTTACGTTTATCTCTGACATAACACCCCTGTTTCTTTCAGTTCTCATTTAGCTCCCTGTGAGAAGAAGTCAAGCAGTTCCTCCGCAAAATCCTCCATCTCTATAATCGCCTGCCTTGCCCTGCTCAGATAATAGTTATATGCAATTACAGCCGGGATTGCTGCTGCAAGCCCTGCTGCTGTTGTTATTAATGCCTCTGCAATGCCGGGCGCAACAACTGCAAGGGATGCCGACCCGGCAGCGCCTATTCCCCTGAAGGCATTCATTATCCCCCATACAGTTCCAAACAGCCCTATGAATGGCGTAGTAGAACCGGTAGTGGCAAGAAAGCTGAGGTATCTCTCAAGTTTGGCTGTCTCCAGGGCCTCATATCTCCTGAGCAATCTTTTGATTTCAACCCTGTCACGAACTTCTTCTGTAAATGTATATTTGAATATATTCGCAAAGGGGCTTAGGTTGAGAGTTTTTGCAACGCTCAGGAGGCCTTTTACATCACGCCCCGCATTGTATGTCCTGAGGAACATGTCTGTTTCTTTGCCTGCCTTTGACAGGTAACGATGCTTATAAAAGATTATTGCCCATGAGACAATGGAAAAAAACACGAGAATGAGCAATACAGCCTTAACAACATAGCCTGCCTGCAGTATTAATTGTATAGCAGAGTTTTGCATAAATCCCTCTCTCTCCCCCTTAATCTTAACTTAAACCTTTTCTTTTATAACTTTTAAACTTTAAAAGAATTTGAGCTAAAAGTCAAATCAAAGGGATATTGGACAGCGCTGGTTTTAATGCGGTTTTCTTGACTGCACAAGTTTTTTTGCTCCTGTACGGAGCGCCTCTGCAACATTTTTATTCTTTTCGATTGTAGCAAGGTCTTTCAGTTTCAGGCTGGTCAAGAGCGGAATTGCAATTCCCGCAGGCGTCTTGGGATTAGTTATAACCGCAAGCAATACACCATAGTTTTTCATCCAATCCCTGTTCTTTGTTATTGCCCTTAATGCGTCGTCAGGAATAGAGCGTGAGTGGGCAAATATTTCAACTTCTGAATCCGTGATCTTCGGATTATCAAGGACAGACAGTATGATCTGCTTATTTGTATCCTTTAACAGTATGGACCTTACTTCACGCCCTCCTCTCATTGCCAGCAGCCTGCGTTCAGACACAGTCAGGTTCTGCACCTTCTGCAGCATAGTCTGTGCATGCGCCTCCTGCGTCTCTTCAGTTTTTGCGACAGCTCCGCCTGCCTTTACAGGGACCTGAAGGAGTTTCCCGGCTTCTTCTCTTACATTTTCAGGGGTATCAGGGTTTTCAATTAATATCTTAATGATCTCCGGCCTCTGCGTATTGGCCCTTAATATCTCTTCGTATGTGGCCGGCTCTATTGCCTCTGCAAGGAGGGCCTCTATCATTTCCCTGGATGCAATTGAGAGGTCAACGCCTAAAACTTTTTGTTCCTGTTCTTCCATTTTATTTATCCTTTTTTCATATATAAGAAATACTCTATATTGCCTTTCTGCCCGGTGACAGGCGATTGGAACATGCCTGCTGTCTGAAGCCCTGTATCTTCAAGGCTAATTTTAACAGATTCTACTGCCTGAAGTCTTTTTTCTTCTTCCCGCACAATGCCGCCTTTCCCGACTTCTCCTTTTCCGACTTCAAACTGGGGTTTTACGAGTGCAAGTATCTCACCGCCATTTTTTAAAAACTCTGCCACGCCCGGAATAACTTTTGTGAGGGATATAAAAGAGACATCCGCTGTTACGATATCAATTACATCAGGAATCTTTTCTTTCCCGATGTATCTTACATTGGTCCTTTCAAGGAGAACAACCCTTGGGTCATTCCTTAACTGCCATGCAATCTGCCCGTAACCTACGTCAATGCAATAGACCTTTTTTGCTCCCATCTGGAGCATACAGTCTGTAAAGCCTCCTGTTGATGAACCCACATCCATGGCTATCTTATCTTTAAGGCTTATGTTGAAAAAATCTATGGCAGCCTTTAGTTTCAGCCCCCCTCTGCTCACAAAAGGGATGTCTTCTTTTTTCAGGCTAACCGAAGAATCGCTGCTTATCATTGCGCCTGCCTTTGTAACAACAGCGCCGTCAACCAGAACAGCGCCTTCCATTATCAAGGCCTTTGCCCGCTCCCTGCTTTTTACAAGCCCGCTGTCAACAAGGATTTTATCGAGTCGTTCTTTCATAAACACATCAATTATAACAGACATGGAACTTGTCTAAAAACTGTCATTTCAATATAAAATTTACTCAGTGAACTGATGTGAGAGTTGAGAGAAATGCCTTGCAGTTTTGATAAATCCCTTCTTCATCAATCCCGTATTTCTTTCTCAGTATCGCCTGAGAACCTTGCTCTACGAATTCGTCCGGTATTCCGAGCATCTTTATTTTTATATCATGAATATCCGCGCTGTTAAGATATTCAAGGACTGCGCTGCCAAAACCTCCGGCAATTAAATTCTCTTCTATCGTTACTATTTTTTTTATTCTTGATGCAATTGAAAAAATAAGCCCCTTATCCATCGGCTTAACAAACCTTGCATTTATGACCGCAGCCTTTATGCCGTCCTTTTCCAGCCTTGCTGCTGCATTGAGCGCCGGATAAACAGTATTGCCTATGGCTATCAGCGCTATGTCCTCTCCCTCTTTTAAAATCTCAGCCTTCCCTGTTTCGATAGCTGATGGCTGATAGCTGATGGCTGATAGCTGACTAACTTTCCCCCTCGGATATCTTATTGCTGACGGCCCGTTGTATTTGAGGCTGAATTCCAGCATGTCCTTAAGTTCATGTTCATCCTTTGGAGCCATGACAGCAAGGTTCGGGATATGCCTGAGATAGGAGATATCAAAGACCCCCTGATGGGTCGGCCCGTCTTCTCCCACGATACCGGCCCTGTCTATTGCAAAGACAACAGGCAGATTCTGGAGACAGACATCATGGATAATCTCATCATACCCGCGCTGGAGAAAAGTAGAGTATACCGCAACCACAGGCCTCAGCCCCTGAACTGCAAGGCCGGCTGCAAATGTCACAGCATGAGGCTCTGCGATGCCTACATCATAAAACCTATCCGGATATTTCTCTGCAAAACACTCAAGCCCTGTCCCTTCCCTCATCGCTGCCGAGATAGCAATAATCCTTTCATCATGCCCTGCAAGTTCTGTAAGGACATGCCCGAATATTTCACTGTATGAAGGGATTTTCTTGGTGCTTATGGGGTCTCCTGTTTCCACCTCAAACGGCCCGACGCCGTGAAATATGCAGGGGTCTTTTTCAGAGAACTCATAGCCCTTACCTTTTTTTGTGATAACATGCACTAACGTAGGGGCATCTGCATTTTTTATCTTTTTAAATGTCTCGATGAGGAGTTCGATATTGTGCCCGTCTATGGGGCCGATATAATTAAACCCGAGTTCTTCAAATAATATCCCGGGCAGGAAAAGCCCCTTTAGTGTCTCTTCTGCCTTCTTTGCTATTTTTGAGAAAGGCCCTCCAAGCTTGGGAATGCTTTCGATGAATGACTTTGTTTCCTTCTTGAATTTCTGATAGAGGTCGCCTGTCAGTATTCTGTTCAGATATTCAGATAAGGCCCCGACATTCTGTGATATGGACATCTCGTTGTCATTTAAAACTACAATCAAGTCCTTCTTCAGATGCCCGGCATGATTCAGTCCTTCAAAAGCAATCCCTGCTGTTAAGGCGCCGTCTCCTATCACAGCTATTACCTTAAATTTCTCTTTCTTTTTATCTCGTGCCGTTATAATGCCGAGTGCAGCAGATATTGATGTTGAGCTGTGCCCTGTCCCGAAAGAATCATGGATGCTCTCATCTATTTTCGGAAATCCCGAAATCCCTTTATGTTTTCTGATGGTCGGGAATTTTTCAAATCTTCCTGTAAGGAGCTTATGCGTGTATGACTGGTGCCCTACATCCCATACAATCTTGTCAGACGGTGAATCAAAAATATAGTGAAGCGCCAGTGTCAGTTCTACAACTCCGAGGTTTGAGGCAAGATGCCCTCCGTTAATGGATACACGCTCTATTATTATCTCCCGCAGTTCTTCAGCAAGGTCTTTTAACTCTGCGGAAGACAGGGTCTTGATGTCAGCAGGTGATTTTATGTTTTCTATAGGCATTATTAACAATCTCCTATCTATAACTTAAAGCGAGATATAGTGTTTGAGCGGTTTTATCTTGCCGATAGTCCAGAATCTGCTTAATATAATTAAGAGGCAAGATACCTCGGAGGTCGCCTCGGCGACCGAGAATGAGCGAGAATACTATATCTTGCTTAATTCTTTCTTTCAAGAAAATACCTCGCAATTTCCCTCAATGGTTCTGCCTTGCCTGAAAAATCCTTAATTGCAAAGATTGCTTCTGATATAAGTTCCCCTGCTTTTTCCCTGGATTGCTCTATACCGTAGAGGGCAGGATAGGTCATCTTCTTTTTCCTCTCATCAGAACCGGCAGTCTTGCCGAGTTCTTCCGTGTTCCCTTCAATATCAAGTATATCATCTATGACCTGAAAGGCAAGGCCGATATTCTCGCCGTATCTTGTAATGGCACTGAGTGAGAGTTTGGTGCAGTTAGCAAGGATTGCCCCGGCCCTTAAAGAGCCTGATATTAATGCCCCTGTCTTATGTTTGTGTATAAAGGAAAGCGTTTCCTTGTCAGGTTCCGCATCCTCTGAAAGAAGGTCCTGCGCCTGTCCGCCGACCATACCATGAATGCCTGATACAAAAGCTATTTCCTTTATCGCCCTTATCAAAGCTGCGTTTTTTATATTTTTATTAGACAGAGAATTTGACATCATATAAAACGCCTCTGTCAATAACCCGTCTCCTGCAAGTATTGCCATGCCTTCTCCGAATACCTTGTGGTTTGTAGGCTTCCCTCTTCTGAGGTCGTCATTATCCATGGCAGGAAGGTCGTCATGTATAAGGGAATATGTATGAATGAGTTCTATGGATGATGCAAATTGGATTATATCTTCAGAATCGCCATCGCATGCCTCATAAGCTGCAAGGCAGAGTATCGGACGGATTCTTTTCCCGCCTGCAAAAAGTGAATAGGCGAGAGATTCGCCGAGTATTGAAGGAGTAGACGGTGAAGAGAAGTATTCTTTAAGGAACGAGTCTACAAGCTCCTTTTTTTCTTTGAGATATGATTTTATATCCATGGGTTATTCCCATTCAATTGTGCTTGGCGGCTTTGAACTTATGTCATAGACAACGCGGTTTACGCCTTTGACTTCGTTTATTATCCTGTTTGAGATTTTACCAAGAACATCATAAGGGATCTTTGCCCAGTCAGCAGTCATGCCGTCAACGCTGGTCACAGCCCTTACTGCAATCACGTTGTCATAGGTCCTTTCGTCTCCCATAACACCTACGCTTTTTACCGGCAGCAGCACTGCAAATACCTGCCAGATTTTATCATAGAGGCCTGCTGCCCTTATCTCTTCAAGGACTATCACATCTGCCTTTCTTAAAATATCCAGCCTTGTTTTTGTTATGTCGCTTATGCATCTTATCGCAAGGCCCGGCCCAGGGAACGGGTGGCGGTTTATTACCTCATCCGGCATGCCGAGTTCATGGCCCAGCACCCTTACCTCGTCTTTGAACAGTTCTCTTAAAGGCTCGATGAGTTTCAGTTTCATCTTCTTTAAAAGCCCGCCGACATTATGATGGCTTTTTATAGTTGCAGAAGGGCCTTTAAAAGAAACACTCTCTATTACATCCGGATATAATGTCCCCTGAGCAAGGAAACTTACATTTTTAATCTTCATTGCTTCTTCGTCAAAGACCCTTATGAACTCATTGCCTATTATCTTCCTTTTTTTCTCGGGGTCTGATACGCCCTTTAGTTTTTTAAGGAATCTTTCAGAGGAATCAACATATTTTATCTTCATGCGGAAGCTCTTTTTGAGCATCTGTTCCACTTTTTTTGCCTCATCATGCCTCAGGACACCGTTATCAACAAAGATGCACGTCAGGGCATCGCCTATGGCCTCATGGACAAGGACTGCTGTGACAGAGGAATCCACGCCTCCGCTTATTCCGCATACAACCCTCTGGTTCCCGACTTTTTCCCTTATTTCTTTTTTGGCAGTCTCAATAAAAGACTTCATTGTCCATACCGGCTTGCTGCCGCATATCCTGAAAACGAAATTCCTTATTATCTCTCTGCCTTTTTCTGTATGGACTACCTCGGGATGGAACTGGAGAGCATAGAAACGCCTCTTCTTGTTTGCCATTGCCGCTACAGGAGAGTTTTCTGTATGTGCCATGGGCGTAAAGCCTGCCGGATATTTTTCTATCCTGTCTCCGTGGCTCATCCAGACAACGGTGCGTTCAGCGTTCGGCGCCGAGGGTTGAGCAATGCCGTTAAACAAATCTGAGTTATCGTCAATTATAAGTTCTGCCCTGCCGTATTCCCTCTTGGCCGCCTTGGCGACCTTCCCTCCAAGCATATGCGCCATGAGCTGCATACCATAGCATATACCGAGGATTGGGACTCCCAGGTCAAATATCTTCAAATCAGGGATTGGGGCGTCTTTGCCATAAACGCTTGAAGGCCCTCCTGAAAGTATTATGCCTTCAGGCCTGAAATTTCTTATTTTTTCGAGAGATGCATTATAAGGAAATATCTCTGAGTAGACGTTATTTTCCCTCACCCTGCGCGCAATGAGCTGGGTATACTGGGAGCCAAAGTCCAATACAAGGATTTTATCTTCAAGCATGGTTAGTAATTATAAAAGATTAGAGGGGGAAAAGTCTAAGGGAGGCCTTTTTGGGGCAGATATATGATGTTTTTGTTGAAATGAAGTGGGGCATGAAGGTAGCGTATTTTTACTGAAAGGAGATATGTTTTTTGTCAGGCGCTATCCTTCCAGGATCTGCATATCAAGCAGCCTTGCCCCATGTATAATTCGCATTATAATTACCCGTGACCCGTCTATCCTGAAGATAGTTCTGTAATTGCCATAAATTAGGTGACGATACTTTTCGCTCAATTCGTGCGCTTCAGGTATAACAGCACAGCGCATGGGGGAGGTCTCGAGTGTTTCTATCTGGCGTTCGATTTCATCAATCAATTGGATAGCTGCTGCCTTACTGTCTGCAGAAATATAGTCAAAGATATCCTTAATGTCGGCCTCGGCTGACCGTGTAATCTCAACTTTATGCCTTAGCACTTCGCCTAAGCTCCTTTAAAAATTCCCGCGCAGGCCTGGTGCGCCTTTCCCTGACGTCAGTTTCAGCCACCGCTATCAGGGCGCTCATGTTCAGCGCCTTGAGTTTTTTCTCGAAGACCCCGACATCAATCAGCACGGCATCAGGTTTGCCGTTGACCGTGACAATTATCGGCCTGCCCGTGCGGTGAAGCTGCTTAAAGATATCGCCTGTGTTTGTCTTTAAATCAGAAACCGTCTTAATATCCTCTGTAATGCTTACAGACATTTTTATCACATCCTTTCAGATACTAAATTTAGTATGAAATATAATACCATAATTAATGAAAAGAGAGGAACTAATCTTTAGTGAAAGGGGATATTATTCCGGCAGGGGTTGTTAGAGGACGGAGGCAGAAGTAGTTTTATTTTATACTGTTAAGGCAGATATATAATGTTTTTGTTGAAATGGAAGGAGGGGAAGGCAGGTTGTGGATTTTTTTGTGGGGCGAGAGGAGGGGGAAGAGTAAAAATGGGCGCTGACCCGATTTATTCTGTTCTATCAGTAGGCACGCGCCGACTGTAAGTCGATCGCTACATTTGTCTTTTTACGCTGATTTTAGGGAAAAAGTCCGGAAGTGTCAAGAACTTCCTATAATCCGCTCTTTTCAAAAGCCTCAAAATAGTGTAAGTTATCATCGACAATTAATATACTTGACTTCGTAACAGAAAATGGGTGTTAAACACGGTGCGGAATGGATAAATGGAAAAAATGGATTGAAGGCAAGGTCGGCTTGCCACTTGGCGATCTGGTCAATGTTGTTGTTCTTATTGTTTCGCTCCTCGCACTTATAATCAGCGGGATATCACTAAAGGTGGCACTTGATAGTTTAAAGGTCTCAATCGACAGTCTAAAATCGACAGAAAAGGCCGGTGATGCCCAGCAAAAAGTTCTAGAAGCCTCCCGCAAATCGCTTGAAGCTGTAGTTGATAAAATGAATACACAAACACAACTACTATTACAGCAGTACAAAGAGACATTGCTGAAGCCTAAGGTGAAGGTTTACTTCTGGAATTTCAAGGATAAGGTGGAGTTGCATCCTGATGTATATGACGCCAAGTCCCAAACAAGGCGAGGTGGTCAATCAGCACCTCCAATACAATTAAAAAGTGACGCCGACGGGCGTGCATTTTTTGATGTTTATATAGAAAATGTTGGCGATAGAGATCTTGTCCAGGCAAATGTTTCTGTAAGCTGCAATGTGCCGATTGAAACATATTCATTAGGAGAAACAGGGCGCTCTGGTCCTGCGCCTGCTGATCCGCATTCCGGAGACTGGACAATCCACTTTACGAAGATGTTACTGAATCCTTTTAAACAATCGGAAAGTGGGCTTCAATATAAGTTTTCTACAAAGGGTCCATTTCCTAATGTATGGTTACCCAGAAAATTATTTGGGTGTTTTGTATTCCTTAGAGCCCCTGGGATGGCTCCATTTGTCAGTGGAGGTTTTCTTGAAGTAGTTGATAAACAAGAATGAAATGAGGGGCAGGTCTTGAATCTTGACATTGACAGGATAGAAGATAAGCTAGAAAGGAATGTCAGACGTGCCCCCTTGTGTGCTTGCGTAAGCAATATATTCCCATGTGTCCTAGATGCTACCATCTTTTTGAGTTTCGATGTGGAATGGGCAGTCGACAGGATTGTCTTGTAACCCATGAAACATTCATACAAACTTGATTCAATATCCTACGAGAAGAGCCATGAAAACTTGCTATCCGTTGAAGCATGGCTCAATTCCAAAGGTATTGTGACCGAGAATACTCGATTTAAAAAAATAAAAGAAAATGTCAAAGCAATTCATGAGAGCCTCGTCGGTCATTCCTTAGGTTCCTTGATTACAGAAAAAGGGAATGAAGAATTGTGGTTTTCTTTATTGGAGGCTACACCATTTGAGTCTATATACGAAGCATTCAAGCAATTGAAAGACCATGAGATACCGAAAAGAAAATTAACAGATATTTTGAGTGGACCTTTTCTGCCCAAAGAAGAAGAAAGCGGGACAAGCAATGTTAATAACAGGAATTATTTGTTTGAATTAGAATTAGCTTCAAAACTGAAAAGCAAAGGTATCAATATTACTGGATTTGATGATATTAAATTTGAATTTGAATCAGTTGATTTTACAATAGAATGCAAAAGAATTTTTAGCGATAGAACTGTAAGAGCTAATATCGAAAAAGCTTATGAGCAACTTCAAAAGCAAATGGCTACCGATGAGCAAAAGCGAGGAATTATAGCCCTATCTATTGAAAAAATATTCCAAATAGACCATTTATATTTTGAGGCTACAAAGGCAGAGACAGAGACAAGGATTAACCAATATATTGATTCATTCAGAAAGGATAACAGGCAATATTGGGAAAAAATTATTGATATTCGTGTCATTGGGATTTTTATTATATTAAAATTTATTGTAATCATAGAGCCACAGCATATATTAACACACGGTTTTCAGTTGGCAGTCGTCCCGTTATGCTCACCCGCCCATCTTCAATATAGAGACTATGATATGCTTATGGCATTAGGAAATAAATTGGCGAATAACGCATAAGTTATATGTTGGGACGTTTTAAGGGATAGATATATTTAATAGAAATTTTCTTTTTTCGTCCTTTGCAAATGCGCCTTTCTACAGGAAGGATTTAAGGGGACGGTTGTCCCCTTTTATGTTTATGTTAGCCTTTTTCTGTTTAGAATAGGCTAAACCATGACAACTTTGAACCAATAGCGTCGCCGATCATAATTAAAATAAAATGATCTCCCTTTTTCAGGGTCTTGTATGCCTCTTTATAAGTCTCTTTCATATCTTTATTTGTTTCTATATCTCTTTTGTACATCCGCTCAATTAAGCCTTGTATCTTCTTTTCATAATCTGGCTGAGGTATTTCAACTTCACATTGTTCGCTAAGCTCCATGTCCACAACAAAGGATGGATCTGTTTCAGCCCATGACAGCATGTAGCGTTGCGCTTTGGATAACGGCATCCCTTCGCGTTCTGCCTGCTGTATAATCCTGTCTACAAAAAAGGCTTTGGCGGTAGATTCACTATCGATTGGCATGCCTGTCCTTTCCTCTGTTTGTCATGGCTCACGCGGGTCATGCGTCGCCTGCACCCTCTTGGCCTTTTGCCCTGAATCCTTCGTGGAAAGTGACAGTGCCCTGCGGAGTATGCCCGTCGAAAGACAGAGCGAAGAAGACCTCCTGCGGCACTCCCTCAAGCACAAGTCCGGGCATGTTCCTGAACCCGAATTTCCTGTAGTAATCCGGATGCCCCACGAGACAACATCCTTGAGCGCTCATATCTTTCAGGCGTGACAACCCTTCTTTTATCAGCGCCTTGCCGATGCCCTGCCGCTGGTACTCCGGCAAAACAGAAACAGGTCCAAGTCCATACCAGTTCAATGTGCCGTCAGAAATGGTCACGGGAGAGAAAGCAATATGCCCTATCACCCGGCCATCCATTTCTGCGACGAGTGATACTGCAAGAGCATTAGCGGCACGCAGCGCCTCGATGATGAACTGCTCCGTGTGGCCGCTGATCTCCAGGGTCTTGAACGCTGCGATAGTCACCTCAGTTATCGCGCAAACATCGTCATGCGTCTCGTTTCTGATAACGATATTTGGATTCATGGTCTCATATTCCTCTTTCTTGCAGGCCAACATATAATCTGCCTTGCAGGTAGTTTCTGCCTTTAAGCTGGAAATATAGCACATCTCATTAAAAAGAGAAAATAAAATATCCCTCTTGACAACATGACCCGCGGATGATAAAGTAACACTAATCTACAAAAAGTAACACGATGGCTATAACAAGATTCGGCATATCGCTTGAAAAGGCATTAATCGAACGGTTTGATTCCCTCATAAGAAAAAAAGGGTATGCAAACCGGAGCGAGGCAATACGCGACCTTATCAGGGACAGCCTTGTCATGGAAGAATGGGAAGCCGGGAATGTAGAGACAGTCGGTACTATCACGCTTGTATATTCCCACCATACAAGAGAGCTGGCAGACACACTCACTGACCTCCAGCACCACTACCACACCGCTATTATCTCTGCCATGCACATACACCTTGATGAACACAACTGCCTTGAGGTCCTTGTCGTAAAGGGAAAAGGAAAAGACATAAGGAAGATTTCCGACAGGCTGATAGGGACTAGGGGTGTAAAACACGGGAAGCTCACTGTTACAACAACCGGCAAGCATTTGAAATAGGATGGCGGATGCATATACCTGACGGATATTTAGGGCCTTATACTTACGGCGGATTGTGGGCAGCTATAGTGCCAATCTGGATTTACGCTTCAGGAAAAATAAAAGAGACCTTAAAGGCATCTCAAATTCCGCTCCTTGCATTAAGCGCTGCGTTCAGTTTTGTCATCATGCTGTTTAATGTGCCGATACCCGGAGGCACAACAGGGCATGCAACAGGCGCAACCTTGATCGCTATATTAATCGGGCCCTGGGCTGCCATAATTGCAGTTTCAATTGCCTTAATAATCCAGGCGCTCATGTTTGGAGACGGCGGGATAACAGCCATTGGCGCTAATTGTTTCAATATTGCATTTGCAGAAGTGCTTGTTGGGTATGGGGTATACAGATTAGTAGCAGGGGTTAGGGGTCAAGGGTCAGGGGTTATAAAAACTCGTCATTTGATAGGAGCAGGAATAGGCTCATATATAGGTATTAACCTTGCTGCCTTCCTTACTGCGCTTGAACTCGGAGTTCAGACTGTTCTCCATGCCGGGCCTGACGGGAGGCCCTTATACAGTCCGTTTCCATTGGCAGTTACAATTCCTGCTATTATGATTGAGCATGTAGTACTGTTCGGGATTGTAGAAACGGTAATTACCATATTTGTATTAATCTATCTGAGAAAGTCACATCCTGATTTGATTAAAGAATAGATATGAAAGGTTCAAAAGTTCAAAGGTTCAAAAGTTCAAAATTTAAAAAACTCTGGATAGGAATTGGGATATTGTTACTCCTTTCTCCTCTGGGCATAATTCTCCCTGAGATATTTAAGTCAGGAGGCGCATGGGGAGAATGGGGGCCAGGCGAAATTGAAAAGATAACAGGATATATTCCGCAGGAACTGAAAAAGCTGTCAGGCCTGTGGAAAGCGCCGATTCCTGATTATGAATTTTCAGGATGGAAAGGACTTTTAAAGAGTTCTATCGCATATATAATCTCAGGGGTAATCGGCGTGGGCCTTGTTGTTCTGGTCTCAATATTAATAGGGAAATTTCTGGCGAGGAAAAATGGCAATTCCTGAGTGGCTCAGACAAAAAACAGAGCATGGCGCACAGAGCAGAGAGCACGGAAAGGCAAAAGAGAGGTTTCTTGATAAGACGCTGGGGCATGTTGTTGCTTTTACTGAAGATACAATGTTCAACGAGACGACTTCTTTAAAAAACGGCTTTCTGCAGAAAATCGAGCCAGGGCTTAAGGTTTTAACCATCATGCTTTTTATAGTATTATTAAGCCTTCAAAAAAATATTTTTGCCATAGCAGGATTTTTTCTGGTTTCATTCGCTTTAGCTCTTATCTCAAGAATACCAGCGTTCCTTTTTATACAGAGGATTCTCCCTGCTTTCTTTTTTACGCTTTTAATTTCTCTGCCGGCAACCCTGAATGTAATTGTACCGGGCGAACCTTTTACGAATCTCTACAGATTCAGCAAGTTATACAGCATCGGGGGCCTCACAATCCCCGGGGAAATCTTTATTACAAAACAGGGGCTGTTGAGCGCATTAACGCTTCTTTTAAGAGTAACAGCATCTGTTTCTCTGGTTTTTCTGCTTACGCTGACAACTCCGCCCAACAAATTTATCAAAGCGGTTTCATCTTTTATGCCGGGTACATTTAAGGCAATTGTATCAATGAGCTACAGGTACATATTTTTCCTTGTAAGGAAGGTTGAACAGTTTATAATGGGCTTTAAATCAAGGAATATATCAGCGGCATCTTACGGAGTCACCGGCCGGAAATGGGTTGCCTCAAGGATGGGGCTTTTGTTTTCAATAAGCCTCAAGTTGAGCTCAGAGCTTGAGCAGGCCATGGAATCAAGGGGATACAGGTATGAGAATCTCAAATCTCAAATTTCAAATTTCAAATTTTCGGGAACAGATGTTTTGTGGATAATCTTCAGTGTAATCTTTGCGGGAGCAGTAACTTGGACATATTTAATGTAAGAGAAATATCTTTCAATTATAAAAATGGCAAGAAGGCCGTTGACAGGGTCTCATTCAATGTTAATGCCGGCGAGAGCCTTACAATAATCGGGACTAACGGCTCCGGCAAATCAACGCTCCTTTATCTCCTTAATGGCCTTATTAAACCTTTATCAGGCGACATCAAAATATTCGGGAAGGATGGCCATGCTTTTTCCCCTGAATTAAGGAAAAGGATATCTCTTCTGTTTCAGGACCCTCATGCCCAGCTCTTCCTGCTTAGTGTATGGGATGAATTATGTTTTGGGCCATTGCAGCTCGGCCTCGGGAAAGAAGAAATACATAGAAGGGCAGAGGATGTTCTGAGGTTGTTAGATATAGGACATCTGAAGGAGAGAGGCCCGTGGGATTTAAGCGGAGGGGAGATGAAAAAGGTTGCGTTCGGCACATGCCTCAGCATCAACCCTGATGTGCTTTTACTTGACGAACCGACAACAGGCCTTGACCCAAGAAGCCAGGTTGAGTTTGTGGATTTAATAAATGAACTGAGGCAGGCGGGAAAGACCGTAATCACAGCGACCCATGACCTGGGCATTATCGAAGATATCTCTGACAGGACGATTGTACTTGGAGAAGACCACAGGGTATTGCTCGAAGGCAAACCATGGGATATAATGGAGAATACAGATGCTTTACTTCACGCCAATCTCATACATAAACATGTTCACCGGCATACATGGTATGTGCATGAGCACAGTCATTTCGGAACTCATGAACACGAGCATGTGGTTCTGAATGAAGTCTCAGACGCAAGTAGCATAAAAAATGAAATAAGGGAGGCGGCCTTTAGGATGACAGACCTGGAAAAACTTAAAAAACTTTTGGCTCACTGGGCAGAGCATAATGAGGAGCATGCAAAGACATATCTCGAATGGGCAGAAAAGGCCGGGGAATCAGGAGACAAAGAAATATATAATATCCTCAAAGAGATTGCTGAGAATACAAAAAAGCTGGATGGGTTATTTGAGAAGGCAAGAAAGATAGTTGGGAAATAGGATAGAGGGAGGTCTGATGGAAATTAAACTGCCGGATGGGTTCGATAACAGGGAAGAGGCAATCGGGTCAATCATAAAAAAAGAGATTGAGGCCGGAGAGTCTGCGCTTGTTGTTATTAAGAAAGGCATTGGGGAATTCCTGCTTAATAATAAGGGTTATTCCAAAGACGAGGTTGAGGCAGACAGGGAATTCGATGTTGAGACAGGCAATGAGAAATGCAAATCAAAGGCGGATATTGTTGTCAGCATAGACGGGAAAAGGCTGATGATTGTGAAGTGTTCTATCGGAGCATTGGTTTCGAGGGAAAGACAGGCTGTTGCCTGTGCGCGTTTAATGGATTCTTATCAGATACCCTTTGCTGTTGTGACAGACGGAAATGATGCAATACTCCTTGACACGCTGACAGGCAAGGCAATAAACGAGGGCATTGAAAAGATCCCTTCAAGGGATGAGCTAAAGGAGATGACGGAGAAGGCTGAATTCAGGGAGCTGTCTCCTGAAAGGCTGGAAAAAGAAAAACGCATCCTGCTTGCCTTTGATTCGATAAAATGCTCGATTATTCATGGAGAGTAAACCTTTGCTGATTTTAAATAGCCTCAGAACAGGCCTTTCTGTTTTTCGCTGGCGTCTCTGTCCCTGTTTCTCTCGTATCTTTCTGCAATCCTGAAGAGCCTTTCCTTAAGGGTTTCATCATCAATAAGCCCGACCTTGAAATCTGATACAACAAAATAGAATGCTTCAACAAGTTCTTCGTTCAGCGATGCCTTTGTTTCCCCCATAAATATCAGGGTGTTTCCTGAGCAAAAAGGCCTGTGCTTAAATAGCGGTCTCCCCTGTCAGGCAATATCACAACAACCTTTTTCCCTTTGCCGAGTTTTTTGGCAACCTTCAAGGCTGCCCAGACTGCTGCCCCTGATGATATTCCGCACAGGAGCCCTTCCTTCAGGGACAGCTTTCTTGCTGTATCAGCAGCGTCAGAATCAGTTACCTGAATGACCTCATTATAGATTTTTGTGTTCAACACCCCGGGATAAAAACCTGCTCCTATTCCTGCAATCTTGTGAGGCCCGGGATTTCCTCCTGAAAGCACAGGTGATGCCGCAGGCTCAACAGCCGCTATCCATACATCTGATTTTTTATCTCTCAATGCCTCTCCAACTCCTGTTATGGTCCCGCCTGTACCAACTCCTGCGACAAATCCGTCAGGAGCAGTTCCAAGGGCCTCAAGTATCTCAACGGCAGTTGTCTTTTTATGTATCTCAGGGTTTGCAGGATTTTCAAACTGCTGCGGCATAAAGTAATCAGGGTTTGCCCTGGCTATCTCCTCTGCCTTTTCAACAGCGCCCATCATGCCTTTTTTGCCTTCTGTTAGGACAAGCTCTGCACCATAGGCCTGAAGCAGCTGTCTCCTTTCCATTGTCATGGTCTCCGGCATGGTCAGGATTAATTTATATCCTTTAACTGTTGCCACCGTTGCAAGCCCTATCCCGGTATTGCCGCTTGTCGGCTCTATAATTATTCCGCCCGGCTTAAGCCTTCCGTCTTTTTCTGCTGTCTCTATCATGGAAAGGGCAATCCTGTCTTTTACAGAGCCGCCGATGTTACATCCCTCGAGTTTTGCCCATATCTCAGCATCATCTGCTGAACATAGATTATTGACCTTCACTAAAGGCGTGTTGCCAATCAGTGTCAATATGTTCTTATTCAGTTTCAGGGCTGCCCCTCCTCATTATTAACTGAAAAAGCCTGTCTGCCATCTTGCTATCCATATCTTTCAGTATCACATATTCCTTTGTCGCGAGTTTAATCTCTCCAAGATTTACATACGCTGTTCCAAGGCCGTAATGGGCATCCGCATGTTTAGGGTTTATCCTTACAGCCTCCTTAAATGAAGCCACCGCGTCATTAAGGCTTTCCATTGCAAGCATAGCATACCCAAGGCCATTATGAAAATCAGCGCTGCCCGGTTCTATAGCTATCGCCTTCCTGAATTCCTGGGCCGCCTGCCTGGCATTGCCCATCTCAAGCATTGCAATGCCCATCCATCCATGAAGTTCAGGGCTATCAGGCTCTTTCTTGAGCGCATCCTGCAGGATTTTTAAGGCCTTATCGTAATCGCGTGCCTCGATATATCCTCTCACTGCAGAGATATTGTCCCCGGAAGAAGTTTTCTCCTGATTTTCACTCCCTGCACTCTTTTCACCGGGCCGGGCGCTTTGAAGATTTTTTGTAAAATCAAGTATAACCTTAAGAGGCATTACCTCAAATAAACTGCCTGTTTGTGCTTGCCTGTAAACCATGCCTATGACTTTACTGTCAAAAAATAACGGCGCACCCGGCACAGGCGCTTCCTCAAACTCAATAAGCATATACGTTGTATCATCGCGGTTTTTTTTAATTCCGCTGATTACACCGTCTACCTTTTTTACTGTCTCGCCATCTGTCCTGAATGTATAAACCTTTTCACCGATTGATGCTGCATAGTCACTATTAAATACAGGGGATTGTGTGTCAAGGACATCCGGGAAGCAGGAGCTCTCATGCCACAACATCTGACTAATAAAAAATATAAAAAAGATGGCTGAGAACTTTACAAGTTTCATGTCCGGCTTCCTGTCCCTAGTTTTCAACCTCTAAGAGCTCTTTGCCTTCTCTTATCTGTTCCAGCGCAGCGCTGTCAAAACCTTTGTCCTCAAAATATTCCTTTTCTATGGTCTCGATGTAGAACCTGTCAAGCCCGCTGTTTTTAAGGAAATCCTCTCTAAGGTTTATATCCTTCTTCTCTATAATTGCAGGCAGAAGATGATTGAGATAAAAGGATTCTTTCCTGAGGTCCAAGAGTGTTTTATCAAATAGTTTTTGCGGCACCTTTAACGCAATGCCTCTTTCGTAGAGCTCTTTTTCTATGTCCTCTCTTATCTCATCCCTTCCCTCTCTGGCATTAAGCCTTGGATAGAAACTGCGCATCCTTTCCTTGAGCGCGCTGTGCACATGATGATAAAGCCTTTCCTCGTCCCTGATCATTTTCAGCTCAGCGATAACATCCCTGAGGGAGGCGTCTCCTGCGGATACTTTCGCAATCCCCTTTGATATTGCGCTGATCTTTCTTCTGCCATAGGCTGTTATATATTTATTGTGAAGGATCTCTTTTACGGTAACATCATCAAAAAGCGCTGTATCAAGCTTATCGAACTCCTTTTTGTTGCCTATAAGGCTCCTGAGGGAATCCTCTGTAAAATCCACATTCTCCATAAATGCCATCTGGCTCAGCAATGCCTGAACATTATCGTATCTGTCAAAGTATGTGACTATGGAGCTGAATTCCTCAAATATGCTGAAATCATTGGTCTCCCGCGCTATCTCATCACATGCCTTGCCTGTATCCAGGAGTATCTGCTCAAAGCCCATATCACTCTGGGAATAGGCCCTGTGCTTTGCCTTTACCAACCTTGCTATGTCTTCATTTATTATGTGCTTCTTCAGGGATGAGTCTTTAAAAAACAGGTTTTCAAGTATTGACCTTGCCTCTTTGAGATATTCGGGTTCTTTTATTTCCTGTATCTTCTTGCCCCTCAGCAGAAGTTCATCAAGTGTATCAAAAAGAACACTCGGAATATTATTCCTGATGCTGAGCGTTCTCAGCCTTCTCAGCCTTGCAATCTCTGAATGTTCAAGGCTGTCCTTAAGGATGCTCTTGAGGAGGATGTCCCTGTATTCATCAACTACGCGCCTGTTCTCAGGGTGCTTGTACATTACATTAATCTTCATCCTCTCCTGCTGATAATTGTCTATCTTGTATCTTGCTACGATATCTTCGATATACAGTTCTTCCTGTGATGTAAGCGCTCTTTCATTGGAATAAAATTTTTCAAAGGCCCTGTAGAATTCCTCGTTTTCCTTATGGATTAATTTGAATATGAATACTGTTGATTTTTGTTCGTTCAATTCGCGCAGAAAATCGTCCAAAAGTTCAGTATCTTCATCCTTCCCGATTAATTCCGTTCTTTTCAGAAACTTGCCGACGGCCCTTACTATCTGTTTCTGCCTCCTTTTATATTCGCCGCGATAGTCTGAAGATATGAAAAAATAATAGTTCTTTACTGCGTTGCCCTGGAGAAAAAGCCTGTAGAACGACTCATCTCCTTCAATGGCATCTGTAAATACAATCTTCTCGGCAGCGTCGAGAAACGCGCCAAACATAATCAGCCTGTTGGAAACTTCCCCCTTTACCATATCCTTAAGCGGCTTCTCCACGCCAAACATGTATTCGCAGAAGCTTCCGCCCGTGCCTTTATAGTGGATGCCCTCTTTGGATACTGTAAACTCATTGCCCTTTGAGAAAAATCTTATGTGGGAGGCCGTTTCCTCGTAGAAATACGTGCTTTCAACGCTGGCTCCACTTACAAATGCAAAGAACTCTACAGGGCCGAGATTACCATGAAGCCTGAGGTCTCTAATCATAGCTAAAATATAACATACGCCGGTTAAAATATTCTATCGCCCTTTATTGCCGAAACAGCATGTGTTTGGTTATCATAGTTTATGAAGAAGAAATTTCTGCTTATCGCATTATCCCTTTCTTTTCTTGGCCTTGCATCAGGCGAGGAAATAGACGGCAGGGCCCTTCTCCTCAGGGGTAAAGATGCCATGGATGCCGGCCGGTATCCCGAGGCAATTGAGAGCCTTTCTGCAGCGCATGAGAAGGTCCCGGTTATGGGGGATTACATACTTTTCTGGCTTTCAAAGGCCTATCAGGAAGCCGGGGATATCAATGAATCGAATAATAAGATACAAGAACTGCTCGCGGGTTATCCTGATTCACCTCTAAGGAAAAAGGCCCGCTCAATGGAGATAAAAAATATTATCGCCTCAAATGAAATACCTCCTGGACTGAAGGTCTTTGAAGCGTATATAAAAGACTACTCTGAAGATTATGATATAAAATTTTTGTTCGGACAGGCGCTCAAAAGCCAGGGGAAGGCAGAAAGGGCAAAAATAATCTTCAGGGATATCTATGTCAACAGCCCGGGGATATCTTCAAAGGCAGCGCATAATGAACTGGCTCCCTCTGATATCACTGCATACGACCTTATTGAAAAAGCGTCAAATCTTATAAATGCGATGGAATTTGCAGAGGCTGAAGCTATACTCAGGGCAGCCCTGCTTAAAGATGACGGCCAGCGCAAACTCGAAATCCTTAAAAAACTGGGGCACTCGGTGTTCAAGCAAAAAAGGTATAAGGAATCAGCAGAGATATATGAAAAAGCAGGGGATAATTACTGGAGGGCAATGGCTCTTTACAGGGCAGGAGACAAGGCTGCATTCGGCTTAACCCTAAAAAAACTGGCCTTGACAGGAGACAAGAGAACAGGCTCGCTGCTGCTGCTGGCGGCATCTGATAAGAGGAGAAACAACGAGATTGATGAAGCCCTGGGCATGTATAAAACCCTGAAAGCAAACCATCCTTCAGAGGCTGAGAATTCTATGTGGGGCATTGGATGGACTTATTATCTCAGCGGTGACTATCAGAAAGCCCTTGACGCCTTTACAGAACTATGCAGCGCTTATGGCAGCCCAAAATATCTCTACTGGAAGGCGCAGGCATTGGAAAAACTGGGCAAGGATGCAGCCCATATCTACAGGCAGATTACAGAGAAAGAACAGGATTTTTACGGTGTGCTTGCATATTTAAAAAGCAACAAGGGGTCAAGGGGCCAAGGGGTCAAGGGGTCTGGCGAAGACAGCATACTACTCGAACCCTCGAACCCTCGAACCCTCGAACCCTTTCGGAAGCCGTTCCAGTCCGAGAGAATAGATATCCTTTTAGAACTCGGCATGAAAAAAGAAGCTGTTTCAGAACTCGCTGCTATAGCCAGAAAAGCAGCCACGCCTGATGAGCTTTTGTCCATTTCCATGAAACTTCAGGATGCAGGCGAATACAGACTAGTGATAACTCTGGTATCAAGTCTCCCCAACCGAGAAATAAACCATGATATCCTGTATCCTCTTGCCCATTGGGCTGTTGTTAAGGAAGCATCTGACAGATACGGGGTTGACCCTTTTATTGTCCTTTCTGTCATGAGGGAAGAAAGCCGCTTTGATTCTGAAGCGCGCTCTACTGCAGGAGCGCTCGGCCTGATGCAGATGATGCCGCAGACTGCCTCTGCAATGGATAGAAATATAAAATCCAGGGCTCAGTTATACAATGTAAAGACAAATATATATCTCGGTTCACGCTACCTAAACTCTCTCATAAAAGAGTTTGGTTCCCTGCCGGCAGCGATTGCAGCATACAATGCAGGAGAGGACGCTGTAAGAAGATGGCAGAACGCAGGCAAATACAGCTCTGTTGATGAATTCATCGAGGATATTCCTTATGGCGAGACAAAAAGCTACGTTAAGCGTGTCTTAACGACTTATTTTGAATATCTCAAACATTCAGACAAGAAAGAGATGCCCAAAATACTCTGAATACTAAAAGTTAAAACCAGAGTCTTTTGCCGACAGGATTAGTCTCTCGCTCATTCTCGATCATTCAGACCTCCGAGGATTTTGCCTCTTTATATATAAACAAGCTGCCGGACTATCGGCAAAATAAACCGCTCAAAACCAATCCTGCCGGCATTTATTATGTCGCTGTTTATATGTTTGTATAATTAACTCCCCTTGAAATACCCTATCACATTTGTTATCTTAAACATCA
>JACRGY010000062.1 GCA_016212165.1 Nitrospirota bacterium
CCAGCTCAGGGATAAAGACAAGGGAGTTTTATGAGGGAGACCTTTCCCTGTACACTGACTTTATCCATCCAAAGGGATGGGACAGAAGGCGTGTCCGGCTGTTTCTTGAGAATGAATTTATGAAACACCCGGCAGTGTCAAAGATTCTGAAAAATGACCCTCCTGTATTCACCTCAAACCATGCGCCGTTCTTTGTGATGGAACATTCAAAAAGAGATTCCGCAGAATTCTAAAGAGAGTCTATAATAAACAAATGCCTTTCATTTGATTTTTATGTTTTAATACTGCATCACAGGAGGTGAGTTTCTGGGAAGCAGACAGCGGATAAAATTCAGAAAACCCATGCCGCAAAAACCCGCAGCAGGCAAGACCGCCGCTGAAATCATCAGGGGATTAAAAGAGGGCAATGCCCCTGTTGTCTCCGATTACAGAGAGCAATCCCTGAAGATCCATGGCCTGATATGCGCCAAATGCGGGAGGGAGTTTGATTCCAAAGACCGGCGCCTCCTTACAGTGCATCATAAAGACGGCAACCACCGGAACAATCCTTCTGACGGCTCCAACTGGGAAAACCTCTGCATCTATTGCCATGACGACGAGCACAGCAGAGGGCTGCTTGGAGATTATCTGGAGGGGAAGAGAGGGGAAAAAGCCTGAGCCTGGGTTTAAAGAAGAATAACCTTTGACAGGCAATCCTTTTTAACATACAATTTTTTTAGGTAAAACAGTTCAGCGGAGATACAATGAACAGGCGAAGATTCTTAATATCATTACTTGGCTTACTCGGCACAACCGTCCTCGTCTCATTCGTTTATCCCCTTGCGAGATTCCTTGCGCCTCCGGGTGGGGAGGCAAAAGGCAAAAAGGTCGTCATTAAAAGGAGTGAAATCCCGGCGGGCTCTGCCAAAGATATCGTCGTCGACAATATCCCGTCGATTGTTATAAATGTTCCTGACAGGGGGTTTATAGCCCTTTCGAGAGTTTGCACTCACCTCGGATGCCTTGTCGAATATGACAAGATCAAAAAAAGGCTGCTCTGCCCGTGCCACGCGGGAATTTATGACCTTGAAGGGAAAGTTGTATCAGGTCCGCCGCCGAAACCCCTCCAGAAATTTGTACTCATGGTAGCAGGAGAGGATATAGTGATAGGATGAAGACATGTCAGGCAAGATAAGGAACTGGCTGGAAATACGGATAGGGCTTGCAGATCTCATCAAGACCCAGCTCACCGGGTACATGGTTCCAGGGAATATAAATATTTTCTATACTCTTGGCTTCGTAGCCCTTGCCGCCTTCATATCCCAGATTATCACAGGGTTCTTTCTCCTGATTTATTATGTCCCCCATTCCGACCATGCGTTCAGGAGCGTGCAGGATATAATGAACAAAGCGCCCTACGGCTGGCTCTTCAGGCAGATGCATGCAGCGGGAAGCAATCTTATGGCGGCGATTGTGATACTCCATCTGTCTTCTGTATTTTTTATGGGAAGCTACAAGAAGCCCCGGGAGATGACATGGGTTGCGGGATTGCTTATGCTGCTGATAACCTTTACCTTCTGCCTCAGCGGCTATCTCCTTCCATGGAGCCAGCTGAGTTATTGGGCAACAACCATCGTTACTGCGATACCGACAGCATTCCCCTACGTGGGCGAATTCATAACCCGGATGCTGAGAGGCGGAGAAGCCGTCTCCGGGACAACCCTCAACAGATTCTTTGCGCTCCATGTAACCTTTCTGCCGCTCCTTCTCCTCGCCTTTCTTGCAATACATCTTTTCCTTATCAGGCGGATAGGCATCTCCTCTCCCCCTTTCGGCAAATCAGGTGAGGGAAGACAGCCCTGGACAGAATACAGGCATGAAAGTCATACAGGAGGCTATTCTTTCTATCCCTTCTTTGTGCAGAAGGAGATGCTTATGACAGCTGCTTATTTTGCCGTAATGTTTTTCATAATCAGCTTTCTGCCGGCGCTTTTTCTGCCGGAAGATGCCAATACCCCCGCAGATCCCCTTAAGACCCCGGCGCATATAAAGCCTGAATGGTACTTTCTTGCGCCTTACCAGATGCTCAAGGTCATTCCTAACAAACTCCTTGGAATAAGCATGCAGATAATTCTGGTGATGTTATTAATCCTGTGGCCATTCTTCGATACAAAAAAAGAGGATAATATTCTGAAACGTCCTCTTCTGCTGGCGCTCTTCATTCTTTCGGTTATCGCGTGGGCAGCTTTGACTATCTGGGGCCGGTATTCATGAGATACAGTCTTGTTTTCCTTATGATCTCTTTTGCGGTATTCCTTATCGCATCCGGGGCGCATGCACAGGAAGGCAGGGGAGAGAGTGGAACAGTCTGCCTTGACTGTCACGATTCCGATATAATGAAACCTGAGTTCAGACCTGTTCCTTCTGAATGGAGGAAGAGCTGGCATTATCAAAACAATGTTTCCTGTCATGACTGCCACGGCGGAGACCCGAAAGACATGGCTATGGCAATGTCATCCGAGCGGGGTTTTATTGGAAAACCGGGCTATGCCGAAGTCCCGGAGTTCTGCGGAAAATGTCATATCGGCATCCTGAAGAATTATCTCGAAAGCGGCCATGGCAAGGCACTGAAAGCAACCCAGGGCGGGCCTAATTGCGTTACATGCCACGGCTCTCATGACATACAAAAGGCCGATATTAACATAATAAATGAACAACGCTGCACGCAATGTCATACATATGAAAGGGCCGGGACAATGAAACAGGCCCTTTTTGTGACGGAAAAAAAGATAAGGGACGTAGAAGAGGGCATCAGGAAGCTTAAGCGCGCAGGGGTGTTTACAGAAGACGAGGGAAAAACCCTCTTCAATACAACAGCCGAATTCCGCACCCTCTTCCATTCCGTAGATGTCTCTCTCATCGAAGACAGGACAGACGGGTTCATAAAAAAATTGGATCAGATCGACTCGAAGATAAAAGCCTTTTCACGCGAACTTCTCTTCAGGAGAAAGTTTGCGGCATTTCTCATGCTCGTCTTTCTTGGAATATTAATCGTCTTTTTCCTGTTATCAAAGACGTCAGAATAAGTACCGCCGCTTCTCGCCTCGGAGAGCCGCCTGGGGAGACCGGCCTTCTGCTTTTTTGTTCTTGTTGCATCTATTTATACAACAGCATTTTTTATTGAACGAATGCACTTTTGGATTATTGCCCATAGATGTTTCAATATATATGGCCTATGCACAACAAGTTTAATAAAATAATTGACATGTCCTGCCCATTGGCTTAAACTACCAATAGTGAAAGCTCAATTAATTAAATATGTAAAAGCCATAGACGAATTAAACAACACCATCGAAATAAAGGTATGGCAGTTGCCAGAATCAAGCGAAGATAAACCACACAGATATAAATATTCACTGGTTTACATTGCAGAAGATATAAGGGTAATAGGCTATGACAATGCAGAGGAAAAGGGAGACCACAGACATTATAAAGACACTGAAAAACCGTATAGCTTTAAAAGCATAGAGCGGCTGTTAGAGGATTTTTATAAAGATATTGAAAGATACAATGGGGGTAAACATGAGAGTTAAAAGGGTGAACATAGGGATTAAAAGCGTTAAGGAAATTTTAAAAAATACCGCAGAAACAATGAAAAGACTTGAGCGCGGAGAAAGACTAAAGCCTGTTAAAGAACCTGAAATCTATTTCACCAGTTTTGAGGCATTCAGGAAGGCCATGACACCCAAGAGGCTTGAGCTCCTGCATATAATCAAGGCAAAAAAACCTTCTTCCATCAATGAACTCGCAAGGGTGGCGAAGAGGGATATTAAGAATATCGCCGAGGATGTGAAATATTTAGAGCAGATCGGGCTCGTTGAAAAGAAAGCAACAGACCACAAGACAAAACCGGTCATTGATTATGACAAGATAGCATTGGAGATAGCGGTGTAGGGGAAAAACTTGAGAAAATGCAGTCGGAACATAAATGGGAAATACAATTGATTCTTTGCCGTATCCCGGCGCATACGTAAAATATTCTTTTTCTCTGCCTGGTATTACATTTATGCTATTTTCAGTCCGCGGCAGTCAAAAAACTGTGCAAAATTGACAAGGTAATTTTAAGGCATATCTGGGACGATTCTTTTTTATTGGCGAGATGCTCTGTGGCTAGCTTTTTTCCTGGCCTTTTCGAGCTTTTCTATAAATATGCCCGGCTCGAAGTAGCCTATCTTTCTGAGTATTTCATTGCCGGCAGAATCAAACACAATGACTGCGGGCTTTTCCGTTACACCGAACCTCATGAACTGGTCGGAATCTTTACCTGATTCATATTTAACAGGGACAAAATATTTTTTTATATATTCCCGGACGCTTTCAGTAATCAAAGTACACTTGTTCATTTTAATGCATGCCTCGCACTCCTGGCTTAAAAAAGCAACAAGCACGAGTTTGTTTCCTGTTCTTGCCTGTCCCAAAGCGCTTCTAAGGCTTTTCCCCCATACAATTTCTTCTGCCATAAAAAAAGTTGCCTCCGCGCAACAACGCTTTAAAATGAAATTTTTGCAAGAGACTCAAATATCTTCCTTTTTTATAGCATAACTTTCGGGAGGATTCAATTGCTTCACTTCCAAAACAGGGACTTACCGCAATACTCTCACTAAATCTGGTCCGCGCCCATTTATTGAATCCATTGAGGAAATACCACATGCAATTATTGAAAGAGCTGCATATTAGAGCGAAAAACTGCCCGGATAATTTATAATATTCCATGAAGCTTTTGATGCACATCTGCTGCGCAAACTGCAGTCTCTATCCAATTAAAACTCTCACTGAGAAGGGTATTTTCATAACAGGCCTCTGGTTCAATCCCAATATTCATCCGTATACTGAATACAGCCTGCGTTTGGATGCCTTAAGACAACTTCAGGGATTATGGAAACTGGATGTAGATTATATTGACAACTATGGCCTTAGAGAATTTATAAAAGCAACAAATAACGGAGCTGAAGACCGCTGCAGTATGTGTTATGCAATAAGACTGGATGAGACAGCGAAAAGAGCTAAAGAGCTTGCATTTGACGGATTCACAACCTCACTTCTTGTAAGCCCTTATCAGAAGCATGATGTTATAATAGAAGCAGGCAGGGGGATGGAGAAAAGGCATTCAGTCCGGTTTTATTACGAGGACTTCAGGCCGGGATGGAAAGAGGGCGTCAGAATGTCAAAAGAGCTTGGCCTTTACAGGCAGAAATATTGCGGATGCATTTATTCGGAGATGGAGAGATACGCAAAGAAAGTTAAAAGTTGAAAGTGTAAAGTTAAAAATGGCTGAGGGTATTCAACAAATAGGAAGATTTTTTATACTGCTTGGGCTTATTATCAGCGCTATCGGCGCATTGCTTCTGTTGTCAGGCAAAATTCCATGGATTGGAAGGCTGCCGGGTGATATAATAATGCAGAAAAAGAACTTCACATTCTATTTCCCGTTAGCCACAAGCATCATCATAAGCATAATACTCACACTGCTTTTCTGGGTTTTGGGGAGGAAGTGAAATGAAAAGATACGGGATACAAGATACAGGATGCACGATAAAAAAAGGCTATGTTTTTATTTTTATTCTTATTCTTGCATCATGCATCATGAATCATGCATCAGATGCATCCGCTGCCACGATAAAGGTCCTTATATTAGACGAAAACTATTCGCGTGTCCCTGAAAAAAATGAACAACTGGAAAAAATCGGGGATAAGATGAAAGGAGACCTCCTTGTCAGTGGAGTTCATTATACAGGCGCGATTGAAGTATGGAAAGGCCAAAACGGACTTTACGTTATAAATGAAATACCTTTTGAAGATTACATCAAGAGTGTTGTACTGGCCGAGGTTGGGGCAAACTGGGAGATGGAGGCGCTCAAGGCGCAGGCGGTTGTTTCAAGGACCTATGCTGTATATCAGAAAAATGCAAATGGAAACTCCTATTACCATCTTACATCATCTGTGCTGCACCAGGTTTATAAGGGAAACTCCTCTGACACAAGGATAGCCTATGCAGTAGAAAAAACATCGGGGGAAATACTTACCTTTAACAATAAGCCTATAGAGGCTTTTTATCACTCAACGGCAGGAGACAGGACCGAACTGCCTGAAGAAGTTTTTGGAAAAAGCTATCCCTACCTCAAGTCGGTACAGGCAAGCTGTGAGGCCTCTCCATACTGGGTGTGGGAAAGAAATATCCCGATATCTGAAATAGAAAAATCTTTAAATATTTCAGGCATAAAAGGGATAAAAATAAAATCTTATACAGCAACCGGCAGGACAAAGGAATTGGAAATAGACAGTGAATCTGAGCAAATTGCAACAATCAAGTCCACTGAGCTAAGAAGGCTGCTCGGCTGGCAAAAACTGCCAAGCACCAATTTCAGCCTGGTCAGAGACAACGCTTCGATAATCTTTGAAGGCAAAGGATATGGCCACGGGGTCGGCCTCTGCCAGTGGAGTGCGCTTGAGATGGCAAAGAAAGGCAAGAGTTACAAAGAAATCCTCTCATCCTTTTATCCGGGAACAGAAATCCAGTTATATGAAGGCCGCTGATTTTGACTTTTCCCTTCCGGATTCGCTGATAGCAAAAAACCCTGCTGAAAAAAGAGACAGGTCAAATCTCCTCGTGCTTCACAGAGACGGTAAAATAGAATCGAGAAAATTCCATGACCTCGCAGAGTACCTGAATAAAGGCGATATGCTTCTACTTAATAACACCATGGTCTTTCCGGCAAGGCTTATAGGAACCAAGCCGTCAAGCGGGATGGTGGAAATCCTCCTTGTGAAAGAGATTGAGCCTGATACCTGGGAGATATTATCCAAGAAGAAATGGAGCGGCAGTCTATCAATATCAGAAGGCTTTTCAGCAGAGATAGAAGGAGGAGTTGCACGTTTCACATATTCAGGGGATTTTATGGATAACCTCTGGAGATATGGGGATATGCCTCTGCCTCCGTACATAAAACGCAGGCCTGAACAAATTGATAAAGAACGTTACCAGACAATTTATGCGGAACAGCAGGGCTCGATTGCAGCTCCGACTGCGGGGCTTCATTTTACCGGAGAGCTGATAGACAGGATAAAGGCAAATGGTGTAAATGTAAGATATCTGACACTGCATGTCGGCACAGGAACATTTAAAATGATAAAAACTGAAAATATAGAGGAACACTCCATGGATTCAGAATATTTTGAGATAGATGCAGATATTGTTGATGAGGTTAAAAAAACAAAGGCATCAGGCAGGAAAGTCATCTCTGTTGGAACTACAACAACAAGGGCAATTGAGGGATACATGAGCGGGCAGTGGCAAGAGGTTCAACAGCAGGGGTCACGGGGTCAAGGGGTCAAGGGGTCAAGGGTGGGGATAAAAAATGCCCTCGAACCACCGAATCCTCGAACCATCGAATCCTCGAAAGTCCTCTGCGGGGCTACCGACATCTTCATATATCCCGGTTACAAGTTCAGGGCTGTTGATTCACTCGTCACAAATTTTCACCTCCCCCGCTCAACCCCGATTATGCTGACAGCTGCCTTTTGCGGCTTAGAAAATCTGAAGGAGGCGTATAACACAGCCATAGACTATAAATATAGATTTTTCTCCTATGGTGATGCTATGCTTATTTTATGAAATACAGCGCCGGTAAAGGAAGGCATAAAGAATCTATATCAGGCAGAAAAATCATTATTGCGATTGTTGTGGTAACCTCTGCCCTGAGTTTTACCCTCGGTTATTTTGTTGGCACATCTGTATTAAAAGAGAAACATATACAACCTCCCGGAATCGGGGCACAACAACAGGCAATTACAATACCACCCCGGCAGGAGACAGCGCCGGCCCCTCAGTCCCAGCCTCCTGTCGCAAATGAACAGCTGCCGCAGGATAAAACAATGCCGCTGAAGACAGTTGCAGTTAAGGAAGAAAATAATCCCGTTGCCTCTTCAGTAAAGGTCGGAGACTTGTCGGTTGCGACTCGTACCGAGACTCTACGGGAAGGTGAAGGCGGATTATCAGCAAAAAACAAACAAAAGTCTCTGAAAAATGAAACTCTATATACGGTTCAGGCAGGGGCTTTCAAAAATCCAAAGGATGCATTATCCCTGAAACACAAGCTGGAGAAAAAAGGATATAAGGCGTACATAAAAAAATCTGCGGAAGAAAAAAATGCAAAGCTCTTCAAGGTCCGGACAGGAGAATTTACAGACAGGGAAAAGGCAGAGGACTTTGCCCTCAAACTTAAAAAATCAGAGGGCCTTAAGGCAGCATTCGTGACCGCTAAAAACGGAGAAACCCGCGAGGAAGACAAAGTTTCATCCCCCCCCCGCGCTAATAAACAGGAGAAACCACGGTAACAATAGAGATACAACTCGACAGCGAAAAGGAACTGTCCTTTCTTTACAGCGGGCTTGAGAAAAACCTAACGCTTATAGAAGAGGCTTTCGGGGTAACTGCAAGCTTCAGGGGCAATAAGGTATTTATTCAGGGAGAGCAGGAGCCTGCAAAAAGAGCGGAAAAACTCATCAACGAACTGCGCTCTATAAGTTCAGACGGTTATCTGCTTAAGCCGGAAGACATCCGTTATGCCATAAAATCAACAACTCCGGGGCATGACACCTCCCTTAAGGATCTCTTCCTTAATAACATCCCCGTATCTTCAAAAAAGAGATTTATAATACCAAAAACAGAGGTACAGGGGCAGTATATCGAAGCGATGAGGAACTATGATATTGTGATAGGGATAGGGCCAGCCGGCACAGGCAAGACATATCTGGCAATGGCAATGGCAATAAATGCCCTTATTAAAAAGCAGGTAAGCAGGATAGTCCTTGCGCGGCCGGCTGTAGAGGCAGGCGAAAAACTCGGATTCCTCCCCGGTGATATGTACGAAAAGGTTAATCCCTATCTGAGGCCCCTTTATGATGCGCTCTTTGATATGATAGAGGCTGAAAAGGCAAGCAAGTTCATGGAGCGCGGCATCATAGAGATTGCGCCTCTGGCATTTATGAGAGGGAGAACATTGAATGATTCGTTTATAATACTCGATGAGGCGCAGAATACAACTTCAGAGCAGATGAAGATGTATCTGACAAGGCTCGGGTTTAATTCAAAGACTGTAATTACAGGAGATGTAACACAGATAGACCTGCCGGCGGGAAAAACATCGGGACTTATAGAGGCAGAACGAATATTAAATGGCGTAGAAGGCATAAAGGTTGTATATTTCTCTGAGAGAGATGTCGTAAGGCATAAACTTGTTCAGGAAATAGTAAGGGCATATGAAAGATATGAAAAACGGCATACAGAAGACCACAAGGGTCAGTAAAACTGACGTAAAAAAATATTCGCTCCTTATTGTATTTGGATTTCTATCTGCCATTGCAATACAGGAGAAGATAGGGATAGAGCATCTCGCTGGAGGAGTGCTTACAGCCTCCCTGCTTTTAGTCATCCTCTACAGAGACATCCGGCGTTATAAACCGGCTTACCTGAAAAATTATAATATGCTCGTCCTTCTCGGTTTTATGATTGTCAGCACACTGTTACTTGGAAGATTCTTCGGATATGTGTTAATAAATCTGGCCCGCGGGATTGGCTTCATACCAATAGAAAGCACCCTGTTCGGCATACCAATATCTGTGGGCGCAATGCTCGTTATGCTTTTATTCGATTTTCATACTGCAATAGTATTTTCTTTTATAGTAAGCCTTCTCAGCGGATTATGGCTTAATAATGCTATTTTCCCTGTATATGCATTTATAGGCAGCCTTACTGCAGCATTCAGCGTTATAAGATGTAAAAAGCGGTCAGCGCTTCTGAGGGGAGGTTTTTATGTTGGATTGGTAAATGCCATGACTGCAAGCTTCCTGCTGCTCTTTACCGGAAAATTTTTTACAATAGAGGCAGCCTCATCCGTGATGTTTGCGCTTTCTTCAGGCATAAGTGTTGTAGCAATCGTATCTGTAATGCTTCCGCTGCTCGAATACATGTTCAAGGTCACAACCGATATAAGCCTTCTTGAACTCCTGGATCTGGAACAACCCCTTATGAAAAACCTTATGATATCAGCTCCGGGAACGTATCACCACAGTGTAATTGTAGGCAACCTTGTTGAGGCTGCTGCAGAGGCAGTCGGCGTGAATCCCCTGCTTGCAAGGGTCAGTTCA
>JACRGY010000061.1 GCA_016212165.1 Nitrospirota bacterium
GCCCTGATAATCAGCAAGGCCGACAAGCATATTGACAATAACCCTTGTGGCCCCGTCTTTGTGCAGCATCAGGAATTCATATTCTTTCGGGACATCTTTACCTGCCAGCCTCTGTTGATAGCGCTCCATGACTATATCTAAATCCTCAGGGAAACAGGAAAGGTCAATAGTTTTGAGGCTGAGCTGCTTACAAAGACGGGAAAATCAAAACATGTGCTTTTGAGCGCAGTCCTTGACAGTGACATTTTATCAGGAATGATCATGGACATCTCAGCTCGCAAGCTCTCGGAGGGGGCTCTGGTTGAGAGCGAGAAGCGTTACCGGACATTGGCTGAAGCAGCCCATGACATGATTTTTATAATTGACAGCGAAGACAAAGTCCAATATGCAAACAGTTTTGCAGCACAGAGCCTCGGATACAATCCGGAAGATATTATCGGAACACCACGGGAAACACTGTTTCCGGCCGACACAACTTCCAGGCAGAAGTCTTTTTTACAAAAAGTTTTTAAAAACGGGGCACCCCTCTATTCTGAAAGTGAAACCCAGTTCAAGAACCACAAGCTATGGCTTGGTACAATGCTGGTACCCATCAAAGATGAAGGCGGAGAGGTCAACTCTGTTCTTGGTATCTCACGTGACATTACCGCGACTAAAAAAATAGAAGCGGCTATCAAAGAATCCGAAGAAAAATATCGCATGCTGATAGAAAACATCCAGGATGGCGTATTTATTATTCAGGATGCGAAGATCAAATTCTTGAACGAGGCATTTGCAAAAATAATTGGCTATACAGCAGAGGAACTTGTAGGGATAGATATACAGAAACTCATAGCGCCTGAGGATTTAGATATAGTCATGGAGCGCTATCAAGAAAGGCTGGCAGGTAAAGATGTCCCAAAGGAATATGAATTCCTGATGCTGCACAAAGACGGGGCCACAAGGGTTATTGTCAATATGCTTGTCGGCCTTGCTGATTATCAGGGCAGGACAGCGAGCATGGGCACTGTCAAGGACGTCACAGAACATAAACTGATGGAAGCAGAACTTCAGAAAGCACAGAAGCTGGAATCCCTCGGAATTCTGGCAGGCGGGATTGCACATGATTTTAATAATATTTTAACCGCTATCACCGGCAATATCTCATTGGCAAAAATGTATGCACAACCCGGGTTAGAGGTCTTTGATATATTAACAGAGGCTGAAAAAGCCTCCCTTCGCGCAAAAAATCTGACAACACAATTGCTGACCTTTTCAAAAGGCGGCATACCAGTTAAAAGGCTAAGCTCTATGCCAAAACTGATTAAAGATTCTTGCAGTTTTGCCTTAAGCGGCTCCAAGATTAAATGTGAGATTTCATCACCTGACAACCTCTGGCCGGTTGAAATAGATGAAGGACAGATAAGTCAGGTCATCCATCATATGATTATCAATGCACAGCAGGCAATGCCGGAAGGCGGGATAATCAAGGTAAAGGCTGAAAATATTACTGCAGATGCAGAACATCCATTGCCGCTGAAAGGCGGAAAATACCTGAAGATATCCATCAAAGATCATGGTATTGGGATATCGGAAGAACATCTTGCTAAAATATTCGACCCGTATTTCACAACAAAACAGGAAGGAAGCGGACTCGGGCTCGCATCCGCTTATTCTATTATTAAAAAACACGATGGGCATATTACAGCAGAATCCAAATTGGGAGAAGGAACAACTTTCTATATCTACCTCCCGGCTTCAGAGAAAAAAATTCCGATAGTTAAGGATACAGGGATATCTTCTGCCAGCAGAGGAAGAGGAAAAGTCCTTGTGATGGATGACGATGACACAGTCCGGCTTGTTGTGGGCCGCATGCTGGGCCAATGCGGGTATGAGGCAGAATTTGCAGAAGACGGAGACAAGGCAATTGACCTTTACAAAAAGGCAAAAGAAACCGGCCAGCCCTTTGATGCCGTTATCATAGATTTAATTATCCCTGCAGGCATGGGAGGCAAAGAGGCCATTAAAAAGCTGATTGAAATTGACCCTGATATCAGGGCCATTGTTTCAAGCGGCTATTCTGACGACCCTGTACTGTCAAACTTTAAAGAATACGGGTTCAAGGACGCCATGGCCAAACCATATGAAATAGCTGAGCTGCGCCAGATACTGCATAAGGTAATTTCAGGCATATAACATTACTGCTCCTTATTTGAGTCTCCCGAAAAGCCAACCAACGATAATTAAAAGTTAAGATATGGCGGAGGGGGTGAGATTCGAACTCACGGTAGAGTTACCCCTACAACGATTTTCAAGACCGTCGCCTTCAACCGCTCGGCCACCCCTCCAAATTAGCTGTCAGCTGTCAGCGTTCAGCCCTACAGCGGATAGAAGTTAGTTTAACTGATTGGGATTTAATGGTTCAAGTACTTATAGCTGCGTGCAAAAGCACGGGCAGCCCTTTATCCCCTCCTTGCCGGAGGGGAAATAGGGTGGTTTTTAAAATATTGTCCTGATTATTTTCACTTATGCTGTCCGGCATGTGACGGACATGTTTTTGCGTCTTGTTTATTGCCTGCATGTGCAAGCTCTATCATCTCAACATTCCCTGTCTGAAGGCTATACTCGCCTGCAACAATCTTTAGCTTGCCCTCGTGCACAAGGTGTCTTATAATTGAGCTCTTTTTAATTATATCTTTACTTGTGTTCTTTACATTTTCCTTTATGGCTGCCTCAAGTATCTCATCTTTGGTCCCGCCTTTTTTCTTTGCAGCATTGGCAGCAGGCCTTATCTTCCTGAGTATTGCGCCGATATTGCCTTCAGGCGCTCCTTTTGCTTCCAGCGTCGCAGCAACTGCACCGCATTTCTCATGCCCGAGTACAATTAACAAAGGAGAATTCAGGTGCTCTGCTGCATATTCGATGCTTCCGATAGTAATAGGGTCAACAACATTTCCTGCAACACGAACAACAAATATCTCACCAAGGCCCTGGTCAAATAAGAGCTCAGGCGCTACCCTTGAGTCAGAGCAGGTCAATACTATTGCAAATGGCTTCTGGCCTTTTACAAGCTCCTTTCTTTTTGCATCGCCGAGATCTTTCTGTGCAAGGCTTCCGCTGACAAACCTTTTGTTGCCGTCCAAAAGTTTTGTTAAAGATTCACTGCCATTTTCAGCTAATGCAAAGACAAATCCTGAAAAAACCACAACAACTAGTAAAGCCGTTAAAATTCTAAACCTTTTCATAACCTTCCTCCTTTTTCCTTTGATAATTAAATTCTCCCTTTTACAGGCAGCATATAAAAAAGCCCTCTCAAAGAGGGCCTCGTTTTTTTAACCTTCCCATTCCCCTCCTTAGTAAGGAGGGGATTAAGGGGTGGTGATATTTTTTCCTTTACGCTGCTTCGGCTTTTTTCTTCTTTTTCTCAGCAGCAGCCGCAAAAACTTCCTGTGCATTGAATGTGCCGTCTATTGACTGGACAGGACATTTTGCAGTGCATATACCGCAGCCAATGCATTTATTTTTATCAATAGCATGCTTTTTCTTTAGCTCGCCTGATGGCGCATTGACAGGGCATACCTTTGCGCATATCTGGCATCCGATGCAGTTATCCAGAACAACCGCCTTTGACCTGTGAGGTATGAAATCAGTGATTGCCTTTGTAGGGCACTTTGTTACGCAAAGCCCGCATACCCTGCATTTATTAATGTCTATCTTCGAAAAATTATTTTCAACAGCAGGGGCATCAAACGGACAAGTCTTCACGCATATCCCGCATCCTGTGCATCCGACCTGGCAGTTCTTCCTTGTGTCTCCACCTTTGTCCTTTGAATGGCATGTAACCAGCACCTGCTTTGATGCAGGAAGCACTTCTATGACCTTCACAGGACATGCTGCCTCGCATTTTCTGCAGCCTGTGCATTTCGTTATATCAACAAATGGGAGGTGGTCCTCTGTCATTGTTATTGCGCCAAAAGGACATACCCTTGAGCATGTGCCGTAGCCAAGACAGCCGTATCTGCAAGACTTGTCTCCGCCTCCTGCAAGTATTGCAGCCCTGCAGTCCTGAACACCCTCATATTTGAATCTCTTTGTTGCTTTTGACCAGCCGCCCTGACACATTATCCTTGCAAATTGAGGCTCCATTGCTGCTGCTGCCTTGCCTGTTATCCTTGCAACTGCTTCTGCGCTTTTTGCTCCGGCAGGAATACAAAGGCTGGGTGAGACATCAGGGTTTTTAACAACTGCCTCCGCATACTGCTCGCAGCCTGCATATCCGCACGCACCGCAATGGGCGTGTGCAAGGACATCAAGCACCTGCTCTACCCTCGGGTCAACCTGGACAGCGAATCTCTTTGCTGCAAAGGCAAGGCCAAGGCCAAATACAACAGCAAGCCCTGCCAGGAAGACCAGTGTCCACTTAATCAGAGGAACAATGTCAACCTTCTCCCTTGCCTCAACCCCGCCGCCGACGCCGGCATAAACAACAGCGCCAAAGTGCCAAAGTGCCAAAGTACATAAGAATAGAAATACAAACGTTAATATGATTGCCTTTTTAATTTTTATATCTCTGAACATCGTTACTCCTTGTTTTAAGCTTTAAGCTATTAGCTGACTGCTGAAAGCTGATAGCTTTTTTTATTTTATTATAACGTAATCAATCCTGAAAAACCTGTAAATGCCAGCGCTATCAGCCCTGTCACGACAAATGCCATCGGCAGTCCCCTGAAAGGTACAGGCACCTCGGCAAGCTCGAGTTTTTCACGGATGCTCGCCATTATTATCAGTGCAAGTGAAAAACCAAGCCCTGAACCCAGGCCGAATGCAAGGCTCTGGATAAAAGTGTATTTCTCCCCTGCATTAATCAATGGAACCGCAAGTATGATACAGTTTGTTGATATAAGGGCAAGATAGATACCCAGCTTGTAATAAAGCCCCGGCGATATCTTTTTCATTATTGTATCCGAGGCCTGAACAAGGCCGGCTATAATTCCGATGAACACGATGATCTCCAGAAATGTAATCTCGAGCGGAACCAGGACTTTGGTAAAGATAACCCAACTGGCTGCCGCGCTTATCATCATAACTGAAGTAAAGGTAATGCTCATTCCCACTGCAGTTTCCATTTTTTTGGAAACACCGAAGAATATGCAAAGACCGAGAAACCTTGTGAAGACAAAATTATTTATTAATGAAGCTGATATTATCAGTTCAAAAAGTTTTACAAATTCATTTCCCATCTTTTCCTCCTTCTTAAGAACCGTTCAAACGGTTCGAACAGTTCAAGCCGTTTTTAATGTGATGCGTGTGCGCCTTTTTTCAGGTATTTTGCATCAAGCCAGTTAAAGGCTGCCATCAATATCCCCACCGCCAGAAAACCTCCTGCAGGCAGGACCATTATCAGCAGCGGTTTTGTATTAACAAAAGTAAAAACATGCTGCGTTGCCAACCCTGTAGGCAGAGTCAGCGTACCCTTGCCAACCAACTCTCTGAAGAAGCTGATTGCTGTAAGCGCGAACAGGAACCCGACACCCATACCGAGGCCATCGGCCATTGACGGCATAATACTGTTCTTGCTTGCAAACATCTCCGCCCTTGCCAGAATAGATGCAAAAGCAACTATCAGGGCAATATAGAGCCCCACCTTTGCATAAACGTCCGGGACAAAAGCAGCCATCATCATCTGCGTTATCGTGACCCAGCCGGAAATGACAAGCATGAAGATCGGCAGCCTCACTTTGGGCTGGATGGCCTTTCTCATCAGAGAGATGGTAATGTTCACCATAGTCTGGACAAATAGCACTGCCAGTCCCATAAATACCCCGTTTTTGAGGTTGTTTGTGACAGCAATTGAGGGGCAGAGGCTGAGGGCGAGCTTGAAGATAGTATTCTCTTTAATAATCCCGTTTAAAAATAATTCTTTGAGACTAGTGCTGTTGCTTGACATCGGTATTGCCTCCTTCCTTGACTGTCTTTATCAGAAATGCTACACCGTTTTTTACTGCATCCTCGGTGACCGCACGGCTCGATATGGTAGCCCCTGAAATAGCCTCGACATACTCCTTTGTCTCTGTCTTAAGCACTTTTAGGTGTTCAATATCTTTTCCTTTAAGCCTGTCCTTAAAATAATCCAGTTCTATCTCATCGCCCAATCCCGGCGTCTCCCCGTGTGCAAGGATATTTATCTTCTGAACTCTGAAATCCTTGTCAACCGCGACAAAGGTATTAATGTAGCTTGAGTATCCTTTACCGAAAGACTGGATAATATATCCGATTGTATCGCCGCCTTTTTTTGAAACAAAATATTTTGCGTGCTTGTCGTGAATTGACCAATCTCCTAATTTTATGCTTTCATCCGCCTCAGGCATAAGCTCTTTTAAAGCCTTTTTTTCAGCCTCTTCGTTATTTTTATATATTTTCGGTGACGCTTTTGCAAATACAAAGGCAAGGATGAGCCCGCCTATGAGATATACAATAACAAGGTTCAGGGTTACCTTTATAATATCCTTGCCTGTCATTTCTTTATCTCCTTTGCCTTTGTTTCTTTTAAAGCGCCGAAGACCTTTGATTTAAATCCGCGGTCTATCAAAGGCGCAAAACAGTTCATTATCAGTATTGCAAACATGACGCCCTCAGGGAACCCGCCCTTGAGCCTTATTAACATTGTAAGGAAACCGCAGCCTATGCCGAAAAGTATCTGGCCTTTTTTAACCGAAGGGCATGTGACATAATCCGTTGCCATAAAAAATGCGCCTAAAAGCATACCACCGCTCAAGAGGTGTATGACCGGGTCGCCTGCAAACAAAGTGCCTTTAGCGCCGAATATCCATGCCATCACAGCAGCAGTAGCAAGGAATGATACAGGTATATGCCAGGTGATATATCCCCTGTAGAAAAGAAAGGCAGCGCCTATTATCAACGCGATAGCAGATGTCTCTCCGATAGAACCTGCCCTGTGGCCTTTGAGCAGTTCCATATAAAGGTTCATCTTGTCGCCGAATACCTCTATTAATTTTGAAAGTCCTTCTTCTTTCAGGATACCAAGAGGTGTGGCAGTTGTCTTTGCATCAAATTGAACAAATGCAGCTTCGGGTTTGGTCCAGATGGTCATGAGCTTTGGGAACGATATGAGCAGGAACGCCCTGCCTATCAGCGCAGGATTAAAGACATTGTAGCCGAGCCCGCCGAACAGCTGCTTAGTGATTATCACTGCAACAAAAGAACCTACAATCGGGATATAAAAAGGCACAGACGCGGGCAGGTTCATCCCGAGCAGCAAGCCTGTAAGAAAAGCGCTGCCGTCATTTATGCTGACCTTTTTATTAAGCGCCTTCTGATAAATATATTCGGATAGAAGAGCAGAGATTATGCAAAGAGCTATTGCAAGCACTGCCCTTGGGCCGAAGAAATAAGCTCCCATAACCGCAGCAGGCAAAAGAGCGATATTTACGCTCCACATTATCCTGCTGGTAGATTCCTCGCTCTTAATATGAGGGCTTACCGTAACTATCAGTTCATGTTCTTTTTTTATTTCAGCCATTTAACCTCCCAACATCGTAATGAGCTATTGCGTTTATTGCGTTATGGCGTTTTAACGCTCCACGCTGTAACGCTTAACGTACTACGGCTTCGTCTGCGATTTAGCCAATCTTACAAGCTGAACTATCGGCCTTTTTGAAGGGCAGACAAAGGCGCATGAACCGCATTCAAAACAGTCGAACAGGTTATATTCCTTTGCCTCTTCATAAAAGCCTTTCTCTGAAAGTATGCTCAGCATTGACGGTATAAGTCCCATTGCGCAGATATCAATACACCTGCCGCATCTTATGCAGGGGCCGAAATCTCCGGCATGCACAACACCTTCCTCAGGTATAACAAGCACCCCTGATGTGCCTTTTGTCACTGCAACATCAAGAGAAGAAAGGGCAAACCCCATCATGGGCCCGCCTGATATAACCTTGCCGGCCCCTCCCTTGAAACCACCGCTTTGTTCAATAAGCTCTGAAATCATAGTCCCTATTTTTACCACCAGATTTGCCGGGCTGTTTATGCCTTCCCCTGTTACAGTCACAACCCTTTCTATCAAAGGCTTGCCATATCTTGCCGCTTCATATACGGCAAGGGCTGTGCCGACATTCTGCACAACAACCCTCACATCCATCGGCAAGGCCCTCGGCGGGACTTCCCTGCCGGTTGTAGCCTTTATCAGCATCTTTTCGGCGCCCTGGGGATACTTGACCTCGAGCGCGCATACCTCTATGCCGGGTTCGTTCTTTGCCGCTGCCTTCATCTTCTCTATCGCATCAGGCTTGTTGTTCTCTATCCCGACAAAGCCCTTATTCACGCCAAGCACCTTCATCAGGATCTTCAGCCCTTCAATAACCTCATTCGGTTTTTCAACCATCAGCCTGTAATCTGCGGTAAGGTAAGGCTCGCATTCAGCGCCGTTGATTATTACCGTATCAATAGGTTTTTCTTTCGGAGGCGAAAGTTTCACCGATGTAGGAAACGCAGCGCCTCCCATTCCGACAATGCCCGCTACCTTTATCTTTTCTTTAAGCTCTTCAGGAGAAAGCTTCATATAATCAGGGTTATCCTTAAGCGCGGCCCATTCCTCTTTACCGTTATTCTCTATAACAATAGAATTCACCATCCTGCCCATTGCATTGGGGAACTCTCCTATTGCAATCACCTTTCCGGATACAGAGGAATGAACAGGGGCTGATACAAAACCTCCGGGTTCACCAATCATTTCACCTTTTTTAACTTCCTGCCCTATTGTAACTATTGGTTTGCACGGCGCTCCTAAATGCTGGCTTAACGGGATCACGACTCTCTGCGGGGGCTTTGCTTCTGAGATAGGCCTGTCTTTTGCGAGTTCTTTCTTGTCAGGCGGATGTATTCCGCCCTTAAACGTTGCGAGAGCCATTTTAAAATTCCTCCTTAAGGAGAATAGCTGGCAAAAAGCCTATCAGTTTTAACATTAAAAATAGAAATATGTCAAGTATTATGATAAAATTATTTTTAAGTTATTTAATAAAGGAGCTTATCAGACGAGATGATAAAAGAAGCCATTAATATTATTGTAAGCGGAATAAGCCTGTCCGAGGCCGAGATGGCGGAGTGCATGAAAGAAATTATGGAGGGGAAGACAACAGATGCCCAGATAGGCGCATTTCTCACAGCCCTTAGAATAAAGGGCGAGACCGTTGAGGAGATAACAGGCGCAGCAAGAATCATGAGGGAAAAGGCCTCAACCATTAAGGCGCCTGAAGGGGTTCTGGATACCTGCGGAACAGGCGGCGACATGTCACATACATTTAATATATCAACAACAACAGCGCTTGTTGTTTCAGCATGCGGGGTGCCTGTTGCAAAACACGGGAACCGCTCTGTTTCGAGCCAGTCAGGAAGCGCTGATGTGCTTGAGGCGCTCGGCGTTAAAATAGACCTCCCTCCTGATAGAGTTGAAAAATGCCTTTTCGAGACAGGATTCGGGTTCCTCTTCGCTCCTCTTTTTCATCCGGCCATGAAATATGCAATAGGCCCGCGAAGAGAGATGGGGATAAGGACAATCTTCAATATACTGGGACCCTTAACAAATCCCGCAGGGGCAAAAAAACAGGTGCTCGGCGTCTTTGCAGAAAAACTCACAGAGCCATTGGCAAGAGTGCTCGGGAATTTAGGCGCCAGGGATGCAATGGTTGTGCACGGCGTAGACGGCCTCGATGAGATAACACTCACTGACGGAACAAAGGTATCAAGATATATGAACAATAATGTAGAGAACTTCATCATCTCCCCTGAAGACTTCGGCATCGAAAGAGGCAAACTGGAAGACCTTGTCGGAGCCGATAAAATGAGTAATGCCAGGATAACGCTCTCAATCCTGAATGGAGAAAAAGGGCCCAAACGTGATGTGGTTCTTATGAATTCGGCCGCAGCCCTTGTTGTAGCAGGAAAGGCAAAAGATTTCAGGGCCGGTGCTGCAACAGCGGCGGAGGCGATAGATTCAGGCGCAGGGATAAAGAAACTCGAAGAGATAAAAAAGGTATCTAACTCGCTGTAAGGCTTGCCCAAACATCTTCATTTAGTGCAAAATATCAGATACTTTTATGAAGGGGGTATTTTGTGCCAATTAAGGTTGGCGTTATAGGAACAGGCTATCTCGGCAGGCATCATGCAAGAATCTATTCGGAGATAGAGGGGGCAGAGCTTGCCGCCCTTATTGATACTGACTTGGAAAAGGCAAAGAAACTTGCAGATGAATATAACTGCAAGGCGTATTCTGATTACAGGGATATTATTGACAGGCTCGATGCAGTCAGCATTGTCACGCCTACTATCTATCATCATAAGATAGCGCTGGACTGTTTGAAGGCAGGCAAAGACCTGCTCGTTGAAAAACCAATAACCGCCACTGTTTCTGAAGCCGACGAACTTATTGATGAGGCCGGGAAAAGAAAACTCATACTCCAGGTCGGGCATCTCGAGAGATATAACCCGGCTGTGGTCGCTGTATCAGGGATGATAAAAAATCCGCGGTTCCTTGAAGCAGAAAGGCTTTCCCCTTTTTTAGGCAGGGGGATTGATGTGGATATAACGCTTGACTTGATGATACATGATATAGACATTATACTCAGTTTTGTGTCATCTCCTGTCATAGACATAAAGGCCACAGGTGCAAGTGTTCTTACGGATACCGTGGACGTTGCAAAGGCATGGCTTGAATTCGGGAATGGCTGTGCTGCATTGATAACTGCAAGCCGCCTCTCGCCGGAAAAGCAGCGAATGCTGAAAATCTCACAGAAAGACTCTTACCTGTCTGTTGATTATCAGGGCTGTGAGGTGAGGTCTTATTTTAAAAAGGCAGGAGATATATCATTTGATGTAATACAACCTGAGAAGAAAGAGCCCTTAAAAGAAGAGCTTATTGATTTTATAAATTGCATAAAGCAAAGGAATAAACCTAAGGTTTCCGGCACAGAAGGAAGGAACGCGCTTAAAATAGCTCTGGATATAACAGAGATAATAAAAACAGGCAAAGGTTAACCTGTCCAAGAAATGGAGAGATAATTAATGATCCCAATGGTTGATTTAAAAAAAGAATTTACTGAAATTAAAAAAGAGGTCTTTGAGATGCTGACCGAGATACTGGAGAGTTCGCACTACATACTCGGCCCCAAGGTCTCTGAGCTTGAAAAAAAGATCTCGGACTACCACGGTGTCGCTGCTGCAATAGGCGTTGCATCAGGCACAGATGCCCTCCATCTCAGCCTTGATGCCCTGGGCATCGGAGAGGGAGACGAGGTCATCACAACACCGTTCACGTTCTTTGCAACTGCTGAGGCAGCCATCTACACAGGCGCTACGCCTGTTTTTGTTGATGCAGAGCCGGACACATTAAACATAGACGTAAACCTGATAGAGAAAAAGATAACAAAAAAGACAAAGGCAATTATTCCTGTTCATATATTCGGCCATCCTGCCGACATGGAAGAGATAAAGAAGTTGGCCAAAAAACATAATCTTAAAGTAATCGAGGACTGCGCACAGGCATTCGGAGCTGCTATCAATAATAAAAAAGTCGGCAGCTTTGGAGATGCAGGATGTTTCAGTTTTTACCCGAGCAAAAATCTGGGCGCTTATGGCGACGGCGGGATGATAACGCTTAATGATTCTGTTATAGCCAATACTATTAAAAAGTTAAGGAACCACGGCTCAGGAGGGGCTTACAAACATGGCTCAGTCGGGTTTAACAGCAGGCTCGACGAAATACAGGCGGGAATACTTCTTATTAAACTCAAACGGATTGATGACTATAACTCAAAAAGAAGGCAGAATGCAGCCCTTTACAATAAATTTCTGTCAGGCAAGGTAAAATGCCCTAAGGAAAAAAATGGTTGTTATCACGTGTATCATCAATACACAATAATGTCTCCTGAACGGGACAAGATACAGAATAAATTAAAAGACAACGGCATCTCATCTGTTGTCTATTATCCGATACCGCTTCACCTTCAGGAGGCGTTAAGTTTTCTGGAATATAAAGAAGGAGATTTTCCTGTTGCTGAAAAGGCAGCACAGGAAGTCCTTTCTTTGCCGATGTATCCCGGGCTTGAGGAAAAAACAATAAAAGAGATCGCAGAAATAATTAATGGTCAATAAGACAGGGCTATGAAAACTGTCATGATAGTCACAGGTGAAAGCTCAGGCGAATTGTACGGTTCATTATTGGCAACGGCGCTGAAAACAAAATGCCCCGACCTTCATATAATAGGCATCGGCGGCGAGAAGATGAAGGAGGCCGGGGTTGAACTTATAGCCGGCATAGCAAGTTCATTCGGCATCTCGGAGATGCTCTCATCTTACAAAGTCCTGAAAGAAACTTTCGAAAAAGCCGTTAATGCTATAGAAAAATTCTCTCCAAAACTGATAGTCCTTATAGATTATCCTGACTTCAATATACGGCTGGCAAAGATTGCAAAGGAAAAGGGAATAAAAATCTTCTACTACGTCAGCCCCCAGGTCTGGGCCTGGCGCAAAGGAAGGGTAAAGACAATTGCAGAGGTATCAGACAGGATTGCAGTTATCCTGCCGTTTGAAGAGGCTATATACAGAGATACAGGCGCTCAGTGCGAATTTGTGGGGCATCCTGTTATGGAAGAGATAGAAGCCATGGAACAGGATAAAGCTGCCTTGAAAATGTCGCTCGGGTTAACAGCCAAGAGGCCGGTCCTTGCCCTGCTTCCAGGCAGCAGGCCGCATGAACTCAAGAGCCTCCTGCCTGTTATGCTGGATGTGGTGAAGGCCTTCGCCTCGGAGCTTTCAGGTTACAACTATCAGTTTATAATGCCTGTTGCCCCTAATATTGATATGGAAAAATATAAAGACCAGCTTGAGCAGCTGAAAAATAAAGGCGTAATCATCAAAAAAGAGAATGCGGTAAATGCGCTTGCAGCATCTGATATGGCTGTAATTGCCTCAGGCACAGCAGCCTTGCAGGCAGCATTTCTTGAAACACCGATGGTTGTGATATATAAGGTTTCGCCTCTCTCATTTTTTATTGCTAAACTAGTGGTAAATGTACGATATATTTCGCTTATAAATCTGATATCGGACAGGGAAGTCGTAAAAGAGCTTCTCCAGTCCGGGGCCAATGCAAAAAACATCATATCAGAATTAAAGAAGATCCTGCGGGATAAAGATTACAGAGACCGGATGACAGGACAGTTCAGGGCAGTAAAAAATATTTTTGCAGGCAAAAGGCCTTCAGCAAGAGTAGCAGAAATAATATGTGAGATAGCAGTATGAATTTCCTTAAAAGAATACTGAACCTTTCGAGGCCGTACTGGGGGCGGATAGCCCTTGCAGGCGTTTGCAGTATTATTGTCTCCGGCCTCAATGGTTCTCTGGCATGGCTCGCCAAACCGGCAGTAGATAAGGTATTTGTGGAAAAGAACAGCGAAGCCCTGCTGCTGATTTCAGCTGCGATACTTGTGGTTTATCTTTCCAGGGGCGTATTTTCTTTTATCCAGTCCTACCTGATGAGGTCTGCTGGCGCAAAGATTGTAAGGGACATCAGAAACGATCTTTATCACCATACAACCGGCCTGCCGATGAATTTCTTTGGAAAAGACTCCACAGGGGCCATGATCTCAAGGATAATAAATGATGCAGGAGCTTTTCAGGGGCTGCTTGCCTTCACTATAAAAGACCTGTTTGTGGAAAGCTGCACCATAGTCGTGCTTATCGGGGTTGCCATGTATATGAGATGGGACCTGACATTAATAGCAATTATTATTCTGCCGTTGGCGCTGTACGCCGTTTCAAGGCTCGGCAAAAGGCTTAAAAACGTAAGCATGAGGGCACAGGAAAAAATATCTCAGATAACAGAGATACTTGCTGAAAGCTTCTCGGGCATCAAGATTATTAAATCATTCTGCCGCGAAAAAGACGAGGTATCACGCTTCAGGGACAAGAATCAGGACTTTTACAGGGAGCTTATGAGGTCTACAAGAATAATTGAGGCAACTTCTCTTATGATGGAGTTCGTCGGCGGGATCGGAATTGCATTCGTGTTCCTGTATGGCGGAAAACTTGTCATAAAAGCAGCAATTACTCCAGGAGAGTTTTTTTCCTTTCTTACTGCAATATTCATGATCTATACCCCTGCAAAAAGGCTTGTAGGAGTCAACAATTCCCTGCAGCAGGCAAAGGCGCCTCTGGCGAGGATAGATAAACTGCTTGCCGAGGGGAAAGAGGCCGAAGGCAGGGCCGAGATAAAAGGGATAACCAAAGACATAGCCTTTAATAATGTCTCTTTCAGATATGAAAGCACAAAAGAAGATGCACTGGAAAACATTAATTTCAGGGCCAAAAAAGGAGAAATCATAGCTCTCGTAGGCAAAAGCGGAGCAGGTAAAACAACATTTGTTGATCTTATATCAAGATTTTACAACCCGTCTCAGGGCACAATCTCTATAGACGGCACTGACATTACAAGTGTTACTCTCCAGTCCCTCAGGTACCTGATAGGCATTGTAAGCCAGGACATAATACTCTTCAACGATACGGTACGCGCCAATATAGCTTATGGCAAGACAGGGGCAACGGAAGAAGAGATAATAAGCGCGGCCAAAGCGGCATTTGCGCATGACTTTATACTTGAGCTTCCCCGGGGCTATAACACCTTTATAGGCGAAAGGGGCATAAGGCTTTCCGGCGGACAAAAACAGAGGCTCTCCATAGCAAGGGCAGTGCTCAAAAACCCTCCGATACTTATCCTCGATGAGGCAACTTCATCCCTTGATTCAGCTTCTGAGATGATGGTACAGAAAGCCCTCGAAACGCTTATGGAGGGAAGAACAACTTTCGTGATTGCTCACAGGCTCTCTACCGTAAGAAGGGCGGACAGGATTCTGGTATTGGATAAGGGCAGGATTGTTGAAACAGGGACACACAGTGAACTCCTTGAGTCAAACGGCCTCTACAAAAAACTCCATGACCTTCAGTTCGATGATTCCAAGACTGATTTATAGCGCCCTCTATCTTATCGCCCTTATCTTCCTTCTGCCGTTCGAGTACAGGAAAAGGCCCAAAGAATTCAGGCGCAGATGGCTCAGGGAGAAATTCGGGAATATAAAGTTGGGAAGAGCTTCCAGGCTGATTTGGATTCATGCTGTCTCAGTCGGTGAAGTCATGGCGGCAATACCTTTACTTAAAAAGCTCAAGGAAAGATTTCCCTCCGCAAACCTTATTGTTTCCACAATTACCGATACAGGCCAGAGGATCGCGCTTGAAAAAACCCCTGACAACACAAAGGTTATATATCTCCCTTTTGACCTCGGCTTTATACTAAAGAGGGCATTAAAAAGCATACAGCCCTCTCTCTTTATTGCAATGGAAACTGAACTCTGGCCTAATTTATTCAGGGAGGTCAAAAAACAGGGGATACCAGTGATGATAATGAATGGCAGGATATCGGATGATTCATTCAAAGGCTATAAAAAGATAAAATTTTTCATGAAGGATATTATCGGATATGTAGACCTTTTCGGAATGCAGGATTCTGTATATAGCCAAAGGATAAAGGCCCTCGGCGCGCCTGAAGATAAGATAAAAGTTCTCGGCAATTTTAAATTTGATACAAAACCTTCAGAAAATATTCCTGAATGGACTAAATTATTAGCCCGGCCTGTTATTGTGGCCGGCAGCACCCACAGGGGAGAAGAGGATTTAATCATTGCTGCTTTTGCAAAGCTTAAGACTGAATTCCCAGAATTAAATTTAGTCATCGCACCAAGGCACCCGGAGAGATTTGCGGAGGTTGAAGAGCTTGTAAAGAAAAAAGGATTGCCTTATTCAAAAAGATCTGGGATACCTATTCACCCATTCACCCATTCACCCATTCACCATATTATTCTTCTCGATGCCATGGGAGAGCTTTCATCTGCTTACGGTGCATGTGACATCGCAATAATGGGCGGGAGTTTTATAACACACGGCGGGCAGAACCTGCTGGAACCTGCGTACTGGGCCAAGCCTGCAATATGCGGGCCGCATATGGAGAACTTTCCGTTTGCAAAAGAATTCTATGAAAAAGGCGCTGCGATAGAAGTTGATGAATCAGGCCTTTTCAATAAATTAAAAGAACTCCTGCAATCTCCGGAAAAAAGAAATGCCCTCGGCAATAAGGCCAAGGAATTATATAATGAAAAAGCAGGGGCAGTAGAGAGGGCGATTAAAGAGATAGAAAAGTTTCTAGATTAAATAAGCCTTATCCGCAAGAATTAAGTATGGTGTCCCCAGATTCAGTGTATGCAAAAAACCGGGAAGTGCACCTATGTTTTTGTTCACATAGTCCTTTCTCTTATTGGCAGGGACATCTCTATTTATGCTGAACATAAATTTCTAAAAGTCGTCCGGGATATAAAACAAATCAGTACTAGCAACTCGAATAATTTCTACATCCGGAGGAAGAAGACCCCTAATACGATTTTCAATAGACGTATGTACATCCATGGGATACTGCAAATATATTCGCCGAATATGACTGAATTGCTTGAAAATAATATCATCTATTTCTCGGTTAAAATATGGGAAGGAATACCCAATCACGACAATATCAGATACGTTCGATAATAGATTTAAACCAACGTTCTTAAGCTTATTATGTGTAGGATCTTCCCATGCGAAATTGATTTCGGGTTCGGGGGAAGAAGGTTCTGAAATATATTCTTTGTAAAGATTTATGCCTGCTTCCCATGCTGGTTCACTTTTAGTGTTCAAGACTGCACAAAATGGGTCGCCAATAGTACCTGGTGGGTGAGTGCCGCAACGTCCGTTAATTCTATAAATACGATTACTAAATGTCACGTGTTCAATGACCATATCTTGGTTTTCACAGAATCCGTAAAAAGCTTTATCTAACTGTGTATCATAATTCCAAGTAAATATATGGAGATGATCGGGCAAGCTTACACGCCGACTACTATCAAATCTCAATACGCTTGCAAGAAACGCATCGTATCGCTGGTCAACATGTTGCCTTGATTGCTCTATGACTAGATAAACCGATAGCGCAGCCTTAAGTTTCTTAAGGCTTTGGGTATCGCCACGAAAAAATAACTTCTTAGCAAACGTATCTATCGAAAAGTGATGAGAAGATTCTGTCGCAAGCCAATTAATGGCGTCATATAGATTATCGCGGTTCTTACCCCACACTGGATCGTCAGGAGAAGCACTTGGTTCACCATAGACGTTTTTTGGTCCAGCCATTTTTAGATCGTTGGCAAAAGAAGCAAGACGTTTTGCAAAGTCAGAAGCCAATGGGAGAATTTGGCAACTTGCACCTGCGCCTAGCAAATATAAAAAAACATTATCCATTTAATCACCATATTATATCGTTCAATCAATTCCATAGGTTTAACAATTAATATACCAAGCTGATATTCCCTGCTTTCATGGAGGGAATATAGCACATTTGGGTAAAAAGAGAAAATAAAAAAATCATTTAAATCAATGGGAAAAGCTGGGAAGTGGAGCTATGGTTTTTACCCCCCCCCTTATTCCTCATACATCTCAGGTTGTTCATATTTTCCATACTTGGTGAATAATGTAGAAAAAAAACGCACCATTTTTGCAGCACAACCAATTGCTTTTTTTAGGTCTTCTTCGTCTAATTCAGCCTTTTCAGTAATTGTAAATGTGCCAACTGGTTTGTTTATTAATTTATGCATAACTCCCTCGTGAACAAAGGCATTTCGCTTGGCCTTCAAATCCTCAATTTCTTTGTATAGGTTTTTAAAACCGAATTCATTTGCATGTTGTTCAAGATTCTTGCCAGTTAGTTCTTTTATAAGTTTCAGCTTGCTCCTGAATTCCATGGAATCCTCTACAGCGAAATAAATGTCTTGTGGACAGTATTTTCTTTCCAATAACCGCAGTATGAAACTCGTGACTAAGATTTCATGAGCAACGGTAATTAATACTATTACGAGAATGTGCTTTTGCTTGTCCAGTTCTGCCAACTCTGTCATTAGCTCAAATAATTGTTTTTCGCTTTCAGAAGGAAAAGGATCCCTCGATGTTTCTCGACCGCATAATGGACACGTTGCTCTAAATCGTCCGGGATTAAGAATATCCGGCTTCCTAAGATTCTCATCGGCAATAACAGCACCACAGTCACGACAATCTGAATAAGTATTTAACACTCTTCGAAATTCCTGAATCTCTTTTAACATATCCATATTTCTCAGTCCTTATTTAACAATTTCTCAATGTAATCTATACTTTTAAACAGAACATTTCAAGTGAAAGGAACTTTTGGGGTCAGGCTATTGACCAGATTAAAACTTCCTGCTATAGTCCTGTAACTAGCTAATAACTGGTTATGTTTGAAAAAATAATTAGAAGACTAAAACTACCCTAGAAGCCAACGCTGAAAAGGAGGAGCTGGTGAAAATATCTACTGTAGAAGAATTAAATCGCTTCTCAATCAGTGTCCATGATCTCGAAGATTCTCAAAAATTCTTATCAGAATCATTGAACTACGAATACGGAAGTATTACAAACGAGGCATTATTAATAGCGGCAATTTTATATCTCGCCAGGCCGTTCAGTGCAAATGAAAAAAAGAAAACCAAGGCAATTTCCAATCTGAAAATTGAATGGTTTTCAGAACTAACACAGAAGGAATTGGCGCTTTTAAAGGCGTTACTTGAAATACGAAATAAATGTTTGGCTCACGCCGAATATAATTTTTACCCAGCAGGTGTTGACAATGTAACAGGCGTATTAAAAATGCGGCGGTTTTCCATTTGTGATTCCCGGATAGATATTCAATTATTTCAATCTCTGCTGTCAAAGTTGATAAAGCAAGCCCACAATAAAAGAGCTGACTACACATTTGAGATAAGAAGGAAAACAAAAGCCACCTTGCCACATAAAAAGATGGTCAACATAAAAAATGACAATGAATAAACATAGTACCTGGCTCCAGTTGACCGGGAATAGCCGTCTTTTGTTTTTCATTTTAGCTATTGCTCCGGCAACTGAGCCCTCTCGTTAACCGGCAAAAATGGGGGTATTTCAATGAACAAAAATCATTCGTATTTTGTCCTTTTAATCATACTGGTGCTTAGTACAGGAATAGCCGTAGCAGAAGATATAACACAACACGCACTTGCACCGAATGACCAAAAAAATCACATTGAGTTCACAAAACAGTTGTCCCCGGATCAGTTAAATAAACTATCCGGCATTTATCCTGATTTTCGTATCCTTAAACTTTGTTCCGGCCGTTTTAGCGGCGCTGACCGGGATGAAGTCGTGTTGGGTATTTGGAAACCTGCGGAGTCAAAGAACCGGTGGAAGCGCGAAGTCCACCGGGTTGGATTAATATGGAATGGGAAGGCATGGGAAGTTCACGTCATTGATGATGAGATTGAAAAAGACAAGGAAATAAGCCGGTCGTTTCCCATGCAGTGGCAGTACACGTTCAACAAGAATGGTTTTTCCGGGAGAATGAAGTGCGGGATAGAGTCTGAATTTAGCGGGGATTCAGACCTTACTTATGCGCTTGGAGACAAACCTTTCTTTAATTTGCAAGGAAAAGGGCTTTTAAACAATAAGCCTGTTTGCTTTGCAACTGACGATGTCTATAACAACTGGGATTGCGTTGTATACAGCCCCAAGGATGACCGCTTCCGGCTATGGTTTCAACAGGCCCATGCCGACTGAAGGAACTTTTGGAAACAAAGATACGCTATCTGGCTTTTGCAGCTTATGTGCTGAAGGCGTAGTCGTTATAAGCCATCAGAGTCAGTATCGTCGAAATCCTCACGCGTTTGTTAAACACCTTCGGCAGTATCTTAAAGATAAACCCTGTCCTCCTGAAGTTTAAGGAAAAAGTCAGGGTCAAAAGCCTGAGGGCAAAGAGAAAACGATATTTGAACTTTAACGGGTCAATCTCATTGGAATGCTTCCAGAAATCAATGTCCCAGTAGTATTTTAATTTTCTGTAGATGGCATCAAAAGAATAAACAGCCTGAATCACCTTTTTGTGCCCCTCCAGCAACTCCTCCTTTGTTATCAGGGACGGCTTAAAGACAACATTTTTTGCGTCATATTTGCTCCAGTCTTTGTGGAGAATCCGGCCCTCCTGTTCAAGGCGTTTAAACAGTTTGGTTCCGGGGAAAGGAGTAAGTATATTGATTAACGGCATTAACAGGTTATTTACCTCTATGAAATTAATCAGCTCGTCAAAGGTGGTTTGTGTCTCGAAATCATATCCCAGTATGAATGAACTGTGGACCAGAATCCCGTGCGCCTGTATATTTTTTATTGCATCTGCATAATTATGCTTGAGATTAATCCCTTTTTCCATGCAGGACAGATTTTTTTCGGATATGGATTCCAGCCCGACCAGAATAGCCCCGCAGCCGCTTTCTTTCATTAAAGTGAGGGTCTCGTCATCCTGCCCTACATTTATGGATGCCTGACAGGACCAGTTGAGGTTGTAAGGTTTTAATGCCGCAAATAATTCACGGGCAAATTTCCTATTTGCAATTATATTGTCATCAGCAAAGAATATGGACCTTTTCTTGAATGACAGGGGCGTATCTTTACTTATATCCCTGATTTCCTCTATGACCTGAGCAACTGTTTTATTCCTGATTTTGGTTCCGTCAAAGGCATGGACCGAGCAGAATTCACAATGAAACGGGCAACCCTTTGTGGTCTGCACAATATCCGCAAAATACTGGCCCTTTGAAAGGGCAAACCTGCCCGGAAGCGGAGAGGCTGTCAAATCAGCCTGCCTGTCAGCCTTATAGGTCTTTTTGAGATTCCCGCTCATGGCATCCTGCAAAAGAGACTGCCAGACATATTCAGCCTCGCCGATAACAACGGTATCACAGTGCTCCAGAGCCTCATCCGTGCACATTGACGGATGTATGCCGCCCAAAACAGTCTTTACGCCCTTCTGACGAAAAGTATCAGCTATTTTATAGGCCCTCTTTGCGAACAGGGTCCTTACGGTAATCCCAACCAAATCCGCAGGCCAGTTATAATCCACATCTTCTATGTTTTCATCAAATACCCTGATCTCATGTTCCGGGGGCGTTAGCGATACCAATGTGGGGAGAGCAAGGAGATATGAAAAATATTTTTTGGAAAACAGGAAAGTGGAAAAGAATTCATAGTCATAAAAACTCTTTTCGCCTTCATCGGTATTTCTTGGGATAATGAGAGCTATCTTCATATAATATTTTTAACCTGCACGGTTATGAAAATATTTGCATAACCTCTGAAATTATAACATAGATGCCCGTGAAAATATTTACGCTGCTTCTGCTTCTTCCTTCTTCAGCCCTGCCTCAGCAAGACTGCTGAAAACAAACTTGTCCTTTTTAAAATCAGCCTCAACAATATCACCTTCTTTGAAGGTCCTGTCGAGCATCTTAAGGGCCAGAGGATTAAGAATCTCTTTCTGCATGACTCTCTTCAACGGCCTTGCGCCATAGACAGGGTCAAACCCTATCTTTGCAAGGTGTTCTTTGGCAGCATCTGTCAGGGTTATATCAATGTTTTTTTCTTTTATAAACTTTTTCATCCGCTCTATCTGTATCACAACAATCTGCTTCAGGAGCGCCATTGATAACGGATTAAAGATTATAATCTCATCAACCCTGTTAATGAACTCAGGCCTGAAGAATGCCTTGAGGTCTGCCATTACCTTGTCTTTTAAATCCTTGTTATCCTCGCCTTCACTTGTGCCCCAGTATGCAACGGGCCTCTCGGCCCTTTCTGTAAGGAGTTCCTGTATGTGAGTGCTGCCAATGTTAGATGTCATGATTAAGGCTGCATTTCTGAAATCAACAGTGCGCCCATGCCCGTCTGTGAGCCTTCCGTCATCCAATACCTGCAGCAGGAGATTGAAGACCTCAGGGTGCGCTTTTTCTACTTCATCAAAGAGTATTACTGCATAGGGCCTTCTTCGAACAGCCTCTGTAAGCTGCCCTCCTTCTTCATAACCAACATAACCTGGAGGCGCGCCGATCAGCCTTGAGACTGTGTGCCTTTCCTGATATTCAGACATATCAATTCTTACCATTGCATTTTCATCGTCAAACAGAAATTCTGCCAGGGCACGCGCAAGCTCTGTCTTCCCAACTCCTGTCGGCCCCAAAAATATGAATGAGCCAATGGGCCTGTTCGGGTCCTGTATCCCTGCCCTTGAACGTCTTACAGCATTTGATACAGCGCTGATTGCGTCATCCTGCCCAACAACTCTTAATTTAAGCCTTTCTTCCATCTTAAGAAGTTTCTGAATCTCTCCTTCGAGCATTCTTGAAACAGGCACCCCTGTCCACTTGGAAACAACCTCGGCAATATCCTCTTCATCAACTTCTTCCTTGAGCATCTTTCTCCTTGCCTGTACGCCTGTAAGTTTTTTGCTCTCTGCCTCAAGGGATTTCTGGAGTTCAAGAAGCTTTCCGTATCTTAATTCAGACGCCTTTGTCAGGTCACCTTCGCGCTCCGCACGCTCTGATTCTATCTTTGTTTTCTCTATCTGCTCTTTAACATCTCTTATCCTTGAGATTATCTCCTTCTCGCTGAGCCACTGGGCCCTGAGTTCATCTCTTTTTGACTGAAGCTCCGCCATCTCCTTTTTAATCTTTTCAAGTTTTTGTCTTGCATCATCAGAATCCTCTTTCATAACAGCCTGCTTTTCTATCTCATGCTGCCGGAGTTTTCTTTCAAGCTCATCAAGCTCAACAGGCATGCTGTCTATCTCCATCCTGAGTTTTGAAGCAGACTCATCTATAAGGTCTATCGCCTTATCAGGCAGGAACCTGTCAGCAATGTATCTGTGAGATAAAATAGCGGCAGATATTAAAGCTGAATCTTTTATCTTTACTCCGTGATGGACTTCATATTTTTCCTTGAGCCCGCGGAGGATGGATATGGTGTCTTCAACTGTAGGTTCTTTTATATAAACAGGCTGAAACCTTCTTTCAAGCGCCGGGTCTTTTTCTATGTGCTTTCTGTATTCATCAAGAGTTGTAGCCCCGACACACCTCAGGTCTCCCCTTGCAAGCGCTGGCTTCAGCATATTCGATGCGTCAATTGCGCCTTCTGCAGCGCCTGCGCCGACAACAGTATGGAGTTCGTCAATGAAAAGTATAATCCTGCCCTCTGCCTGCTCTATCTCCTTCAGCACTGCCTTAAGCCTTTCTTCAAATTCACCCCTGAATTTTGCCCCGGCAACCAGGGCTCCCATATCAAGGGCAACTACCCTCTTGTCCTTCAGGGTCTCGGGGACATCGCCTGCAATAATCCTCTGTGCAAGGCCTTCTGCTATAGCAGTCTTGCCGACCCCGGGCTCTCCGATAACCACAGGGTTATTTTTTGTCCTTCTTGAAAGCACCTGAACAATGCGCCTTATCTCATCGTCCCTTCCTATAACAGGGTCGAGCTTTCCTTTTCTTGCCAGCTCTGTGAGGTCACGGCTGTACCTTGCAATTGCCTGATATTTATTCTCAGGATTAGTGTCTGTTACCCGCTGGCTGCCCCTTATCTCCCGCATGGCAGACAATGCCTTATCAGAATTAATGCCATATCTCTTAAGGAGTTCTGAACTCGGGCCCCCGATATTTATGAGGGATAAGAGAAGGTGTTCAACGCTCACATATTCGTCATTGAGATGCTCTGCTTCTTTAAATGCCTTCTCTATGACATCTTTCAGGCGCGGCGATATGTATATCTGCCCTACCGGAGTTGCCCCGAGAACTTTAGGAAACTTTTCTATCTCCTTCTCTATCTCTGCCTGAATATTTTTCGGGTCAGTACCGAGCCTTTTCAATATCTGCGGGGCTATGCCTTCAGAATCCTCAAGCAAAGCAAAAAGCAGGTGTTCGGGCTGAAGCTCCTGGTTTCCCTTGCTTTCAGCAAACCTCTGTGCCTCCTGAACAGCCTCCTGGCTTTTTATTGTTAATTTATCCATCCTCATGGTTAGTCCTCCTCTCTATACGAGCCGTTGGCAGAAAAAAGCCTTTTGATTCTCTCCTCAAAATCATCTCTCATATTTTTATCCAGTGCCAGCATCATCTCTTCCACTTCCCTGTGCAAGGCCTCAAGCCTGTGCCTCATCCTCAGGATAATATCCACGCCTGCCTTATTTACTCCCATCTCTCTCGTAAGGCTCAGTATAAGATGAAGCTTTTCAACATCATCTTCCGAGTAGAGCCTTAAGCGTTTCATCCTGCGGGGTGTTATAAGCCCTTCTCTCTCATACATACGCAATGTCTGCGGATGGACCCCGAGCATTTCTGATACAACACTTATCATATACAAAGGCTGTTTTTTATCTTTTTTATTTACCATTATTTTCCCCTCATAATGTCTTTTCTGGGGTTCTCATTATATAAAGCCTCTATGTCTTTTATAGCCTCTTTAGCCCTGGCATTAAGGTCCTTTGGAACAATTATCTTTGCAACAACATACTGGCTTCCTCTTGCGCCTGTTTTGGGTGATGGGAACCCCTTCCCTGACAGCTTGAATTTCTGGCCTCCCTGTGTCCCCGGAGGGATTGTCATTACTGCGCTGCCGTCTATTGTAGGCACCTCGATCCTTGCGCCAAGGGCTGCCTCACCAAAAGTTATCGGCACATCTATAAGAAGGTCCTGGTCTTTTCTTGCAAATAACAGATGGGGCCTTACTGTAACCTCTATCCTCAGGTCTCCGGAAGGCCCTCCTGCTTCACCTGATTCTCCCATGCCTTTAAGCCTAACTATTGAGCCGGTGTCAACGCCGGCTGGTATCTTTGCCTTTATTGTTTCTGTCTGCAATATATTGCCTTTGCCCTTGCAGGTTTTGCATAAGTTAGTAACCTTTTTGCCGCTGCCCCTGCATACCGGGCATGTCTGAGATATTTTGAAGAATCCCTTTGATGTTTGAAACTTTCCGCTTCCCTTGCATCTGTCACAGGTCTGATATGCCTCTGCGCCTGTGCCGTTGCATGCCCTGCAGGGGATTTCACGTGTCAATGTTATCGGCCTTGTCACGCCTGTAAACGCCTCTTCAAGGGAAAGCTCAATAGACATAAGCATATCAGCGCCCTTACGCTGGAAA
>JACRGY010000059.1 GCA_016212165.1 Nitrospirota bacterium
GGAAGTTGCAAGTTGCAGAGTTTATCGTGCTTCTTGATTCCTGCTTCTCAGGCGCAGGTGGAAGAAGCGTTTTAGCAAAGGGCGCAAGACCATTGGTGATGATGGCAGAGGGCGGCATTTTATCACAGATGAGAGAGCCACAAAGTCCAGTATTGAAAAGTCCTTGGAAGCATGGCGTCCCAACAAGGTGAAAAAAGACAGCAGGGTGATTGTCTATTATTCAGGACACGGTGCCCCTGAACCAAAAACAGGAGACGCCTATATTGTCCCATTTGACGGCGACCCGAATTATCTTGAGGATACAGGCTATCCATTGAAAAGGCTTTACGATAAACTCGGCAAGCTTCAAGCAGCGGAAGTGATTGTTCTCCTTGATTCCTGTTTTTCAGGCGCTGGCGGAAGGAGTGTGCTTGCAAAGGGCGCGAGGCCGTTGGTGATAATGACAGAGGGTATAGTTTTATCGCAGAATATGGCAGTGCTCTCGGCAACGCAGGGAACGCAGATTTCTACATCTTCACCTGAAAAAGGGCATGGAGTATTCACATATTATTTTCTTAAGGCGTTAAAGGACGGCAAGAAAGACATTGCAGAGATTTACGAATACATAAAGCCATTGGTTGAAGACGAGGCAAAACAAATCAATGTCCAGCAAAGCCCGAGCATAAGCCCTGATAGTGAGAAACTGAAGGGAAGGTTTAGTTTAAGGAAATAAAACTGATGCTTGATTATCTCGCTATATTTAAAAAATTGAACGAAAAAGGGATTAAGTATATAGTAGTCGGAGGAATTGCTGTTAATCTGCATGGTATCCCGAGGATGACATACGACGTAGATTTGATACTTGACCTTGAAGATGAAAACATAAAGAAATTCCTACGACTCTTGAAGACGTGGGGTTTTAAACCTAAAGTTCCAGTTGATATTATGGATTTAGCCAATAGGAATAAAAGGGAAGATTGGATTAAAAATAAGAACATGAAAGCGTTCAATCTGATAAACTCAGAGTGGGCAATTTCCGAAATTGATGTTGTAATTGATTCGCCTGTTGACTATGAGAAGGGGCATAAATGGGTCGAGCATATTATGCTTCACGGGGTTTCTATACCAGTGATATCGCTTGATGACCTTATAAAGATGAAAGAGAAGGCAGATAGACAACAGGACAGGGCAGATGTGAGATACCTAAGGAAACTGAAACATGAAAAAAAGTAAAACACAGGGTTTTGACTATTATTTAACCACAGAGGCAATAGAGAGGTATAGGGAGAAGCCCCCTGCTCTCAGGCTTAAATGGCTGTATATGGGAAGCCTCCTGCGTAAGGGTTATAGTAAGGATGTTATTAAGATTCAGGATAAATTCAGGGAAGGGAAGTAAATGATTTCAGGAAGTGGGGAATGAAAAAGGCTGGCATAAAGGCATATGACGCTTAAAGAGCACATAAAACTTATTACTAAAGCTGAACACTGGGACCCCTTTTTGGTTTTGGGGATGCATGTCGTAGACTCGACTCTGCGAGAAATTGAATCCGGCAAGAAGAAGACGATAGCAGTCCGTGCTTTTTTGCCGGATGCTGATGAGGCATGGGTCGTTGATGTCAGCGACAATAAGGCTTATAAGATGGAAAAGACCAACAAGGCAGGTTTTTTTGAAAAGGACTTTGATGACAGAAAAGAAATATTCAGATATAAGCTGAGGCTAAAGGCATCAAATGAACACATATTTGAATTTCACGACCCTTATTCATTCTGGCCTGTGCTTTCCGACTTTGACCTGTATCTTATCGGCGAGGGAAGCCATTACAAGAAATATGAAAAGCTCGGCAGCCATGTCACGGAGATTAACGGAATAAAGGGTGTTCATTTTGCTGTCTGGGCCCCTAATGCAAAAAGGGTAAGCATTGTAGGCGATTTCAATAACTGGGATGGCAGAAGGCATCAGATGCGTGTGCTGGGCTCGTCAGGCATATGGGAGTTGTTTATTCCCGGGCTTGATGAAGGGAAGATTTATAAATTTGAGATAAAGGCCCAGTCCGGCGATATTCTTCTGAAGGCGGACCCCTATGCCTTTTATTTTGAGGTCAGGCCCAAGAGCGCCTCTATTGTCTATAACATAAATAAATATCAATGGAAAGACGATGAATGGCTTGACACGCGTTCCAAAAAGAACTGGAACGAGTCACCGGTTTCGGTTTATGAGGTGCATCTGAGTTCATGGATGCGCATGCCTGAAGAGGAAAATCGTTTTCTTACATATAAGGAGCTGGCTGAAAAATTGATCCCTTATGTAAAGGAAATGGGCTATACGCACATAGAACTTCTCCCTATAACAGAACATCCCCTTGATGCATCATGGGGATATCAGACAATCGGATATTTTGCTCCGACAAACAGATACGGGCCTCCCGGTGATTTCATGCATTTCGTGGATAAGTGCCATCAGGACAATATCGGTGTTATCCTTGACTGGGTGCCTGCGCATTTTCCGAGGGACGCCCATGGGCTTGGGTATTTTGACGGGACAGCATTATATGAGCATGCGGACCCGCGAAAGGGTGAACATAAGGACTGGGGCACGCTTATTTTTAATTATGGAAGAAATGAGGTAAGAAATTTCTTAATCTCAAATGCGCTTTTCTGGCTGGAAAAATATCATCTTGACGGTTTAAGGGTTGATGCTGTTGCCTCAATGATATATCTTGATTATTCAAGAGAAGAGGGCGAATGGATTCCCAATGTTTTCGGAGGCAGGGAAAACCTCGAGGCAATTGATTTTCTTAAAAAATTCAATGAAATTGTCCATCAACAGCACGCCGGAATCCTTACGATTGCAGAAGAATCAACAGCATGGCCGGGCGTATCAAGGCCGGTATATCTCGGAGGCCTTGGTTTCAGCCTCAAATGGAACATGGGATGGATGCATGACATGCTCGAATATTTTTCTAAAGAGCCTGTCCATAGAAAATATCATCACAACAATCTGACATTCAGCCTCCTTTATGCCTTTACGGAAAATTTTATGCTCGTGCTTTCACATGATGAAGTTGTGCACGGCAAGAGTTCCATGCTCGGCAAGATGCCGGGTGACATGTGGCAGAAATTCGCTAACATGAGGCTTTTATACGGCTTTATGTACGGGCATCCCGGCAAGAAACTTCTTTTTATGGGAGATGAGATAGGGCAGTGGGATGAATGGAAACATGAACACAGTATTGACTGGCACCTGCTCCAGTACGAGCCGCATCAGAAGCTCAGGAGATTTGTTACGGACCTGAACAGAATTTATAAATCAGAGCCGTCATTGTTTGAGGTTGACTTTAATTATTGGGGTTTTGAGTGGATAGATTTTCGCGATACAGAGCAGAGCATAATAGCATTCCTGAGAAAAGCAAAAAAGACTGACGATTTTCTTGTGTTTGTGTGCAATTTTACCCCTATCCCGAGATATGACTACAGGATAGGTGTGCCGGAACCGGGCTTTTACAAAGAAGTTTTAAACAGCGACTCTTCAGAATACTGGGGCAGCAATATCGGAAACGCAGGCGGTGTTTTAGCAGAGCAGGTCCAATGGCATGGAAGGCCATATTCGATAAACATAACATTGCCGCCATTGGCAGTGGTGGTGTTTAAGCCTGCAAAAGATTGACAGTAATGGGTTTAAATGGTAATATTTGACCATGATGGTGGCCTTAAGAATATCAATGGTTGTATTGCTGCTTTGGAGTTTTGCTGAAGCAGATATATACAAGTATGTAGGGGAAGACGGTGTTGTGCTTTATACAGATGCTCCGGCCGGTAAAAAAAATCAAAGAATAATGAAAGAACAAAACAGCAAAAAAACCGTAACATACGCTAAAGCAGAAACCCCTGTGTATTCTAAAAAAAATAAAGACAGCTACCATCCGATTATAAACAAGAAGGCAAAGGAACATGATGTAGACCCATCGCTTGTTACCGCAGTTATAAGGGCTGAATCAAACGGCAATCCATATGCTGTCTCAAAAAAAGGCGCAATGGGGCTTATGCAGTTAATGCCGGCAACTGCAAGCGACCTTCGGGTCAGGAATCCCTATGACCCTGAAGAGAACATAGACGGCGGCACAAGATATCTGAGATACCTTATCGAGAGATTCGACGGCAATCTTACTCTTGCGCTTGCAGCGTATAATGCAGGGCCGACAACGGTCGAGAAATATGGCTCTGTACCCCCGATATCAGAGACAAGGCAGTATGTAAAAAAAGTGCTTGCGCTTTACAACGGCAAGGCTGACTATTCCGGTTCAGGTTCAAACAAGATTAGAAAGGCAGAACCTATTTACAGAATAATAATGGAGGATGGCACAATCCTCTTCACAAACTTTCCTCTCTCCAAGACAAATACCCTCAGGTTCTAGATGTCCTCAGAAAATCTCAGTCTTCGGGAAGAAATTCTGAAGTTAAAGGAAGAAAAGCGCGCGATAATCCTGTCTCACAACTATCAGAGGGACGAAGTTCAGGATATTGCTGATTTTGTGGGAGATTCACTGGAGCTTTCAAGGACGGCATCAACGATTAAATGCGATATCATTGTATTTGCCGGAGTTCATTTTATGGCGGAAAGCGCCTCTATCCTTTCTCCTGATAAGACAGTGCTTCTTACAGAGATTGGCGCGGGCTGTCCCATGGCAGATATGATAAAGGTTGATTCACCCAGGCCTGTAAGAAAAAGTTTCCCTGGTTTTGACAATCCGCCTTCTTATGTTTATCCCCCTGAATTCACACTCCGTGATATCAGGGCGCAGAATCCGGGCGTGCCTGTGGTTGCCTATGTCAATACAACCGCGGATATAAAGGCAGAGAGCGATATATGCTGCACATCTGCAAATGTCGTGAAGGTCATAGAATCATTGCCGGATGAAAAGGTCATATGCATACCTGATAAAAATCTCGCTATGTGGGCAGCAAGGAATACAAAAAAACAGGTGATTGCATGGGATGGCTTCTGTCATGTGCATGAGAGGGTAACGCCTGAAGACATTAAAAAGGCGAGGGCAGAACACCCCGGGGCAGTTGTGATAGCGCATCCTGAATGCAGGCTGGATGTCCTTGAGATGGTTGACCATGTTACGAGCACGTCAGGAATGCTCAGATATGCGAAGGCCTCTTCGGAAAAAGAATTTGTTATAGGCACAGAAATAGGGCTGCTGTACAGGCTGAGGAAAGAAAATCCTGAAAAGGTTTTTTATCCTCTGAGAAAAGACATGATATGCCCGAATATGAAAAAGACGAGCCTTAAGAGTGTTCTCAGGGCCTTAAGGGAAGATAATTATATTATTAAAGTGCCTGAGCATATCAGAATACCTGCCAAAAGAGCGCTTGACCGGATGCTGGAGATAAAATAAAAAATCTCAATGCATATACACGAGATAACAGATAAAGGGACTTTTTCAAAAGGTTCGAATATATGAAAAAGCAGTTAGAAAATACAAAAGCAGTAGAATCAATATACAACCGCGTCAGGGAGATTCTTGAGACAGCGCGAAGCAGCGCATACCGTGCCGTAAATTTTGCGATGGTTCAGGCATACTGGCATATAGGCAGGGTTATTGTCGAAGAAGAGCAGCGAGGCAAGGCAAAAGCTGATTATGGGGAATACCTGATTAAAGAATTGTCGGAGCGTTCGACGAAGGAATTTGGAAAAGGCTTTGATAGGCGCAATCTCTGGTTTATGAGGAGTTTTTATCTTGCTTTTGAGATTGTGAACGCAGTGCGTTCACAATCGATTCATCGCGCACTAAGTGATGAATCTCTATCTGGTCAAAAAAGCCACGCGCTGCGTGACGAATTGCCTGTTGTCCGCCCTGAACTTTCATGGACGCATTACCGTTTGCTGTTAAAAGTGAATAAGCCTGATGTGCGCCGCTTTTATATTGAAGAGTGCATAGTTGGAAACTGGAGCACCCGCCAACTTGAGCGTCAGATTAATTCTTTCTATTACGAGCGGCTTCTTTCAAGCAGGGAAAAGAAGCCGGTCAAAAAAGAAATCCAGAAACTTGAGCCCGCTCTGAAGCCTGAAGATATTATTAAGGACCCGTATGTGCTTGAATTTCTGAATGTGAAAGAAAATATCCGCTTTCTGGAAAAAGACCTCGAAAGCGCGCTTATAGGGAAATTGCAGGATTTTCTGCTTGAACTTGGTAAAGGATTTTCCTTTGTCGGAAGGCAGCAGCGTATTGCCACAGACAATGACAATTTTTACATAGACCTTGTGTTCTACAACTATCTTCTGAAATGTTTTGTGCTTATTGATTTGAAGATTGGAAAGCTCACCCATCAGGATATCGGGCAGATGGATTTCTATGTCCGTTATTATGAAAAAGAGATAAGGGCAGAAACAGACAGCCCGACAATCGGCATAATACTCTGCTCAGAAAAGAATGAGACCGTGGTCAAATATTCCGTATTGAACGAGAACAAGCGGCTTTTTGCTTCAAAGTACAAGTTATACCTGCCGACCGAAAAAGAATTGAAAGAGGAACTGGAGCGTGAAAAAAGAATGATTGAAATGGAGTTAAGCCTGTTAAAATCAAAAGGCAAGAAATAGGGATAGATTAATATGGCAAAGGAAAAGATGCAAAGGGATTGAGCGGGAAGCCGGAAGAGGAATGAGCATGTCAATATGGAAGAATCAATTATGGTGTCTGACCCCACAAATTTTGAACCCTGCTGCTTTTTCTAATATCAATCATCTTTACCGCGGATGCGAACTTTTGTTTCTTCGACAATCCATAAATGATTAACCAGAGATTCACGGTTGATGAGCGGGATAATGTTTTGGAAAACTTTGATGACGTGATGTTTTGCCTGTATCTTGACCCTTAAAACAATAATGCCTGAAAATTCTTCCGGCGGATATGCTCTGATATCAGAGAAATCCGTATCAAGAGTAACTAAAACACGTTTTTCACTTTTGCATATATTTATAAGGATTGGATCTTTCGAACCTTGTAACTGCTGGTCATTTACAGTCTTTGCATCATAACCGGCTTTAGCGAGCAGTTCTGTAATTTCAATCGGCAGATTTTCATCTATCTTGAAATGCATATTTACTTATGCCGGAACAGATACCAGTCTTTCGCGTGATAATTCGGCAGCATAGGCAATGGCTGCTTTTATATCTTCAGGTTTCAGGGATGGATAACTTTTCAAGATTTCTGTTTCATTAACGCCTTCTGCTAAATTATCCAGAATGACTGAGACCATGATTCGTGTGCCTTTAATACAGGCCTTGCCATGGCATACAAGCGGGTCAACGCTGATTCTTTCTCTCCAGTTCATGCCTTGCCTCCTTTTCCATAAAGGATACTATGATTGTATCATAACACGGTGCAGCCTGTGGTGTTAATCTCTGTATGGCCATAGAAATTTCTTTTTTACCTACCGCTGCGGGCAGTCTTTGTAATTTTATGAAATGTATTTTTTAGGTTTGACCCCATTTTGCCTTTTCCAGTCAATGCTCAATGGTCTACAAGAGAGCTTGAGCGACAGATTTGCTCATTGCTGTTTGAGAGGCTTGCATTAAGCCGTGACAAAAAAGGCGTGCTTGAGCTTACGAAAAAAGGGCATGATATTGCCGCTCCTTCCGACATTGTAAAAGACCCCTATGTGCTTGAATTCCTCGGCTTAGAGAAACACGAGAAATATTTGGAAAAGGATATTGAGCAGGCATTGATAGATAAACTCCAGCACTTTTTGCTTGAATTGGGAAAGGGTTTTTCATTTGTTGCGCGCCAGCAGAGGATAACACTTAACGGCGACCATTTCTATATTGATCTTGTCTTCTATAACAGGCTTACGCGCTGTTTTGTCCTTATAGACTTGAAAGTAGGAAAACTTACACATCAGGATATTGGACAAATGCAAATGTATGTCAATTATTATAAAAGAACCCAGATGACAGAAGGAGAAAATGAGCCTATAGGAATTCTGCTTTGCGCCAGCAAGAATGATGCGGTTGTAAGATTTACATTGCCCGAAGGCAAGAAACGCATATTCGCCTCACAATATAAACTTTATCTGCCGACCGAAGAAGAATTGAAAACGGAATTGAAGCGCGAGAAAAGAATGATTGAAATGGAGCTAAGCCTATTAAAATCAAAAGGTAAGAAATAGGGATAGATTAATATGACAAAGAGAAAGATGTAAGGGGATTGAGCGGGAAGTTGGAAGAGGAATGAGCAGGTCAATATGGAAGAGTCAATAATGGTGTCTGACCCCACAAATTTTTTTATTTTTCTTGACAAAAATTAAATAATTCAATTAATCTAAAGACGTTAATGCGATACGGTGACTTGCAGGTCTTTGACCTCAAGATGCGCATTAAACTAAAAATAACGAGGCACCGCTCTAAAGAAGGAGGATAAATATGAGTACAGATGTAAAGTTTCCCCATGAGTACCGCATTCCAGTATCTCAAGATTACATCAGGAGTATCAAAGACCCACATTTGCCAGGTATTACCACGCTACACGCAATTGTGAAAGTTCGGGATTTACCTAATGGTAAAATTCCGGATAAGATTAATCCGCGCAGTCATGAAGTAATCAAAATGAACAGCAGAGTTCCTGAAGCGATTGAAAGCTCTATTGAGGAGAGTCCTGAATTTTTTCATCTCCTCAATAGAGGCTGCCTAATTCTAGCCAAAAAGGCTTGGTACGACAATCAAAATAAAATATTGTACTTCATTGTTGAATCCGAGAATGATTATGGCATGGTTGATGGTGCTACTACCGATCGGGTTTTGGCAAAATTAAAAAAGGACGTTTCGAGTGCTGATTTTTATTCTTTAAAAGAAGATGAAATTCCAGAGCATTTCAAAGAAGCTTATGTTCATCTGGAGATTATCGCTGGAGATCTCGACCAATATGATGAGCTGCGTATTAAGCTGGCAGGTGCTCGTAACACCTCTGAGCAGGTCAAGGAGTTTAGCTTAGAGGACTTAAAGGGCAATTTTGATTGGTTAAAGGATATTCTGAATAAATCTAAATTTAAGAACAAAATCCGGTATAGAGAAAATGAACCAAAACCAGTAGATATCAGAGTCGTTTTAGCGTTACTCACATTGTTTCATCCTAAGTGGTTAAAGATTAATAAAGACCCAATCGTAGCGTATACTGGGAAGGGTGCGGTCCTTGATCTCTATACTAACACTGATAAGGAAACTGGGTGGCAAGAAGGTTACGAGAAATTAGCTCCTGTTGTGGTTGATATTCTTGAGCTTTATGACAATGTCCACATAGAATTTCAAAAAGCCTATAAGACAGCTTACGGCGCGAATGGGGTGCGGTCTCAGCTTGGAAGACGAAAAGGGGTAACGTTTATTGAGAATAAAGCAAAAGCCAGAGAGTTACGTCTGAGCGGCAAAAGAACTCAATATGTATTGCCGGATGGATGGTTATATCCCTTACTTGCTTCTTTTCGCATGCTGTTGGATTGGCCTAAGACTGGCAGAGGAGCAGTTAAGTGGGCACAAGAGCCTTCTGAATTCTTCTCGCGGTACGGGCATGAACTTGTATATTTCCTTATTGAAAGAGATGAAGAACTCGGAAGGAATCCGAACGCTACTGGAAAAAGTAAAGGGGTATGGCTTGGCTTAAGAGATAAGGTTGACAATTTACTGTTAAAGGAAAGACTGAGTCAATTAGAGAATGAATAGTCTAAGTGGGGCTATGCATATCTCTGCATAGCCCCATACTTATTTACGAATAAACATGACATGTGTGGGGTCAAACACCAATATTGACATTGTCCTTTCTCATTTCAAGTGGGTAGCCTTCTAACTCCCCTCCTTGGTTAAGGAGGGGCAGGGGTGGTTTGATTAGAATGCATTTTACGTACCACCCCGGCCTTCAGCCCACCCCTCCTAAAATATGAGGGGAGCTTGGGAGCTTTGGGGTATGAACTCCCCTCCTTAGTTAAGGAGGGGCAGGGGTGGTTTGTCAATCTAAATATGGGATGTGTCCCTATTTTTAATCTTAAAACCTGGCGTCCGTCGGCACTGAAAACAA
>JACRGY010000008.1 GCA_016212165.1 Nitrospirota bacterium
CACAATTCGTTTTTGAAAGTATATAATATGAAAACCTAACTGAAACGAACAGGAGGACATTATTATGAAGATATTAGAAGGCGAACTGCAGGCAAAGGGATTAAAGTTTGCGATAATTGTAAGCAGGTTCAATGACTTTATCACGAGCAAGCTCCTTGACGGAGCGAAGGATGCGCTGTTGAGACATGGAGCGAAGGAGGAAGACATAGATATTGCAAGGGTGCCGGGTTCATTTGAGATTCCTCTGATTGCAAAAAAACTTGCATCAAAAGGCACATATAATGCGGTGATATGCCTCGGCACAGTCATCAGAGGCGCAACCCCTCACTTTGAGTATGTTGCGGCTGAGGTGTCAAAGGGCATTGCTGCGGCATCGATGGAGACAGGCGTTCCGATTGCATTCGGAGTCATCACATCCGATACAATCGAACAGGCTGTTGAGAGGGCCGGAACAAAGAGCGGGAACAAGGGATTCGATGCAGCAATAACAGCCATAGAAATGGCGCAGCTGATGAAGAAGCTCTAATGACAGCATTCAGCAATCAGCATTCAGCAATAAGAGATTTTGTCGGTATTCTTTCACTGACTGCTGACAGCTATAGGCTGTCCGCTATGCTATGAAGCGTCGCAAGGCAAGGGAGTATGTTCTTCAGTTTCTCTTTCAATCTGATTTCGGGAATAAAAGCGACATAGGCAGAAGCCTTAAGCAGTTCTGGGCTGATAAAGAAAAAGACGATGAAGTCAAAAAATTTGCAACAGAGCTTATCAAAGGCACTCTTTCCGGCCTTGATGAAATAGACTCGGTAATTAACAAGTCAGCAGAACACTGGGTAATCCAGAGGATGGCAGCTGTTGACAGGAATATATTAAGGTTTGCCGTCTATGAACTCCTGCACCGAAAAGATATTCCAATAGCGGTGACAATAAACGAAGCCATAGAAATTGCGAAGAGATATTCAACATCCGAGTCGGCGGCATTTATAAACGGCATTCTGGACAAAATTGCCAAGGGAATAAAATCTCAGCAGAAAAAAGCGCAATGAGCACAACCCCCCAATTCCCCCTTTGTTAAGGGGGATTAAGGGGGTTATGGTGGAAAAATTGAGATTGTAAGGGTAAAATATGACATTCTTTTATGTAATTTTTAATAGAAGGAGATAATTATGATACCGCGTTATACAAGGCCGGTCATGGGAAAACTTTGGGAGCCTGAGAGCAGGTTCCAGAAATGGCTTGATGTGGAGATTGCAGTATGCGAGGCATGGGCAGAGCTTGCAGAGATTCCTGTTGATGCAGTAGTAAAAATAAAGAAAAAGGCAAAGTTCGATGTAAAAAGAATTGACGAAATAGAAGGTGTTGTTAAACACGATGTTATTGCATTCCTCACATCAGTCGCAGAAAATGTAGGGCATGAGTCAAGGTTCATCCACAAAGGGCTTACATCATCTGATGTTGTTGATACCGCACTCTCCCTTTTGATGAAAGAGGCGGCAGACATTATTCTTAAAGACCTAAAGGAACTGATGTCTGTACTTAAAAAACAGGCATACAAATATAAAAATACTCCTGCAATAGGAAGAAGCCACGGAGTCCATGCAGAGCCAATGACTTTCGGACTCAAGTTTGCCCTCTGGTATGAGGAAATGAAGAGGAACATCGCGAGGATGAAGCGCGCAAAGGATGTGATAAGCATAGGCAAATTTTCTGGAGCTGTCGGCACATTTTCGAATATACCTACAAAGATCGAAGAGAAGGTATGTAAAAAGCTCGGCCTAAATCCTGAACCTGTTGCAACTCAGGTTGTCCAGAGAGACAGGCATGCAGAGTACCTCACAACGCTTTCGCTCATTGCAGGGTCAATAGAAAAAATCTCTGTTGAGATAAGGCATCTCCAGAGGACAGAGGTGCTTGAGGCAGAGGAGCCTTTCACAAAAGGGCAGAAGGGTTCATCGGCAATGCCTCATAAGAGAAATCCTGTCGGCTGCGAGAACCTTTCAGGCCTTGCGAGGCTTGTCCGTTCAAATGCAATGGCAGGGCTGGAAAACATTGCCTTATGGCATGAGCGCGATATCTCACATTCATCTGTTGAGCGGGTGATTATTCCTGACAGCACGATACTTGTTGATTATATGCTTAATAGATTAAAGGGAATCCTTGACGGCCTCCATGTATATCCTGACCGGATGCTTAAAAATATGAACCGCAGTTATGGCCTCTATAATTCACAGAGAGTTCTCCTTGCATTAACGGGTAAGGGAATGAGCCGTGAGGATGCATATGAGATTGTACAGAGGAATGCGATGCAGAGCTGGAAGAAGGGAATTGAGTTCAAAAAATTATTATTGAAGGATAAAGACGTCAAAAAACACCTCTCTTCAAAAGATATTAAAAAAATCTTCGACCTCAAATATTATCTCAAGAATGTGGACTATATATTTAAGAGGGTGTTTGGATAATCTCCATATAACTATCAAGGGAGCCGCCAGTTGACTTCCTGATTAGTAAAGTGTATACTTTAAAATATATACTTTGAGGTGA
>JACRGY010000065.1 GCA_016212165.1 Nitrospirota bacterium
ACGACACGCTTGGTAACAACGATATCTTCATGAAGAAATCAACGGATAACGGCCTTACATGGGTGTGGCAGCAGATATCAAACAATGCAGGGAACTCCCAGTCACCAGTGCTTGCTGTAGACAATACAAATGCAATTTACGTAGTGTGGCAGGACAACACGCTTGGCAGCAACGATATATTCATGAAGAAATCAACGGACAACGGCGTGACGTGGGTATGGCAGCAGATATCAAACAATGCCGGGAACTCCCAGTTGCCCGTGCTTGCTGTAGACAATACAAATGCAATTTACGTAGTCTGGCAGGACGACACACTTACACCCGGCAACAGCGATATCTTCATGAAGAAATCAACGGATAACGGGCTGACATGGGTGTGGCAGCAGATATCAAACAATGCCGGTAATTCTATAATGCCTGCTATAACGAAGTAGGAGGACGAAGGGGCAAGCCTAACTAAAGATAAGGATTTTGACTGCGATAGAAGGCAGATAGGCTTTTGCTTACCTGCCTTTTTGTTATTTGCGTTTTTCCTTTGCATGCTGTATGCGCACTCTTCTGCCATGCATCATAATGTCATTGATGGCGCTGATGACCCTGTCGGCAAGATTTGCAGGGACCTCAACAAAGCTGAAGGTATCAAACAGGGCTATATTCCCTATCTTCCTTGCAGGGATATCAGCCTCTGCTGAAATGGATTTGACGATATCCGCGACTTTTATTTTGTCTTTTCTGCCGATGGTCATAAAGAGCCTTACAAAACCTGTATCCGGGGACGGCTGTGCAGTACCGGATTCTTTAATGTCTCCGACTTCCATGTCTCCGAAGATGATGCTCAGGGCTGCTGCGGCAACGTCTTCCGGAGAATATCTGGCAAAAAGTTTTTCTGCAAGCGGGAGATATTTGGCATGTTTCTTTTCTGTAATCTCATGTTCGAGGCCGGCAATCATCTCCCCTTCCCTTGCCTTTTTAACCTCATCTTTAGTCGGCAGCTTGGCCTTGCTTATTTTTGTCTTTGCAGATTTTTCGATAAGTTTTAAATGCCGATATTCTCTTGGGGTAACAAAGGTCAGCGCTATGCCTGATTTGCCTGCCCTCCCGGTCCTCCCGATTCTGTGTATATAACTGTCCGGGTCCTGGGGTATGCTGTAATTAATGACATGGGAAACATCCGGTATGTCAAGGCCGCGGGATGCAACATCAGTGGCAACCAGGATATCAATGTCCCCTTTTTTGAACTTTCCCATCATCTCGTCTCTGTGAGACTGGGTAAAATCGCCGTGTATTGCGCCTGCATAATATCCCATCTTCTGCAATCTCCCTGATACATCATCAACATCTCTTTTTGTGTGGCAGAAAATAAGCGTTAACGAAGGGTCCTCTACGTCTAAGAGCCTGGTAAGAGCGTTTATCTTGTCCTCTTCTCTCACTTCATAAAAGACCTGTTTAATTTTTGAGACGACCATTTCTGTAGCATTTACACGGACGTTTTCAGGGTTGTTCATATATTTCATTGCTATGCTGCGAATCTCCGGCGGCATGGTGGCAGAAAAGAGCATGGTCTGTCTTTTTTCAGGAATCTCCTTGAGTATCCGTTTCATGTCTTCAATAAATCCCATATTGAGCATCTCATCAGCCTCATCAAGGACAACAATTTTTATTTCTTTGAGGATAAGGGTTTTTCTCTTGATATGGTCTATGACGCGGCCCGGTGTGCCGACCACAATGTCAACGCCCTTTCTCAGGCTCTGGAACTGTCTTTCGATAGACTGTCCTCCGTAAATCGGCACACACAGAATTCCTTTGCCCTGGCCGATCTTATTTAGCTCCTGAGCAACCTGCATTGCAAGTTCACGTGTAGGCGTAAGTACGATTGCATAGGGTATTTTCCCCCTTTTCCCTTTTTCAACAATCGGGATGCCGAACGCGGCGGTTTTCCCTGTGCCTGTCTGTGCCTGGCCTACCAGATCTTTCCCTTCCATTGCCGGGGGGATGGCTATCTTCTGTATCGGGGTAGGTTCTTCAAAGCCCATATCAGACAGAGATTTCAAAACTATATCTGATATTCCAAATTCATAAAACTTTTTGTACATTTAAAATTTTCTCCTTGTTAATCTTTGTTTTAAAACATTGAAGCAGCGCAGCGGGGTTTATTGAGATAAATCCTTGGAAGCTCTTCTCGATGCCTTAAGATTGTTCAACTATGACACATTTAATGGCGTAATGTCAATGTCAGGGGATGATAAAACCCGTGATGTAACACCAAAATGATAATGTCCTAAATGGCCAAAATAGAAATGTCCTAAATTGATAATGCTAAACTGCTTCTTTTTTATAAGGAGGCAGAATGGCAGGAAAGGAC
>JACRGY010000063.1 GCA_016212165.1 Nitrospirota bacterium
ATGTATATCAGTAACTCCTGTAAGGTCAATATCTCCGTCATATGCAGGCACCACTGTAGCGACGGTTATCCAGCATTCCTCGTCATTTGCAAGCCTGAATGCCTGCAAAAGCGCATTCCTGCCGGATTCAGAGCCGTCAAATGCCACCAGTATTTTTTTGTATCTTCCCACGTTCCTTACCTGACTAAAACCTCTTTCGTTGCCAGTTCACGCTCTGCCCTGTGTCCCTGCCACATGGCGCGAAGGACAATAAATGCCCCCAAAAGCAGCGCTAAAGCCATTATAGCAAAGCTTGTGTTCTTCAACAATTTAACAGTGCCTTCATTAAGTGTCTGTATCAATCCAAGCTGTGAAAGATAAACAGGGACCATTAAGCCGCGGCTGAAAAGGACGATGACCATTATCACGCCCATAACAACCTTTATCATGAAAGGTTTCACGTAGGTTGTTCCTATTGCGCCGAGCTGGATTCCAAAGAGTGAGCCTGCAAGTATTATCATTGCAAGGCGGATATCAACAAGCCCGTGCATTGCATATTTAAATGAACCTCCAAGCCCCATTACGAATGCAATTACCAGTTCTGACGCAGAAGCCATCAGGCTTGGAGCGCCAAGGACATAAATCATTGCCGGTACGCCAATGAAACCGCCTACTGCGATTGTTGCTGCAAGCATGCCTGTTGCAAATCCCAAGGGAATTGTAAAGAGCACTGAGATTCTTGCATTAAGACTTTTGAAATAGACCATTGTTCCCGGAATATTGATTGATTGTACCCATCTTGCCAGTTTTGTAACTGTTTCTTCTTCATTTGTGTTTCCTGATTTATATGTTTTCCATGCATCGCGAAGAACAAAACCGCCAACAACTGCAAGGATTACAACAAACGCAACACTAACATAAAGATTCGAACCTGCATCTCCAAATGCCTTTTTAATGCTTTCCTGTATATGCGCTCCATAGAGAACTCCTGCTTCAGCAGAAATGCCAAGGACTATCCCAAGCTTGACGTCAACCTGCCCGTATTTTGCCCTTTTGATGGCGCCTATCAATGCCTTTGGAAATTTGTGGCACATATTGCTTGCAACAGCCACAAGGCCCGGCACTCCAAGGCTCATCATTGCAGGCGTGAGCACAAATGCGCCTCCTGAACCGATGAATCCGCTTACAAGGCCTCCGACAAATCCTACGATAAACAGATAGGCTATGGTCAGCACATCAAGATTGATAAAATTCAATGCTGCCTGAGCTGCATCGTGCATGTTATTTTACCTCCTTTTTCTTCTTCGCCGCCTCAATACCCAGCACTGTCCAGAAATTTCCCGTAAATGAACCGTGGACAAATGAGAAGAGAAATGCTGTAATTATCGGTAAAAAAGCATAAAATCCTCCCAACGCGAAATAGCTGTTCACTACATCCTGCTTCATGAGCAGGACTGCATAAAGCCCTATAGAGACAATTCCTGCTATTATCAGTTTTCCATAAGGCTTTTTCTTTGCATTTTCATTGTATCCTGACATCTTTCCTCCTATATTTAGTTTTCAGTTTTACTTGCTTCTTGCGTTATGGACCACAGGCCTTGTATGTGCCCTGTCTACTCTCTTTGTAGCTCTTTCATTCTGAGAATTTGCGTCGCGCAAAATTTCCCTTGCTGTATCAAATTCTCCTTCCTCTGCAAATGCCGCAGAAGCCATTAAGGTGTCAAGCCTGTTAATTAATCTTCCGAGTGTTTTCATTTCAATCCCTCCTTTTTTCTGTCCTCATACCTCACAGCCCCTGCAGGCCTTGATAAGGAGTATAGCCATGAGATATGGTTACGACAGGTTTTGTTATATTTTTGAGTAATTTTTTAAAGTCTATGCCTTTCTTATTCTCCGAGAGGTTAGGGCTCAGGAGAACCATGTCTATGCCGGGCCTGTCTTTAAGGAAATCTTTAATTGCATCTATTGAGTCACCGGCAGCTGTCTGATAAATGAATTCCAGAGAATTTTCCCTGCATCTCTCGGCCAGTTCTTTTATCTTTTTCTTTTCAATATCATTTATTTCTGCTGTTTGCTTATTCATCAATTCCTTTACTGTTTCAAGTTGTCCGGCTTCTGCAAAAGCAACAGCAGCCATCACATCCTCATAGGTTTCCATCATGCCCTTGCTGTACACCATCAAGACTGCAATCCCTGAATGAAGTGTCCTTGCAAGTTCAAGGACATAGGAAAACCCTTCGTCACAACCTTCACCTCCTTTGGTTACAAATAAGATTTTTTCTACCATTTGCCTCGCCTCCTTTTTGAGCTTCGCTGATAGTAATTCCAAGATATGTGCCAGAGAGAAACGTGTTGAAACTAAAGGAATTTATTGGGTGGAGGGGGTGAACCATCTGTTTCAAACTTGAACAGAGGTGAACAGAGAAGGGACAGCCTGACTCAATATTATTTTTTGCTTTTATGGCGTATAATTTATCAGAGGGCAGAAACTATGTCGGAATTTTCAAGAGATGAAAATAATTCAAAAGTCCGCAACCGCCGCGTGCATATGGCGAATGAAAGGACTTTCCTTGCATGGATAAGGACCAGCATAGGAATAATGGCCTTTGGCTTTGTAGTTGAAAGGTTCGCTATTTTTATAAAGCAGGTGGCATATTTCTTGGGCAAGGAAGTTGCTGTCCCGCCTCGCGGATATTCTTCAATCTTTGGGATATTTCTGGTGGGTCTGGGGGCCTTAATGGGCGTGCTTGCATTTATCAGGTATAAGAAAGTGGAGAAACAGATAGATGAAGATACTTACCAGCCGTCTTTGCTTCTTGATGTTCTGCTCGCTATATCCATTCTTGCAATCGGGATATTTCTTATGATTTACCTGATTCACAGCATATAAAGCTATTTCTTCAATATCCTCCACAGGCTTGTCCTTGAAATCCCCAGAAGCTCTGCTGCTTTTGATTTATTGCCTTCTGCGAATTCAAGCACCTTTTCCGCATATTCTCTGTTCAGGTCATCAATCGGTTTTATCCTGTTCGGGTCTATGGTTTCTACCTGAAAAAGTTTTATGCTCTGGGGAAGCGTCTCCGGCCTGATGCGTGCTGTCTTCTCTAAGATAACTGCCCGCTCAATAATATTTTCCAGTTCCCTGACATTTCCGGGAAAACCGTATGAAAGAAGCATGTCCATCGCCTCCTTTGTGAAGCCTTCGATTTTCTTATTTTCCTTTCCGGCATACTTTTCCAGAAAATGTTTGAAGAGAGGTGCGATGTCTTCCTTTCTCTCCCTCAGAGGAGGAATATGAATGTCCATCACGTTCAGCCTGTAATATAAATCTTCCCTGAATTTACCGCTCGATACGAGGGCAGCTATGTTCTGGTTTGTCGCAGCAATAAATCTCACATCCACCCTTATTGTCCTTGTACCGCCGACTCTTAAAAATTCCTTGTCTTCTATCACCTTCAATAATTTTGCCTGGAGATTGGATGACATCTCTGCTATCTCATCAAGGAATAACGTGCCTTTATCAGCAACCTCAATAAGGCCTTGTTTGGAAGAAACAGCCCCTGTAAATGCTCCCCTTTCATGGCCGAACAACTCGCTTGCCAGAAGCTCCTCTGTGAAAATTGCGCAATTCAGCGCAAGGAAAGACCTGTCTTTTCTTGCGCCTGTATAATGGATAATCTTTGCAACAAGGCCTTTCCCTACGCCGCTTTCACCTGTGAGAAGAACATTGCAGTCAGAATTGGTGATGCTCTTCACAACCTCTATCACCCTTCTCATTGTCTTGCTTTTTGCTATAAAAGGCTGGTTCTTATCAAGGCCGAGAGAAACTTTGAGGGCGATGTTCTCATTCTCTAGCCTTTTTTTTTCCTGAATCCTGTTTATCTTCAGGTTCAGCTCATCGAGGTTAAAAGGTTTGGTTATATAATCAGTGGCGCCTTTTTTCATGGCCTCGACTGCGGACTCTATGCTGCCAAAGCCTGTGATGATGATTACATCCATGCCGGGATATTTATTCTTCACCTCTGCAAGAAGCGAAAGGCCGTCTATCCCCGGCATCTTTATATCAGAGATGAGGAGCTCAAACTTTTCTTTTTCAACCTTTTTTAATGCATCAACCCCATTCTTTACACCAGTGACTGTATGGCCTTCTTTCTCCAGGGCATAGAGCAGGTGCTTTAATGTTATTTCTTCGTCTTCAGCGATTAAGATTTTAAGAGCCATTATCCCCCGGTTCGCCCCGTTTTCATCAACGGGGCAGAGTTATTGTAAAAGTCGTGCCTTTATATGGTTCGCTGTCCGCTTCTATTTTTCCGTTATGTTTTTTTATTATACTGTAAACAATTGCAAGTCCCAAGCCGGTGCCTTTTTCCTTGGTTGTGAAAAACGGGTCAAATATCCTTGTGATATCTTTTGACAGGATGCCTTTGCCGGTGTCAGACACTTTAATTTGAACAGAAGTGTCTGCCGCATTTATCCCGATATGCAATAACCCGCTTCGGTCCATTGCATCAACTGCATTAGTGAAAAGATTAATGAAGACCTGCTCCATTAGATGCCTGTCTGCAAGAATTTCCATTTCTTCAGGAGCGTTAATATCATATTTTGAATTATATAATTCTCCGGATGCAGCCATCTGTTTAAGCACATCATTTATCACGCTTACTATATTAACCTTTTTGAGGTCAGGAGGTTTTTCTCTGGCAAATTCGAGGAGGTCGCCGACTATTCTTTTTACCCTTAGCGTTTGAGAAAAAATGTCTTTAACGGTCTCCCTGACTATCGGGGGGCATGTCTCCTCGTTTATCTCCTTTGATAAAACCTGCGCTGAGAGATAGATATTGTTAAGGGGATTGTTAAGCTCATGCGCAACTCCTGATGCAAGTGTCCCTATAGAGGCAAGCTTTTTGCCCTGAAGCAGTTCCTCATTTTTCCTGCCAAGTTCAGCATCCCTTGCAATCAAATCCTGTTCCATCTTGTTGAAGGTATTAATTAGTACGCCAACCTCATCCTCTTCCGCCGGAATCACCAGGGATGAAAAATCGCCTTTGCCTGTTTTTTCAATAGCGCCTGCCAATAGTTTCAGCCTCCTTACAATGCTGTGGCCGATAAAAAACAGGGCGCTCAGGCCTACAAAAAGGAATAAAGGTATCAAAACCAATACTGCAGTCTGCGATAAACTAATGGCCCTTTCCACTTTATCCCTGGCTGATTTATCCAGATCCTTGGAGAGGGTCAATATCTCTTCTCCGTCTTTCCTGAGAGCAATGATCTCTGTATTTAATTTTTTAAGGCTTTCAATTACCGGGCTGCCGGGTTTTAAAAAAAATGACTTTTCCAATACCTCTGCATTGGCCAGCGGACGCTCCAGGATTGTTGATTCGATAAGCCGGGAAAAAACATAATATTGTTTATATGACGGCTTAACTTTATCGAATTCCCGGTGAAACTCCCAAAAAATAAGTTCTATGCGGTTAAATCTCTGTGCGTATTCGCCTACCTTATTTTCAAGGCTGAGCAGTTTCCCGGAATTATAAAGGGGCCTGTTCTCTGTAAGGATATTTTTAAGCTGCCTTATATAATCATATACGTTTTCAAGCTCCTTGATATCCCCATAGAGAAAAAAATTCTTTTCGTGCCTCCTGAGCTGTAAGGATTTGCTCCTTATGGTGTCAGACAGTTCCAGATATCTTATCTCTTTCCTTATTTCTACAAAATTAATATAAGAAGAAATAGCAAGGATTGCTATGATTACAGAACTTACAAGAAAGCTGAGGATTATCTTTTTCTTCAGTGACATACAGGCTTATATTATCACTAATGCCTAAAAAAATAAAAAAGGGGATAATCCTGTATCCCCCTTTTTGGTTTTAGAAAATGGCCCAGGCTACTTCAGCAGCAATTCCTCTGCAACCGCAACGCCGCTTCCGAGCTTGACAGGATTATTCGCTCCACATTAACTCGTATACAATCTCCCAGAGATTCTGGGACAGGTGTTGCCTACTCAATTCTTTCATCGTCAAATTCTTTCCGCCTGCCATCTCTACAGCTTTCTTCGAATATCCCAGACATGCTGGAGCAAGCCAGTCAAGAAATATCTCAGGCAATGTAAATTTAAGCTCAGCATGCCCCTTCTCAGCCACAGGGACCTCAACATTGCCTGTATTGAAGAATTTGTCCCATAATTTTGGATAATTTCGTATTACAAAAGAAGGGTTTGCAAAATGAAAGAATATCTTGTATATCTTGTTCAGGCTCTGGTCTGCAATATATTCGTATATCTTGGCGAGCTCGGAATCCTTGACAGAGCCAAGAACTACAGTCAAAGCGGATATCATTGCTTTGAAAGCGCTAAAAGAATAGCTTTGGTGCACTAAAAGAGCACCGTCCCATACACTCTGTGCGTCTTCCGGTAAAGACTTAATTACTTTTTCCCATGTATCCACGCCGTATTCAGATTCTATGAATTTTTTCGAATACAAAAAATTCACGCCTTTTGCCAGAACTTTTTCCATAGAGTCCTCCTTTACTTCAGCAGCAATTCCTCTGCAACCGCAACGCCGGTTCCGAGCTTGACAGGATGTCCCATGCCCTTTAAGGTCATCTCAACTCCTGCAAGCGCTGTTATAACGTCAAACGTATCAGCATAGCCAAGATGCGCAATCCTGAATATCTTTCCTTTTGCCTGCCCCTGTCCGCCTGCTGCTGTGATGCCGTATTTCACCCTTAGATTCTTGTAAATCTCCTGGCCGTCCAGGCCTTTTGGCGCATTTATGGCAGTAACAGAATTGGACGGAGATTCCTTTGTGAACATCTCAAGCCCGATAGCCTTTACTGCCTCTCTTGTCGCATGCGCAAGTTTTGCATGGCGCGCAAAGGCATTTTCAAGGCCTTCTTTCTGCAGAATCTTGATGCATTCATTTAAGCCTATTATCAGAGTAACCGGAGATGTAAAGTTCGTCTGGTTGTCTTTGAGTTTCTTCCTCTCGGCAGTGAAATTAAAATAGAACTTGGGGGACTTCGAAGTCTCCGCGAATTTCCAAGCCTTCTCGCTTATCCCTACAAATGCAAGGCCCGGAGGAAGCATCACGCCTTTCTGGGAACCTCCTATCATTACATCAATCCCCCATTCATCCATTCTGAGGTCATGCGCAACCAATGCTGATATTGCATCAACAACAAATATTGTGTTTTCGTATTTTTTTACGATTGAGGCAAGGGCCTTGATATCATGATAAACGCCTGTTGACGTCTCTGAAGCCTGAACAAAAACTCCTTTGATTGATGGGTCTTTCTTCAGCGCTTTTTCAACATCCTCAGGTTTTACTGCATATCCCCAGTCAATCTTCATCTCTTCAACTGAAAGATTGTATGCCTTGCATATCTTTGTCCATCTTTCTCCAAAGTTTCCGGCATTGATTACCAATGCCTTGTCTCCAGGGCTGAAGAAATTGTTGACCGAGCCAACCATTCCTCCCGTGCCGGTCGAGCAGATTATAAGGACGTCGTTTTTTGTCTGGTATAGCCACTGAAGGCCTTTTTTGGCTGAATCGAGCACAGGGAGAAAATCCGGCGACCTGTGATGTATTATGGGCATTGCCATTGCCAACAGCGCCTCCGGCGGAACAGGCGTCGGGCCGGGCGCCAACAAATATTTTTTTAACATGGGAAACCTCCTAAAATTTTAAGTGGACAAATAGTTTAAACATTAAAGATTGTTGTAGTCAAGATGAGACGAAGCAGGCAGGACATAGTATTTGAGCGGGTTTATTTTGCCGATATTCAGACAACCCTCTGGGTCCCCCTTTGTTAAGGGGGAATTAAGGGGGTTGTGAGGCAAAATACCTCGAAGTGTAGCGAGAATGAGTGAAAATGCTATGCCCTGCCTGCTGAAATAGTTTACAGCTTTCCCTTTACCAGGCTATCAACAACTAACGGATCTGCCAGGGTTGATGTATCCCCAAGCTCTTCTATCTGGCCATGGGCAATCTTCCTTAGTATCCTTCTCATTATCTTGCCGCTTCTTGTCTTTGGCAAGCCCGGCGCAAACTGGAGTTTGTCCGGTGATGCAATCGGGCCTATAACTGTTCTTACATGGCCAACAAGTATTTTTTTGAGTTCTTCTGAAGGCTGCTGGCCTTCCTTGAGGGTCACGTAAGCATAAATACCCTCGCCTTTAATCTCATGCGGAAATCCGACAACCGCAGCCTCTGCAACAGCCTCATGGCTGACCAAAGCTGATTCAACCTCTGCAGTGCCCAGCCTGTGCCCTGAAATATTTATAACATCGTCTATTCTTCCCATAAGCCAGTAATCGCCGTCTTCATCAACCCTGGCTCCGTCTCCGGTAAGATATTTGCCGGGGAATCTGGAAAAGTAGACTTCTTTTATACGTTTATTTTCCGGGTCTCCGTAAGTGCCTCTGAGCATTCCAGGCCAGGGTTTTTCTATTACAAGATAGCCGCCTTCATTTACGCCTGCAGCAGAACCGTCTTCTTTTAACACCTTTGGCGCCACACCTGGAAAAGGCCTGTTCGCTGAACCAGGCTTTAATGTCATTGCTCCGGGTAGAGGAGTTATAAGAATCCCGCCTGTCTCTGTCTGCCACCAGGTATCAACAATCGGGAGCTTTTCTTTTCCGATGTGGATGTGGTACCACATCCATGCCTCCGGGTTTATTGGCTCTCCGACAGTGCCAAGAACCCTGAGAGAAGAAAGGTCATGCTTTCCCACCCAGCTTTCACCTTCTCTCATTAACGCCCTTATGGCTGTGGGCGCAGTATAAAAAATATTAACCTTATGCTTGTCCACTATATTCCAGAATCTTCCCGGATTCGGATATGTTGGAATGCCTTCAAACATAAGGCTTGTTGCCGCTGCTGACAAGGGCCCGTAGACTATATAACTGTGTCCTGTTACCCACCCTATGTCTGCTGTACAGAAATGTATATCTTCCTCGTGATAGTCAAATATCCATTTAAATGTAAGGTTGGTATAGAGTAAATATCCTCCAGTTGTATGAAGGACACCTTTGGGTTTTCCTGTAGAGCCTGATGTGTAGAGTATAAAGAGCGGGTCTTCGGCATCCATTTTCTCAGGTTCGCAATAATTCGCAATATCAGGTGCATTCATCTCTTCATGCCACCATACATCCCTGTTAGGCTCCATGTCTATTCCATCAACCCTTTTTACAACTATCATTTTCCCCACTGTCGGGCATTCATGAAGCGCTTCATCGGCATTTGCCTTAAGCGCAACCATCCTCCCCCCCCTTACGCCTTTATCTGCGGTAATTATCAGCTTTGACTTACAGTCCTGAATCCTGTCCCTTAATGCCTGCGCGCTGAATCCGCCAAAGACAATGCTGTGGATAGCGCCGATCCTTGCACATGCAAGCATTGAGATAGCAAGTTCAGGTATCATGGGCAGATAGATGGTTATTCTGTCGCCCTTTTTTATTCCGTGCTTTTTCAGGACATTGGCAAATTTATTTACTTCGTAATACATCTGCTGGTAGGTGTATGTTTTATATGAGCCGTCATCCCCTTCCCAGATGATTGCCGCTTTATTCCGTACGGGTGTATTTATAAACCTGTCAAGGCAGTTATATGAGACATTGAGCTTGCCGCCCTGAAACCATTTAACCTCGGGCTTTTCAAAATTGTATTCAAGGACCTTATCCCACTTCTTAAACCATGTCAGGTTCTTTTCAGCCATCTCCGCCCAGAAACCTTCAGGGTCATCAATTGACCTTTTATATATCTTCTCGTATTCTTCCAGGCTTTTGATATGAGCCTTCCTGCTGAATTCCTTTGACGGCGGGAAATGTCTTTTTTCCTGCATTAATACATCAATTTTTTTAGCAACTGCCATTCTATATTCCTCCTCCTGTATCATGTAAGTGCCGTGTCAGCAAAACAGTCCGGTAAAGCGAACAAACGCCGGAGCTTTTCCGGCACATGTTCGCCGGCACAGTATATTATATATTAATTAGCTTTCCGCTCCTATACCCATGGCTGTCTTAGGGATGTGAATATGAACGGGCATGGGGTTGCTTGCAGGTGAGGAATCCCAAGAATTTTTTAATTTATCGAAGGCAATACCGCTTACCACCCCTTAATCCCCTCCTAAAATAGGCGGGGAGCTTGGAAGCTTTTTGGTGGTATCAACAACTCCCCTCCTTGGTTTCCGCCCCAGCGGATTCGTCGAGGAGAAAAGGAGGGGTTAGAGGTGGTTTGTCCTGAGTATAAAGAAGGGGCTGATGATTTCAAAACGCCAGTTATGAAAATATCCCGTCATTTAAGTCACAGCTGTCTTACGTGGCGTCCGTGCTTTTCAAAAGCTTCAAAATAGTGTAAGTTATTATCGGTAATCAACTATGGGGAAAGTCGAGCGTTGTCTGACTAATATACAAATGCCGATATTGTCGGGGCGGTTCCCGTCTGTTAACTGGGTATCTTTTTGATGTGATATGAAATCTGAGATTAAAACTCTCCCATGTTTTAGAAAGAAGCTTAAACTCCGTGAATTGTGAATGGTGAAACGTAAAAAGTTTCCGTCTGAAAGCCTGAAGATAATCGCCTCATTCCTCGTTCCTTTCGCACTTGCTATATATAACGTTATCCATTATAATTTTAATATACTGACGATGTCAAAACGAAAGGAAGCCCTGTGATAAAATCGTTTTTTGACAAGGGCACAGAAGATATTTTCGACAGGAAAAACACTAGGGAAGCGCGTCAGACCTGTCCACAGCAAATCTGGCGAGTGGCACAACGCAAACTCGATCAACTCAATGGCGTCGTTTCCCTGGAATCATTGAAAATTCCGCCTGGAAACTTTTTGGAATCCCTTAAGGATGATCGTAAGGGACAGCACAGCATACGGATCAATGATCAGTTCCGTGTTTGTTTTATATGGACAGATGATGGAGCGGAAAACGTCGAAATTACGGATTACCACTAAACAATTAAGGAGGTACAAAATGGTTCGTATACCTAAAAATGGTCCGCCGACGCATCCTGGTGAAATGCTGTTGGAGGAGTTTCTCACACCACTGAAAATGACGCAGAGTGAGTTGGCAGATAAGCTTGGGGTTTCATATCCTCGTGTTAATGAGCTAATTCACGGTAAGCGGGGCATTACCCCTGACACTGCACTTCGACTGGAAAAGCTTTTCGGCATGGAAGCTCAGTTTTGGCTTAATTTACAAGTGGCATGGGACCTCTATCATGTAACTCACTCGTCAACTGCGAAGGAGATACATAAGATAAAAAGGTTAGCTACTCTTGCTCACGTCTAAATTCCAAGTAGCTTTCAATCTGACACCTTACCACCCCTTAATCCCCTCCTAAAATAGGCGGGGAGCTTGGAAGCTTTTTGGTGGTATCAACAACTCCCCTCCTTGGTTTCCGCCCCAGCGGATTCGGCGAGGAGAAAAGGAGGGGCCAGGGGTGGTAGTTTTAGTGCCATCTTGACTGCAAGCTTGAATTATTAAATTATGCGACCCTTAATAATACCTGTTCTATTTCTGTTTTTAAGCTATTTAAGGTTAAACTATTATTATGGGATACAGAGAAATTTCATTAAAGCTGCCCACTGATTACAATGAGGACGAGCTGAGAAAAGGCATCGGGAAAGAACTGGGGATACAGGAATTCTCCTATCAGATAGAAAATAAAAGCCTTGATGCGAGAAAAAAAGATAACATCCACTGGCTGGTCAGGGTTTTAGTTTTATCGGATGAAGTTACAGGAGACGTTCTCGTTCCATCCCCGTCTTTAGATATTCCGTATCGGAAAAGAAAAGAGAAAGCGGTTGTTGTCGGGAGCGGCCCGGCAGGATTCTTCTCAGCGTTTATTCTTCAGAAGGCAGGATTCCATACAACGATAATCGAACGCGGCACAGATGTGCACAAAAGGACAGGGGGAATCAGGGAGTTCGAAAAGACCGGTGTTTTTAATCCTGTCAGTAACTATGCGTTTGGTGAGGGCGGCGCAGGGACCTTTTCAGATGGGAAGCTCACTTCAAGATCCAAACACATATCAAAAGAAAGACAGTTTATATTGTCCAGTTATATTCAAGCAGGCGCGCCGGAAGAAATAGGATATATGGCGCACCCTCATCTCGGGAGTGATAACCTCAGAAAGATTGTCAGAAATCTCAGAGATGCATTCATCGAGATCGGCGGGAGCGTGTTATTTGAAACCATACTGGAAGATCTGAAAATTAAAGACGGAAAAGTCATTGAAGCAATCACTACATCAGGCGGAATCGAGGCTGATTATTTTATTATTGCCCCGGGGCATTCCGCCTATGAGACTTACCGGATGTTGATCAGCAGAGGCGTTCAGTTCCGTACAAAGAGTTTTGCCATAGGCAGCAGGGTAGAGCACCCTCAGGAAATTATAAACAAGGCGCAATGGGGCAGGGAAAGGCTGGCCGGAGTAAAGGCTGCTGAATACCGTCTTACATCACAGGGAGACGGCAATCTTCCGGTGTATACTTTTTGCATGTGCCCCGGAGGAACTGTTGTTCCTGCGGCTGCATATCAGGATACAAATATTGTAAACGGAATGAGCCTGTATATGAGGGACGGAAAGTTCGCAAACGCGGCTTGCGTAGCCGGGGTTCATCCAGATAAACTCATTGGCAGGGAGGCATTGCCGGAGGAAGCCCTTGACTGGCTGGAAGCTCTTGAACAAAGTTTTTACCAATATTCAGCCGGCTTTAAGGCCCCGTTTTGCAGTATACAGAATTTTATAAACAGGAAAGAGCAGACAGAAATTGTTGAATCAAGTTACCCCCTGGAATTGAAACCAGCGGCTTTATGGAATCTGCTCCCTGCTGAAGTAAGCAGTTCTATCAGGGAAGGGCTCAAGGATTTCAGCAGAAAAATAAAGGGATTTGAAACAGGCAGTATTATGGGGCTTGAGAGCAAGACTTCATCCCCTATTCAGGTCCTGCGGGAAAAGGACAGCCGCTGCACCGGCTTTGAAAATCTTTATATAGTCGGAGAAGGAAGCGGTTGCGCAGGGGGTATAATATCCAGCGCTGCGGACGGCATTAAGGCCGCTATAAATATTATAGAGAACAACGCATGAGGCAGCCATGATTCCATGGAAATTGCTTGACAGCGCGCAGATACCCGGAAACAGCGGAGAGCTTCGCCTCTATAAGCGTGGCAGGGAGTTCTCTATCAGAGTGAACGGGTTTGAACTCATGAACAGTTCTGCTCATGGGTCAGAGGACGCTCTGGCTGAACTGGCCTGTGCAAAGGTAGCAGGCAGTCCCAATTCCAGGGTTTTGATAGGCGGGCTGGGCATGGGGTATACCCTGGCAGCAGCCCTGAACAGGCTCGGTCCCAATGCCTGTGTTGTAATAGCCGAACTGGTGCCGGCAGTGATAGAGTGGAACAGGAAACTCCTTGCAGGGCTGGCCGGTCATCCCCTTCAGGATAAACGGGTTACTATTCGCGAGGCCGACGTGGCCCGGGTGCTGAAAGAGAAGCGTTGTGACTACGACGCAATCCTGCTTGATATAGATAACGGCCCTGAGGGCCTGACCCGCAGAGGCAATGACTGGCTCTATGCAAAGGAAGGACTGGAAGCAGCCTTCGCCGCGCTGCGGACTAAGGGCGTGCTGGCAGTATGGTCAGTCAGTTCCGATCGTTCTTTTACCCGCCGTCTGAAGCAGGCAGGCTTTGAGGTGAAGGAGGTTTGTGTCCACGCTCGCGGTTCACGTGGTGGAGGACGGCACACGATATGGATTGCCGTACGCGGTTAGTGACTTGAACAAAAGCGCTCAGATATTGAATTAACTCTGCCATAAATCATATAATACTAACTGCGGACTGTTTTTTTGCTTAACAAGAACTACGCACAAAAATCCCGCTTCAGAGAAACTGCTAACCAATAGCATGACAAGGCAGCAGGCCAGGATAACAAAATGATACAGGTAAGCAATTTAGAAAAATCATACGGACGTCAGGTACTCTTCGACAAGGTAGGTTTCACGATCAACCCCGAAGAGCGCGTTGGGCTCGTGGGCAGAAATGGCCACGGCAAGACCACTCTGTTCAGGCTGATATTAGGACAGGAGCATCAGGACTCAGGGACTATCAGCATCCCTGCCGGCTACAGGATCGGGCATCTCTCCCAGCACATCCGGTTTATTGAAGAGAGCGTATTGAAAGAAGCATGTCTGAGCCTGCCGCTTCGCGAAGACCACAGGGACGAAAGTTACAAGGCAGAAGCCATCCTGATGGGGCTTGGGTTTTCCGCTGACGACCTCGTTCTAAATCCTGCGCAGTTATCCGGCGGGTTTCAGGTAAGGCTGACCTTAGCAAAGGTGCTTGTCTCCAATCCAAATCTCCTCCTCCTTGACGAACCCACAAACTATCTTGATATCGTGTCGCTCCGCTGGTTGGCCCGGTTCCTGCGCGCATGGAAAAAAGAGCTAATCATCATTACGCATGACCGCTCATTTATGGACAGCGTCACCACGCATACAATGGCGATTCACCGCTGCGGCATAAGAAAGATAGCCGGGCCTACGGAAAATGTATATCAGCAATTAATGCTTGAAGAAGAGATACATGAAAAGACACGGGTAAATGACGAAAAAAAGCGGCAGGAGATTGAGCAGTTTATAAACCGTTTCAGGGCTAAGGCGACCAAGGCCAAGGCGGTTCAATCAAGGGTCAAGGCCTTGGAGAAAAGGGGACGGCTTGAAAAATTGGCTGACACAAGAAATCTTGACTTTACCTTTAACTCAGCGCCTTTTAACAGCAAACATCTTATGGATGTGAAAGACCTGTCTTTTGGATTTGATTCCGGCGCGCCTTTAATTGACGGATTGAGTTTTTATGTTGGGAAAAAGGACCGCATCGCAATAATAGGAAAGAACGGCAAGGGCAAGACAACGCTCCTGAACCTTTTGTCCGGAGAATTAACTCCTTTAAGAGGCGAGGTCAGCCGTCACGATTCCCTGAAATTTGTGTATTTCGGACAGACAAATATAAACAGGCTTAACCCGCAGAAGACCGTAGAAGAAGAGATTATGGACGCGCAGCCAGACCATAACAGGGGGGCATCGCGCACGATATGCGGAGTCATGATGTTTCCAAAGGACCATGCGCTGAAAAAAATCAGCGTCCTCTCAGGCGGTGAAAAGAGCCGCGTGCTTTTGGGTAAACTGCTTGTCAGCCCTGCCAATATGCTGATGCTTGATGAACCGACGAACCACCTTGATATGGAATCCACCGAGTCCCTGCTTGAGGCGATAGACGATTTCAGCGGCGGTGTAGTTATAGTTACCCACAGTGAAATGATACTGCGTGCCATTGCCACAAGGCTCATTGTGTTTGACAACGGAAAAGTAACTCTTTTTGAAGGCACGTATCAGGACTTCCTTGACAGAGTAGGATGGAACAATGAAATGCCTCTGTTAAAGCGTGAACCCGAAGTAAACCAGGGCAAATCCGTGGACAGGAAACTCCTGCGCCGCCACCGCGCTGAGCTGGTCAATCAGAAATCAAGGACCCTCGGTCCGTTGCAGAAACGGATAATTGAAATTGAACGCGAGATAATGAGCCTTGAAGCAATGGTTGAGCAGGGGAATAAAGATATTATGGAGGCTTCTGTTAAAGGCGACGCCGGCGCCATCACGTCACTGTCAAAGGCGCTCCACAATTCACAGTCAAAGATTGATTCCCTGTTCTCTGAACTGGAAAGCCTGCAGATTGAACTTGAGGACAAGACCAAGGAGTTTGAAGAAAAGCTCAGCGGGGTAGAGACGGTGTAGACTGTTTTTTTATGGTAAATTTCATTAAACAGGCGTTGTTATGGCAAAATACACAGCGA
>JACRGY010000064.1 GCA_016212165.1 Nitrospirota bacterium
CCACCCCCTACCCCCTCCTAATATAGGAGGGGAGATTTTTTTTGCCTTGTCTTAACTCCCCTCCTTGGTTAAGGAGGGGTAGGGGTGGTTTGTCTAATAGTAAAATTTCTCCTTATTTCTTCCAAAACCCCTTCTGTATTTTCAAATACATCCTTATTCTCAAAACGTATCACGCGGATATTAAGAGCTTCCAAATATTCTGTTCTTGCTGTGTCGTATTCATACCCGCTGTCTGTGAAATGTGCAGAGCCGTCTAATTCTATGCAGAGTTTCTCCGACGGACAGTAAAAATCAAGGACATACGGGCCAACGCTGTGTTGCCTTCTGAACTTCCTTTTTTCAAGCTCACTGTTTTTTAAAAAAGACCATAATTTAGCTTCAGCAGGGGTAAGGGTGTTTCTAAGTTTTTTTCTGCCTTCTTTCAGGTTCTTTATGTTATGAATCTTCTCTGTCATTTAATTCCTAACTCCCCTCCTTGGTTAAGGAGGGGCAGGGGTGGTTTGATTAGAATGAATTTCCTTTTCCCACTTACCACCTCTTCATCCCCTCCTAAAATAGGTGGGGAGCTTGATGAGCTTTTGCCTTACCCACTCCAGAGGAGAAAGAACCATTGACATTGTCCACTATGACATTATCCCCGCATAGGGCGGGATCTAAATCTCTAAAATCATCGGCCTGTGCGTAAATAACAGATAGCTTTTTGTTTTAAGAGACAATATATTGCTGACGGCTTCTTTATAAATCTCCATCTGGAATTTATATTTTTCAGTAAGTTCAGGCAGTTCGCTGTCTTTTACAGGATATGTCTTGTAGTCGTAAATAACAGCAGTGTCAGCCTCAATAATTATCCTGTCAACTCTTCCCCTGAAAACAGTGCTGCCTTTTTGCAGAATGAACGGCATTTCCGTAAATGAATTTTCACGCGGGAGTATTATCCGGTTCAGATAACCGCTTGTCTCAAGCTTCTGAAAATCTTTTAAAATAATACTGCTGAGCCTCTGGACATCTTCTTCGGAAAAAGCCTCATTTTTTAAAAGGAACAAGGCCCGTTCCTGTATTCTGTCTTTTGTCATTATTCCTTTTGAGAGTTCTTCAAACAATTTATGAAAAATTATCCCGAGCAATACCCAGTCTTCGCCGTGTTTTATGCGGATATCTGTATCTTCTGTCACATCCCTCCACTTAATAGCTGGTTCGGATGATACAGGCTCTGTATGTATAAATACCGATGGTTGCGGTTTTAAAGGCTTTAGGCTTAAGGCTGAAGGCCGGGCTGCGGAATAAAGCCTTTCTATATCCGGTTCTGTGAGTATCTCAAAAAGGCCGGCCTTTTTATCTATCTTTCCTTTTGTCAGTATTTCAAAGCTGTCTGTCAGGTATTGAAGCCTTCCATTGGGTTGTTTTTCCTCATCCAACGCAGCAAGCATGCATAAAAAGTCCCTTGCCCTTGTAACTGCAACATAGAAAAGCCGCTTTTCTTCTTCGGATTCTTTTTCTTTTCTTCTTGCAAAAACAGGTATCTTTTTTCTTTTCAGCGAATCTTCTTCGTATGCAATGGAAATCCTGCTTTCTTCTTCATCAATAACAATTGAGCTGCTTCTGGGAGAATGGGCCTCATCAAGCGATGGAAGAAAGACCATCGGGAATTGAAGGCCTTTTGCGGCATGGACTGTCATTATCTTTACGGCATTCATCCCTTCTGTGCTGATATTTGCCTTTGGCTCATCACTGGCTCTTGCCTTAATGAGTTTTTCTCTTATCTCAAGGCCTGAAAATCCTGATGCTTCATAAGATTCAATGAGTTTTATGAATTTTTTAATATTTGCATGCCTTTGCTTTTCCCAATAATGCTTCCAGCCCCCTGTTTCCGAGAGTATATCTTCAAGCAGTATTGCAAGAGGCATGCTCCTTGAACGCTCTGTCCATCCTGTCAGCGCCTTGAAGATATAGGAAAGGGTCAGGTCATCCCGGAGTTTTTTTATGAGCGGCTGCTCCTCCCTGTTAATCAGGCCCAGCAAGGTTTCATAATCAATTCCGAATATAGGGCTTCTGAGAACGCAGAAGAGGCTGTAGTCATCCGACGGGTCAATGATAAAAGAAAGGAGTTCTCTTAGCGCAGCGACCTCTGGCTCATCATAAAAGCCGATGCCTTTTACCACAATAAAAGGTATTTGTTTTTTTCGAAGCGCATTTTCAAATAAGCAGAGATGGGTCCTTTTTCTCAGTAGTATTGCCATATCTCCATAAGCACACGGCCTTTTCCCCTCGCCATCGGATATTTCGTAAGCGCCGGCGAGCGAGGATATCCTCTTTGCCAGGGCAGAGGCCTCTTTTGCGCGGCTCTTTTTAGTGTTTGCTTCTGCTTCAACTGTTATAAGTTCTACCCGGCCCGTGCCGTGCCGTGTGGCTTCGAAAGGCGCATACCTTGTTTTCCATCCTTCATGGAGGGAAGGGGGCATCAGCTTTTCGAAAAGGTTGTTTGTGAAATTTATGATTGCAGGAAGGCTCCTGAAGTTTTCTTTTGCCTCTTCAAAGCAGAATTCATTTCCCATCCATTCGGAAAGCCTTTCCTTTGCTTCCTGAAATACACCTGCATTTGCCCCCCTGAAGAGATAAATGGACTGTTTATCGTCCCCGACAAGAAATATGGTTGGCACTTCTCCCGCTTCCCTTTTTGCGCCAAGGCCGGAACGCCATTCCTCCGTGAGCTTGTCTATAATCTTCCACTGCATGGAGCTTGTGTCCTGAAACTCATCCACAAGTATGTGGTCGGTGTGCTCGTCAAATGCATAAAGGATGTTCTGCCATTCAGAATTTTTAATAAGGGCCTCATAAGTAAGAATTTCGAGGTCATTGAAATCCAGCAGATGCCTTTCGGCCTTTTTATCCGAATAAAGGGAAAGGCATTTTGAATATAACTCAAGGATTTTGCTTTCTTCCTCTCCCTCTGAATGGTAGCCTGTTTTTAACAACAGGTCGGAAATCGGTCTTTTGTAATAAAGGTTATTGAGAATTGAATAGAGCTTATCCCATCCTTTAATCCCTTTGTCTTTCATCATGTCAAAAAACAGGGCAGGGTTATCTTTTTCCTCCATCAGGCATTCGTAAATAGACTCTGACCAGAGGAGCGATGCCTCAAATTCATCCATAATATCAGAAGACGGGTCTAAGACCAGTTCTATTGAGAAGCGTTTAAGCAATTTAAGGCAGAAGGCATGGACTGTTGATATGCGCATCAAAGGCATTTTTTCCTTGATCTTCAGGAATAAGTCAGGGTTTTCTTTTTCCAGGATATTAAGTATTCTTTCTTTCATTTCTGCCGCTGCCTTTTCCGTGAAGGTGATGCAGAGGATTTTTTCTATCTCTGACCCGCTCAGGAGAAGGCTTATATATCTTCTTGCAAGTTTTTCTGTTTTCCCGGAACCGGCAGGAGAGGATATGATTACGCTCTTTGTTACATCAAGATACTTTTCCATGTTTTCTCAGAATAACATAGGCTCATTTTTACTTGCAATATACCTTCATTTCTTCTTTGTTTTTTGCTATTCTTTAATAAGGTTATTTCTCAGGGGAAGTGGTCAAACCACCCCCTGCCCCCTCCTTAACCAAGGAGGGGAGTTAAGGTAAGTGCTGTAGTTTTTAGCTCCCCTCCTATTTTAGGAGGGGATGAAGGGGTGGTAAGGTGTCAGTTAGAAATTGAAATGAGAAAGAACCTTTAATTGTGAAACAGGAAAGTCTTTTAAAAATAATTTATTTTATCGGGAGGAAACATGAAGGCTGTTGAACTTAAAAACGGGATATTCTGGGTAGGCGCAATAGACTGGGCTGTGAGGGATTTTCACGGGTATGTAACGCAGCGCGGTACAACCTACAATAACTATCTGATAATGGATAACGAGATTACGCTTCTGGATACGGTTAAATATGATTTTGCAGATATTACCATAAAGAACATAAGGTCGGTTGTCGAGCCTTCTAAAATAAAACATATTGTCATAAACCATATCGAAAATGACCATGCTACGGGCCTCGATAAAATCATGGCCCTGACTCCGGATGCAACCATTTATATTTCAGAGAAAGGCAAAAAGGGGCTTGAAAGGTTTTTTGATATATCAAAATGGAATATGAAGGTTGTAAAGACAGGAGATACGTTAAATATAGGCAAAAGGACACTGCTCTTTCTGGAAACGCCGATGCTCCACTGGCCTGATTCCATGATGACTTATATAAAGGAGGACAATGTCCTTATCAGCCAGGATGCATTCGGTCAGCATATAGCATCAGCAGTAAGGTTTGACGATGAGTTTGTTACCTGCCAGTCCATGGCTGAGCTTGACGATGCAGTTGTGGACTACTATGCCAATATCCTTATGCCTTTCGGCCAGCTGATAAAAACAAAGATTGCAGAAATTCAAAAAATGGGGCTTAAAATTGACATGATTGCCCCTGATCACGGGATAATCTGGAGGTCAAATCCAAATAAGGTATTGCAGATGTACCTTGATATGGCTAACGGCAGGACAAATTTAAGCATTTCGATTATTTACGATACAATGTGGCACAGCACAGAGCATATGACACTCCCTCTAATGGAGGGGATAAAGGATGAGGGTGTTGTATGCAAGGTTATTAAACTGCGCTCCACGCCGATGAGCGATGCAATTAAAGAGTTCTGGCATTCAAGGGGATGCCTTATAGGATCTCCTACGCTGAATAACCTCATGTATCCAACAGTTGCTGAATTCCTTTATCACCTGAGAGGGCTGAAACCCAAAAACAGGATTGCCGCTGCTTTTGGAAGCTATGGCTGGGGAGGCGGCGCAGTGAAAGAGGCATATGAGGAGTTTAAACGCATGGGGCTTGAGATATTTGAGCCAGGGCTGCAGGTTCTTTACAGGGCATCATCAGAGGATGAAGAGAAGTGTTATGAGTTTGGAAGGGAGTTTGCAAAAAAGACAAAAGAATATCATAAAAAATTCGAATAAGGAGGATGTTATGTCAAAGACAACCCAAAATCTTCAGGATGCTTTTGCAGGAGAATCACAGGCAAACAGGAAATATCTTGCCTTTGCAAAGAAGGCAGAGGAGGAAGGGTTCAGGCAGATTGCAAAGTTATTCAGGGCAGCTGCAGAGGCTGAGACTGTCCATGCACATAACCATCTGAGAGAGATGGGAGGAATCAGGGCGACAAAAGAAAATCTTCAGGAGGCAATCAACGGCGAATCGTATGAGTTTCAAAAAATGTACCCGCAGATGATTAAGGATGCTGAGGCCGAAGGCCAAAAAGGAGCCCTTAAGAGTTTTAATTTTGCTAATGAAGTTGAAAAAATACATGCAGCTTTATATAAGAAAGCCGCTGAGAATCTCGGCAAGAATCCATCGGTGGATTATCATGTGTGTCAGGTCTGCGGCAATACGGTGGAAGGCGAGCCTCCTGACAAATGCCCTATCTGCGGGGCAGACAAAAAGGCATTTAAAAAAATTGAATAAAGGAGGCTCTATGCAATATGCATGCAGATTTCTTGTGCCGGTTATGGCCATTCTGGTCTTGCTATTTCCCGCCGTCATATTTGCTTCTGAAAAGGAAGGCGCTGAAGTTGATAGTTCTAAAATAAGTTCTCAGACGCAGGCCTGCATAGGCTGCCACAAGACCTATACACCGGGCATTATAGAAGACTGGCTTACAAGCAGGCATTCAAAGACACTGCCTTTGGATGCGCTTAAAAAACCTGCTCTGCAAAGAAGGGTTTCTGCTGATAATATTCCTGATGGGTTGTCCGGGTATGTTGTTGGGTGTTATGAATGCCACAGCCTGAATGCTGAAAAGCACAAGGATAATTTTCAGCACATGGGTTATAAGATTAATGTCATTGTCACCCCGAATGACTGTAGTACATGCCACCCCGTTGAGGTGAAACAATATTCAGAAAGTAAAAAGGCTCATGCCATTAAGAACCTAATGGAAAACCCTGTCTATCACACGCTGGTTGAAGTGGTTGACGGAGTTAAGAGGGTGGAGAACGGGAAGATAGTATCTTACAAACCAACTGATGATACTCTTCGTGAGACATGCCTTGGGTGTCATGGCACAAAGGTTGAGGTGAAGGGCATGAAGAAGGTCTTCACAAAGATGGGCGAGATAACAGTGCCTGACCTGACAAACTGGCCCAATCAGGGAGTTGGCAGGGAAAACCCTGATGGGAGCCTCGGGGCCTGCACCGCCTGTCATTCAAGGCATGCTTTTTCGATAGAAGTTGCAAGGAAGCCCTACACATGCGGCCAATGCCATCTTGACCCTGATGTGCCGGCATATAATGTCTATAAGGCCAGCAAACACGGAAACATATTTTCCTCAGATTATCACACATGGAATTTTGATAACGTTCCATGGCTTATTGGGAAAGATTTTAAGACGCCTACATGTGCGGCCTGCCATGTCAGTTTATTGGTTTCGCCTGACGGCAACCTTGTTGCTTCAAGAAGCCACGATTTTGGTTCGCGGCTATGGGTGAGGCTATTCGGACTTATTTACAGTGTCCCGCAGCCGCAAACAGGCGATACCACAGTTATCAGAAATAAGGACGGCCTTCCGCTTCCTTCTGCCTTTACCGGCGAGCCTGCCTATGAATATCTTCTAAGCAGGGAAGAGCAGGATAACAGGTTTGATAAAATGAAAAAAGTTTGCGTAAGTTGCCACAGCACTAACTGGACAAGCGGGCATTTTGAAAAGCTTGACACTACAATAAAAGAAACCAATGAGATGACTCTCGCGGCGACAAAACTTATGGTTGAGGCCTGGGAAAAGGGGATAGAGGACAAGACAAATCCATTTGATGAGGCCATTGAACAGATGTGGATAAAACAGTGGCTCTTCTATTCTAATTCCATACGGTATGCCTCTGCTATGACAGGGGCCCAGGATTACGCTGCTTTTAAACTCGGGTGGTGGGAGTTGACCAATAACCTTATGATGATGAGGGATGCTGTTGATGTAAAAAGTGCCGTGAAGAAAAAAGGCCCCGAGCACAAAGATAAAAAGAAGTGACTAAAACCAGGCAGATAATTGAAAGAGAAAATAAAGAGACTTTTAACAGAGAAAAGATTTGATGAACTAATAAGGCTTTCTTGCTCGGAAAGCAGGATCCTCAGCACCCTCATTTCTCTGACTTATGATAAAAAAAGCCTTATGTCATGGCGGGCTATAGAGGCCGTTGGCCTGGTATCCAAAGAAATTGCAAGGACAAGGCCTGAACTTGTCAGGAATACTGTCGGACGTCTTTTATGGATGATAAGAGACGAGTCAGGCGGTATTGGCTGGAGCTCTCCTGAAATGCTGGGCGAGATAGTAAGGAACAATACTGAACAGTTCTCAGATATTGCGCCTATAATAGTATCCTTTCTTGAAGAAGACATGCTGGCCGCCGGGGTGCTCAGGGCTATCGGAAGGATAGGGCAGGCCAACCCCGGGCTGGTTAAACATGCAATGCCGGCTATTCTCCCGTATCTTCATAGCCCCGACCCTGTGCTTCGCGGACTTGCCGCATGGGCCATTGGCGAGATTGGCTCTGCCGGAGCCATAAGAGAGCTTGAAAAACTTCAGGATGATATCAGTAGCATTACTATTTATGAAGAAGGGGAATTAAGGGAAAAGACAGTCGGAGAGCTTGCCCGAAGTTCCATAAAAAAACTCAGCAGCATCGTCAGCAGATAAAAATTACTCTCCCTTTTTTTAAGCCAGGCTGCGCCAGTTGCTTTAATTGCATATATTCGAATATAAAAAATCAATTGACTTATCTGGTAATTTTATGATAATTTTTTAAAGGCAGGCCTTTGGCAGGCTGTTGATAAGGGCAGGTATTTAGCGGGCTTGATTTGATGCTTAATGTTAATTGTGCTATAAGGATAAGAAGAGGGCGTTACGACTGTAAAAAGACTTAATAAGAAAGAGAGGTGATTATAATGGAAAAGAAGAAAAAGCGGATGGCGATTATTGCCTCAAAGGGAACCCTTGATATGGCATATCCTCCTTTGATACTGGCCTCTACTGCTGCGGCCATGGACGCGGAGGTTGCGATATTCTTTACACTCTACGGGGTGGATATCGTCAATAAAAAGAAGAACCATTCCCTGAAAGTTGCGCCTATTGCCAATCCTGCCATGCCGTCACCGGTGCCGTTTCCAAATATACTGGGTATTCTTCCCGGCATGACTTCTCTGGCTACGGTGATGATGAACGGAATGATAAAGAAGATTAACTGGCCTTCAATTCCTGAACTCCTCAATTTATGCACAGAGGCAGGGGTCAGGATGATAGCCTGCACCCCGACACTCGAGATGACAGGCGTCAGTAAGGATGACCTTGTCGAGGGTGTAGAGGTGGCAGGGGCTGCAGAGTTTCTTGATTTTGCATTTGATGCAGACATATCGCTGTTTGTATAAGGGAGGTGTTTAAAGTGGCAGAAGTAAAGCCGGATGCAACGCTTAATTGTAAAGGAATGAATTGCCCTTTGCCGGTGATTAAAACCAAAAAGGCAATAGACGGGCTTAAGCCCGGAGAGGTTCTTTTTGTGGAGGTCACTGATGCAGGCTCAAAATCCGATATCCCTGCGCTTTTGAAAAGGACAGGCAATGAACTTGTTGAGATCAAGGAATCTGATGGTGTTTTCACCTTTATCATTAGAAAACCTCAAGCCTGAGGGATTGTAAAATCCTTATTTTTTAAAAGGAGGTGAGAGCTGAAAATAAACAGGGGTCCTGATTAAACAATATAAAGGAGGATAGAAAATGAGAAAGCTATTAGTCTTTTTCTTGATAGTGTCTTTGACCTTGTGCATGGTCAGCATTGCACAGGCAACAAATGGTTATTTTTCACACGGGTACGGGCTTAAGTCAAAGGGAATGGCGGGCGCCACAACTGCAGTGCCTCAGGATTCAATGGTGGCTGCAAGCAACCCTGCAGGCATGGCATTTGTGGGAGACAGATTTGATATCGGGCTGGACTGGTTCAGTCCAAAACGAGATGCGGAACGCACCGGCGCCGGAGCAGCATCGAACATAAACGGCTCGGCTGAGAGTGACAGCAATAACTTTTTTATTCCGGAGTTTGGTTACAACAGGATGCTTAACCCTGATACATCCATCGGAATAACTGTATACGCTAATGGCGGCATGAATACAAATTATCCGAACGGCCAGATTACTTCTGCTTCAGGAGTCGGCACTTGTAATAACTTCCTTACCATGGGCGGCCAAAATACAGCGACAAGTCACAACCTGTTATGCGGCACGAGCAGATTAGGGGTTGACCTTATGCAGCTTGTTATTGCCCCTACCGTGGCCTATAAGATCACTCCTAACCATTCATTCGGCATTTCCCCTTTAATCGGGTATCAGCGCTTTAAGGCAGAGGGCCTGCAGGGATTTGCAGCATATTCCGAAGACCGCAATAACCTGACAAACAACGGCTATGATACTGCCAGCGGTATGGGACTGCGCGTAGGCTGGATGGGCAAGATTACCGACATGGTAACCTTGGGAGCTGCTTACTCTACAAAGATTTATATGAGCAGGTTCGAGAAATACAAAGGCTTATTTGCAGAGGAGGGCGACTTTGATATGCCGGAAAATTACAATGCCGGTATCGCAGTCAGGCCTGTGAAGCCCCTTATAGTAGCGGTTGATTACCAGCGCATTAACTATTCCGGCGTTCAGTCTGTTGGAAATTCTAGCAAAAACGGCGGCTCTACGATAGCAAATACTCTCGGCGGCGATAACGACCGCGGTTTCGGATGGGAGAACATTGATGTCTGGAAACTCGGCCTGAGTTACCAGGTAACTGATCTGTTGACTTTACGCGGAGGCTATAGCCACAGCGACAATCCTATACAGTCGCAAGACGTAACATTCAACATTCTTGCTCCCGGCGTAATCAAGGATCACTATACAGCGGGTGTGAGCTTTAAGGTGAGCAAAAGCTCTGAATTGACGGTTTCGTATATGCATGCCAAGAATAACTCGGTAACAGGCAGCAGTTTATTCAATGACTTTGGCGTTGCTGCCGGCAATGAAAAAATCAAGATGCACCAGAACTCTCTGGGCCTTGCCTTTGGTATGGCCTTTTAATAAACAGATACCTTATGGCTGTAAGTTTGAACATACTTTAACCTTCAATGGGAGGGGTGAACCCCTCCCATCTCTATCTTGACAAGTGTTGCCTCTCAATGTATCCTTAATAATCCTTACGGGAATTATACTAACTGCTTTGTAACATGGGGGGAATAAATGAAAGAGCACATGGACAATATTTTAAAACTAGCTTATAGCCGTAATGCCTCTGACATACATATTACTGCCGGCAAGCCTCCGATGATAAGGGAGAAGGGTGAGATGGTTGCGCTTGAGAACTACCCTGCGCTTACAGCTGAACATACCAAAAAGCTCATTTACAGCATAATAAGTGAAACCCAGCAAAAAGACTTTGAAGCAAAGTTAGAGCTTGATTGTTCATATTACATCCGTGACCTGTGCCGTTTCAGGGTCAATGTCATGATGCAGAAAGAATGCACAGAAGCAGTGCTTCGTATTATACCTTCAAAGATACCGCAGGCTAAAGATATCGGGCTTTCTGATGCAATACTTAATTTCTCCAAATTACCGAGGGGACTTGTGCTTGTTACCGGGCCTACCGGCAGCGGTAAATCCACCACCCTGGCTGCATTAATAGAGGTTATAAATCAAACCCGCAAAGACCACATAATTACGGTTGAAGACCCCATAGAGTTTGTTTATGAGGCCAAAAGCTGTGTTATCAGGCAGAGAGAGGTCGGCAGTGATACACACACTTTTCTGAACGCCCTGAAGCATGTCCTGAGGCAGGACCCTGATATAATTCTGGTAGGCGAGATGCGCGATCTTGAAACCATTTCGCTTGCTATTACAGCGGCTGAGACAGGACATCTTGTTTTTGCAACCCTGCATACGCAGGATGCAGCCCAGACAATAGACAGGATTATTGACGTATTTCCTTCCCACCAGCAGCAGCAGGTCAGGGTACAGCTTGCAAATACTCTCGAGGGCGTTGTCTGTCAGCAATTGTTGCCAAAGATAGACGGCAAGGGAAGGGTGGCAGCAAGAGAAGTCATGATGGTGACTCCGGCAATATCCAATCTCATAAGGGAAGGCAAGACGCACCAGATATACAGCGCTATAGATACAGGCGCTAAGTTCGGTATGGTCAGTATGGACAGCACCCTGCTTGAACTGGTGAAGCAGAGATTAATTACGGTAGATCTTGCCCTGTCAAAGAGCTCAAACCCTGAATCTCTGCGCGGGAGAATCACTGCACTGGGAATGGTTGGAGCAGGCCCATCCGCGGGACCAAGGCCTATGCCTCCGGGACCGGCTCAGGTAGGCAGGAAGCTATGAGTTCTGAAGAATTAAAAAACATATCTCTTTTCAGAAATATGGCGGATGATATTTTCAGGATAGTTGCGCCTTTGGTCGGCGAGGAAAATTTCAAGGCAGGAGAGGTGATATTTAAGGAAGGCTCTTCTGCAGACAGGTTATTTATCATAAAAAACGGGGAAGTGGATATCCGGAAAGTAATAGCAAAAGAAGACGAAAGATACAAATTGATAGCAGTTTTGGTTAAAGGCGGATTTTTTGGCGAGATGGCTATTTTTCTGGACCAACCCCGCTCAGCAGAGGCTGTGGCCAAAACCGATGCAACTCTATTAACAATAAGCAAAAAAGATTTTTCTGATTTGTTTAACAGCAGCCCTGCTGCTGCGTTTAAGATCATGGAGTTTTTTACTTCAGTTATTATGGACAGGCTCCGCAATACAACAAATGAGCTTGTGACTATTTATGAGACAGGCAGGCTAGTAAGCGCTGCGCGCAGCGTGTCAGAGCTTTCGGATATTGTTATGGAAAAAGCTTTTGGCGCCATAGAGCCTGAGGCAGGGCTTTTTATAATATGGAACACGTTTAACAGGGAGTTTGAGGTCTACGGTCAAAAAGGCTTTGACCTCGGGATAGGGGCGGATTTGCCTGAAAGCGATCCTCTTATTAAATGGCTTGTTGAGAACGGCGAACCATTCCTTTCATTTGATCTTAAGAATGACAACAGGATTTCAATATCCGAAGAAAGCATTTACAGCGGCTCTTCCATGCTGGCATCGCCGTTTTTTTCACATGACAGCCTGTCTGGATTCATAATTCTTTTAAACAGGACAAGGCAAAATGCTTTTTCCTATGAGCATATGATACTTCTTTCTGCCATAAGCGGCTATGTTTCAGTTGCCTTCGATAACCTGCAATACATGCAGGAGGCAATAGACCGTTCCAGGCTCAGCCGTGCTAAGGCAACGATACAATGACATCATCAAGGTTGACCTTTTGTTCTGTTAAATAATAGAATATAAAACAATGAAACAAGACAAGACATTATTTGAGCTGCAGTCTGAAGTTTGCAAGACCCTTGCGAGCCCCAAGAGGCTTGAGATTCTCAATGCGCTTAAAAACGGTGAAAAAACCGTTACCGAGCTTGTAAATATACTGGGCGCTCCCAAGGCAAATGTATCACAGCACCTTGCTGTCATGAGGCATGCCGGGATACTGAAATCCAGAAGAGATGGGGTCAGTATATATTACAGCGTTGCAAATCCAAAAGTGATTAAGGCCTGTATTCTGATGCGGGAGGTACTTACCGAACAGATGCAGGAGAAAAGCAGGCTTATCAAGATAGTAGCAAAGGGCTGAAAACCTGTTGTTAAATCAGGACGAAGTCTGTATGTACGGACAATAAGGTTTTTCATGGCAGTTTCTGCATGTCTGCTCGCTTAACGGAGATGCGGTAAAATTTCCGTCTCTCATTTCTGAAAGTGTTGCATCAAGATATTTCATTCCTGCTGTTATATAATCTTCTATGGTTTTGCCTTCACGCTTATCGTTTCTTCCCGGGATCCATGTTATCCTGATATCTTTAAGTGAATATATGCCGACACGCTCCACTTTGAAACCAAGCGATTTCATCAGCGCTGCATAAAGGAACAGCTGAAGGCTTGCGCCTTTATTCAGGACCTCGAGCCTGTTGAGCTGCGCCGAGCCTGTTTTATAATCAATGAGTTCAACTACGTTGTCTTTTTTGTCTACCCTGTCTATCTTGCCTTTGAGTTTTATCCCTTTTATGATTTCTCCTTCAACAGACACCTCAGCCTCCATAAAAGAATATCCTTCATCTGTGAGTTTGCTTTCAATTTCATAGATATCGGGGAGGATGGAAAGGAAAGAATCCCTGATGAAATTTTTCCAATAATTTTCTATGGGCTGTTCATTAAGGATTTTTTTAAAGATATTTTCAGCATGCAGCTTCATTTCATCAAGGGTTGTAAACTGTTTTGACATTAACTTTTCCATGATTTCATGAATTATAGTGCCGAGGAGCATTGTCTCGACCTTGTATTCCTTTGTTTCCGGAGGTTCAAGTTTAAGGATTTTTTCTATAAAGAATTTTCTGGGGCATGTTCTGTAATAGTCAATGTTTGTGACGGGTATGTGCGAATTTATCCCAAAATATTTCCTGGCCAGATATGTTTTTATATTGTTGATCTCTTTTATGTACGATGACAGAAGGTTCTTTCCCTGCCTGAGCAGTTCCTCTTCCCTGCATAGTATCCCCGGAGTATGCTGGACAGTTTCAGCCTTCCATGGCAGAAAAGGCGACGCCAGGAATACTTTGTCTGCCTCAATTGCCGGATAGGAAAGGTGGAGATTTTTTGAGGAGTCTGTCATTCTCTGGAATATAAATTTTTGCAGGTAAAGGTATCTTTTCATGTTAACAAGGCCAAACTTTGTTCTTACGTTGTCCGGAAATATATGGTCTATCTCAGGCATTGATGGCAGGTCTCCATCCTTCAAACCGCCGATATACAGATATTCCGGCTCAGCGCCTCTCAATTCGAAAAACCCTGAAACCTGTACTCCTGTGCCTTCTGTTTCAGTTTTTGCTGTGTTCTGGACATGTTTGAGGCTATCAATAAACTGGCGCAGTGCGGTATCCGAAGCAGTCAGTGCGAGATTATCAACAAGAGACAATTCTTTCAGCATATCAGCAGCCTGCTCTTTGAGGCCTGTATCTTCATCGGAGAAATCGAGTTCTGCCAGTATCACAGCTAAACCTTCGCAGAATTGTTTGTATGTGCCTTTTTCTTTTATAGATGCAAGAGGGGCAAGTTTTTTGAATATCCACTTGATTTTTTGTTCTATCTCAGGCGGTAACCCTGTGAGAGTTTTAGTCAGATTGAGCCAGGAGTTTTTTCCTTTGATTATTCCTGAATTGAGAGATATCTGAGGAATATATTCCCTGAATATCTCAGGCATTTTTCTGAAATATGGAGATATGAGGAATTGCGAAAACAACAGCCTTGGATAATCGTTTGCGATTGATTCAAGCATTGCTGTCAGGTCCAGGAAAGCTTTTGTTTTTCCAAGAGGCTTTGATAAAGAAAAAGTGCAGGGTATGCCGTACCTCCTGAATACCCTCTCGGTAATGTCTGAATATACGTGCAGTTTCGGGAACGTCAGGATGATGTTGTCTAATGACCTGCATTTTCCTGATACGAACATATTTTTTATATGCCTTGCAATGCCCTCAACCTACTCATCTATTCCCGGATACGAGATGTATGATGGGCTCGCTGGCCTTTTTTCTGAAGGTAATACAGCCGCTGTAATATTAAAGTTATTCTTTATAAAAATATCAAAACTATTTGTTATAGAAGAAAAATTTTCATAGTAAGGTATTGAAATAAGGGTTGTGTTTGAGCGCTCAATAAGCTTTTTCAGTATCAGCTCTTCTGCCGGCGTAATCTCATAGAAACTATCGAGTATCAGGGTGTCAGGGTTGTAAAACCTTTCTATTAAATCAGGGCCTTCTCCAAGGACATCGTTTTCATCCAGGGTATTATGCCTGTTCATGATTTCCTGATAACCACTGAATATTTCAAGGGCGTCCATGGCCCTTTTTGAACCCTCTTCAGGAACATTGAGGTCTTTAAAAATACCACTTAGCTCAAGCCGTACGGATTCAATATCTTTATGCGGGCGATATTGCTTTATCTCGTCAATGAAATTACTGATAATGGATGAAAAACCAATGCCTTTGCCTGAGAGCCTTGAAATAATGATAGCTATGAGCGATTCAGGCAAAAGGCTTTTATTCCCGTAAAGGTAATAAAGCTTTTTTGCGAACTGTTTTATTGTCGTCATCTCAGGCGGAATATAAGTGCTTTTAGCTAATCCATGGAAGATGCGCCGGCTGTCTTTTATTTTTCCCGGGGTAGGGGCGAGATAGAGTATCCCGGAATAGTCCTTGCCATTTATTTCAGAGATTGCTGTTTTTAACATGTTCCCGGTAAAGCCTCTATAGCTGAACGGGATATAGAAGACCCTGACCTGTCTTTGATGATGAGTTGTCATGGGATAGGATAACGGATTTTGGGGAAAGGATGCAAAAGAGAAAACCTTGTTAGAGGCTTTTGGCCCCTAAGCGGTTTATTCGGTCATAATATTATCTGAAAGTTCGTTTGTGTCATCATGTGTTATCGGGAAATGCTCGGCGAGCAGTTCTCCTGATTCTTTTATGGCTGCGCACAGGGCATCGCATGCACGTCCTTCTCTGATGCCTTTGGAGACTATGCCTGCGAATTTGTTCAATGACTCCTGCTTAATCTTTTTATAGATACCTTTGTCAGCAAGCACCCAGACTTTTCTTTCAAGGAGAGAGATGAAGAATAAAACCCCTGTGTTATTTTTTGTTTTATAAAGGCCTTTTTCATAAAATGCCCTGACAGTCCTGAGCCTTACGGCTTCAGCCATTCTTTTCTTGCCGATAAATGCGGCCTTTAATAGAGGTATTCTACTGAACATGAACAATGCAGGGAAAAAGAATATGAAGCTGAATGATATATATGACCATACCGATGAATGGAAATATAATAGAGTAATGATTAATGATAAAAGGCTCCCGAGCAGTACGCCTCCGATAATCTCAGCCTCGATATATTGGTCGCTGCTGTCAACAACCATGACTGCCACTTCTCCGATTGTCTTTGATTCAGCAATGCGGGTTGTCTCTTTGATCCTGTCATTTTCGTCTTTACTGAAAAATTTATTTGCCCGTGTTATTATCATTTACCAGTCTCCTGAGGCTCCGCCCCCTCCAAATCCACCGCCACCACCACCGCCGAAGCCGCCAAAATCACCCCCCCCGCCACTGCTAAATCCGCTTCCGCCTCCGTAATATCCTCCTCCGGGCCAGAAGCCGCCTCCGCGGTGCTGTCCTCCTGAAGAAAAAAGAATTGGAAGAAAAATCCCTGCGCCCAAGCCCACGGCGGCAAATATAATAAATGTAGTAAGGCTGAGCGGCAGAAGTGTTAAGTGAATAATTGCAGGCAGCCCTACTGCCCCTGATACTTCTCCAAAGACGCGTGATATGCTTCCCAGAAAAAGCATAACAAATGCACCAAACATAAGAAAGGTAAAAAAGCGTGAAGATTTTTCATGTTTTTGAGGCCGGTGATTTCCGTCAGCCTTGAATTCACCGCGAGCAGCATCAATTAATGATGATACCCCGGCTAAAAAACCTCCGTCAAAGTCCCCTCTTTTAAACCTCGGCTTTATGACAATATCTATAATCCTCCCTGCGGCCAGGTCTGTTAACGGCCCTTCAAGGCCGCGTCCTACCTCTATCCTGATCTTTTTGTCCTGTTTGGAGACGAGAAAGATTACCCCGTTATCTTTTCCTTTTTGCCCTATCTTCCACGATTCAGCAACTTTAATGCCAAAGTCTTCAATAACTTCTCCCTCAAGTGAGGGAATAGTCAGAATAACTATCTGCGTTGAATCTGTCTGTTCAAATGCCTTTAACTCATTTTCGAGCGCAGCCTTTGCTGACGGGGATATCATATCAGCATAATCATTCACATACCCCTGAACTTTCGGGACATCAAGGGCATGGGCAGAAAGAGTAAGCAAAAAGATAAAAAACAAAATAAAGGCAGTATATAGTATTTTAAGCGGTTTTTTTGCCGATAGTCCTATTCCCAGTGTCATTGCCGCTTGTCGGCAATCCTTCTTTGGAAAGATTCCGGATTCAGTCTTCGCAGCCGCTTCGGCGAAGTAGGCCAAGCCGGAATGACAGATACGAGATATGTTCCGCAAAGAATGAGCGTAAATACTATATACGGCCCTCGTAAACAACTTCAATTTAAAACTTCACCTGAGGCGCTTTTTCTGCCCCAGCCTCTGCCTTGAACGGCTCTCTAAGCTTCAGATGTAGCAGCATTGAATTTGTAAGATTGTTCGGGAATATCCTGATAGATGTATTGTATGTCTCTATCGCCTTGTTATAACGCACGCGCGCAACATTTATCCTGTTTTCAGTGCCCTCAAGCTGGTGCTGGAGGTCCTGAAAATTCTGATTCGCCTTAAGGTCAGGATATTTCTCTACCACTAGCATAAGCCTCGAAAGAGCGCTGCTCATGGCGCCCTGAGCCTGCTGGAACTGGGCGAATGCTGCCGGGTTATCAAGCATGTCTTTTGACATCTGTATGGACCCTACCTTTGCCCTTGCCTCTGTTACAGCGGTCAGTGTCTCTTTTTCATGTTTTGCATATGCCTTGACTGTTTCAACAAGGTTTGGAATTAAATCATTCCTTCTCTGGTATGATGCCTCTACATCACCCCATGCAGCTTTTACAGACTCTTCATTTGCCTGCATTGTGTTATAGCCGCAGCCTGAGATACCTGCAAGTATAAGACCCAGTACAATATACAGAAACTTTTTTCTCATTACTTCCTCCTGAATTTTAATTGCACACATATTCTTGTCATTGCGGCTTGTCCGCAATCCTTCTTAAAGGAAAGATTCCCGACAAGCGGGAATGACATGTAAGTTGTCTTAAAAATGAACTGCCAGTAAATCGTAACTATAAAAATTCTGAAACAGTCTTTTCTTTATAGTTGTTCTATTTTGACATATAACCAGGACATCCTGCAAATCCCATGCACCCTGCCTTTCGCAATTTGCAGGAAGCATTGCCGCAAATATTTATCTGTGAATCCCCCCATCCGCCCTTTGCTTCCGCACTTGGACGGATTCGCCGAGGCGAAAAAGGGGGGCGAGGGGGAATAATTTTAGTTGTCTCTTCCGCAGCTATTTTCTTTTTGGTTTTGATTTACGGGCGCCTTTCTTTGAGGATTTTTTAGAAGAAGCGCTTTCAAGTTTCGCTATCTGCGCTTCAAGTTTTTTTACTCCCTTGATTGTTGATATTACCTTCATGTCAAGCAATGGATTCTTGGAGCCTTTTGATACGAGGTCATACACCTTTCCGCCAAGGTCTGTGAAGTTTGACTGTACCTTCATCTTAAGTTCGAAAACCCTATATCTCCTTTTCCCTTCCTCTGCAAGTTCCTCTGCCTTTTCAACTGCAACCGTGGCGCCTTTTCTCATAGCAGTGATACTTTCGTCAATACTTTTCTGGATGTCCTTTTGAATTCTGTCCCATAGTCCCATAATTTTCCTCCTTGAGATTTTTTTAAAACAACATCTCTAACATATCACAAAACAGGCCTGTTGAAAAGAGGAAAAGGATATGTTAATCTTCAAAAGCTGTCAGCTATCAGCTAACAGCTATGAGCTAAATCATGGTTAAGAACGACAAATGGATAAGAGAGATGGCGCAGAAGGGGATGATATCTCCTTTTGATGCCAATCAGGTGAGGAAGGATGTCATATCCTATGGCGTGAGTTCCTACGGATATGACATGAGGATTTATGATGAGTTCAAGATTTTTGAAACCAAAGATAATGTCATCATTGACCCCAAAAATTTCAGCGAGACTCATTTTACTGATTTCAAGGGCGATGTCTGCATAATCCCGCCGAATTCTTATGTCCTTGCACGCTCTCTTGAATATTTTAAAATTCCAAGGGATGTTCTTGTTATATGCCTCGGCAAATCAACTTATGCCCGCTCAGGAATTATTGTGAATGTTACTCCGCTCGAGCCTGAGTGGGAAGGATATATAACCATTTCCATATCAAATACAGCGCCGGTGCCTTCAAAGCTATATTCAAATGAAGGCCTTGCTCAGCTTATATTCCTCGGAGCGTCAGAACTATGCGAGACTTCTTATGCTGACAAAAAAGGGAAATATCAGGCGCAGAAGAATATAACGCTGTCGAAGACGTAAAAGTCTTGCTCCCTTCCCGCCTTCCGCTCTATCCTGCTTCCCTCTTGTCATTTGAGGCTTGCGTGGGGTAATATTGAGGGGAAAATTGGGGGAATTTCATCCCAAAATTCTCACTTACTTGGAGGATGATTTATGAAACTTGAAATCCAAATTGAAGGCAATAAGATATTTGCCCCTTTAAAGGGCAAAATGCTTGTCAAGACACCCGAAGAGCAAGTCCGACAGCAATACATCTGTAGACTCGTTAACCACTATGGTTTTACACTTGAGCAGATGGAGCAAGAAGTGAAAGTCAGCAACTCGAAGCGAGGTCAAGGCAAAGCCCGTGCAGACATTGTCATCTGGAAAACAAAGGAAGGCAAGAATAATTCAAAAAGCCCCATTATTGTAATTGAGTGCAAGGCTGAACACATCACAGTAAGAGAAGAAGATTACTATCAGGGATTCAATTATGCCTCATGGGCTGGCGCCGACTTTTTTGTTACAACAAACCTAAAAGAAACAAGAATTTTTAAAGCTGTTAAAGGGGAACTACCCAAAAAACTTGAAGAAATTGTTGATATTCCAGATGCCACAACTGCATTGAATGAGAAAAAAGTAAAAGACTTATTGGCTCAAACAAAAGCTTTTACTAGAGATGAATTTAGCCGACTGCTTTTCAAATGTCATAACATTATTCGGAATAATGATAAACTTTCACCTGAAGCAGCTTTTGACGAAATAAGTAAAATCCTTTTTATGAAAATTCGGTATGAACGCAATCCTGATGAGGATAACATTTTTTCATTAAAGCAATTCACTAAACAAGAAACAAAATATGAAAAGAATGACCGCCAAGTAAACATTAAACTTCATGGGTCACAAGCTGACATTCCATATATGGACTATTGGTTTGAATTAACAAAAGCTGAGTTTAAAAATGATGATTTGTTTGACCCTAATGAGAAAATAAAAATTAAACAAGCAAGCTTTGAAGCTATTGTAAAAGAGTTAGAGATATATAATTTGTCCACTACCTCTGACGATGTGAAAGGCATTGCCTTTGAGCAGTTCCTAGGTAAAACTTTCAGAGGTGAATTAGGGCAATTTTTTACACCAAGAACCATTGTAGATTACATGGTTGAAATACTTGACCCTCAAGAAGGAGAAGTAATAGGCGACCCCTGTTGCGGTAGCGGCGGTTTTTTGATTAAGGCTTTTGAATATGTGCGTGAAAAAATTGAAAACGAGATACAAAAAGCAAAAGAAAAAATAAAGCAGAAATACTACACGGACGATTTCAACAAGCTAAGTGAAAAAGAACAGGAGAAGATTGATCACGTTGTTAATGAGCAATTCTATAAGCTCAATACTGAATTAGATATAAACAATCCGGATAGCCGCCTGCGCAGACTATCATTTGATTGTATTTATGGAACGGATGCTAATCCGCGCATGGCAAGAACAGCAAAGATGAATATGATAATGCACGGAGACGGGCATGGTGGTGTTCATCATCATGACGGTTTGCTGAATGTAAATGGGATTTTTGATGAACGATTTGATATTATTCTCACCAATCCGCCCTTCGGCTCAAGGGTTGAGAAATCTTTGAAAATTACCGACCAAGACCGATATACTGACACTCTGAAAATTGATAAGTATACTAAGAGATTCGGACCAGACTACATAAAAGCTCTGAGGCAAATTGATGATAATATCGGCAATTCTGTTTTAAGCCTTTATGATACAGGGGCAATAAGTAGCCTCACAGAAGTGTTGTTTATAGAAAGGTGTCTAAACCTGCTGCGCCAAGGTGGAAGAATGGGCATTGTATTACCCGAAGGAGTTTTAAATACTACCAAGCTTCAGAAAGTGAGAGATTATGTAGAAGGTAGAGCTAAAATCATCAACATTACTTCCATCCCCCAAGATGTTTTTATTGCTTCTGGTGCAACGATAAAGCCAAGCTTGTTATTCTTTAAAAAGTTCACTGAAGAGGAACA
>JACRGY010000066.1 GCA_016212165.1 Nitrospirota bacterium
AGGCCTTCATCCTCCACGCGGCGTCGCTGCATCAGGCTTTCGCCCATTGTGCAAAATTCCCCACTGCTGCCTCCCGTAGGAGTCTGGACCGTGTCTCAGTTCCAGTGTGGCCGTTCGACCTCTCAGTCCGGCTACCCGTCTTAGGCTTGGTGGGCCGTTACCTCACCAACTACCTGATAGGCCGCAGGCCCATCCTTAAGCGGATTACTCCTTTTACCACTAACATTTCAGTTCGTGGTCTTATGGGGTATTAGCTCAAGTTTCCCTGAGTTGTTCCCCTCTTAAGGGCAAGTTACCTACGTGTTACTCACCCGTGCGCCACTAAGTTTATCCTGTATTGCTACAAAATAAACTCCGTTCGACTTGCATGTGTTAGGCACGCCGCCAGCGTTCGTTCTGAGCCAGAATCAAACTCTCATTAAAAACTTTAAATACTCAAAAACTGAACGGGGCCTACTTTTTTAGTTTTCAAAGAACAAGAGCCTCTATACTACCTTAAGCCAAAAATTATTGTCAAGGTAAAAATAGAGGAAAAATAAAGGCTATACCAAGCGGCACAGCCTAATACTTCCAATTCAAAGACCGCTTGTTGCTTAATTTCAGGTTATGTTGAACCTATCCTCATCTAAGCCTTGTATTATACTACCACTTCTAATAATATAGTCAACAGGCAAATATAAGCACGGCTAGGCTGTTTTTAGTAAATAACTGCTGTTTTTTCTTAAAATCAAGAGTAAGGTTTGTTTTTAACTTAATTCCCCCATTTATCTAAATCTCTCCCATAAAAAAATTACTCGTTTTTTCTCTGCTTATATTTGATGCGGGCCCATGCCCGCAAAAAACCTTTGTATCAGGAGGCAGGGACATTAACCTTAAAAATGATTTTTTGAGTTTATTGATGTCTCCGCCGTAAGAATCTGTTCTTCCAACAGAGCCTGCAAACAACGTATCGCCGGTGAATACAACGCCTTCTCCATAAAGACATATCCCGCCGGGACTGTGCCCCGGAGAATGGAAAACCTCAAAACTTAGATGTCCAATTTCAATTTTATCGCCCTCTTTCACAAACATATCAGGCTCAGGCAATGGCTCAAGCTCATATCCCCAGAATGCTGCCTGATCCATTGCTCTCTTATAAAGTTCACCCTCTTCTTTATGAATAACAATCTGTGCATCAGTCGCATCCTTAAGCTCCGTAATACCGCCGACATGGTCAAAATGAGCATGTGTGCATATAATATATTTTACCTTCAGGCCGTTCCCTTTTATTACGTCAATTATCCTGTCGGGTTCATCGCCTGGGTCTATGACCATGGATTCCATGGTCTTTTCATCCGCGATAATAAAACAATTCACCTGAAGCGGCCCGACCACAAGGCTTTTTATGAGCATATTATTTTCCCCCTTGAATCTTTTTCTTTACCATATTCACTAGATATTCCATCTCCTCGCTTTTAAGCAGATAGCTCATGAAAAAATAAAGCGCCGTGCACATTATAATTACACCTGAAAGATAACCTGCCTTTTCCATGCTCCTGCCGCCCTGCCTCCAGAGTTCGCCGTGAAGCAAAAACCAGCCCGCACTCCCCATAATCACAGAGGAGATAGAAATCTTTGCAAAGGACCTTATTATCCTTCTTGCGCCGATGCGCTTCAGGCGCTTTCTTAGAAAATAAAAAAGAAGAAAGAAGTTGACACTGGAAGCAAGTGCAGTTGCAAAGGCAAGCCCGCTGTGTTTCAAAGGCCTCATCAATATAAGGCTGAGAATAATATTTGTTACCATTGCTACAACAGCAACTTTAACTGGAGTTTTTGTATCCTGCATTGAATAAAAACTGGCGGTGACGACCCTCACGCCCACTATGGCCCATATCCCGAAAGAATAAAAGAGAAGCGCCTCTGCCGTGCCGGCTGTAGCGGCATAATCAAATCTGCCTCTCTGAAAAAGTAAATTTACAATCGGCTCTCTTAATGCAATCAGACCGGCCATGGCAGGAATCGTTATAAAAAAGAGCAGCCTCAGGGCAAATGAGAAATCATCCCTGAGCTTATCAAACTCTCCTTTCACCGCGTGTTCTGAAAGGGCCGGCAATACAGCCATTCCCATTGCAACACCGAATATGCCGATAGGGAACTGGATAAGCCGCATTGAATAATAAAGATATGTAATGCTTCCTTCCTGGAGATATGACGCAAGGATTGTGCTTATAAAAATATTTATCTGGGCCACAGCCAGTCCCAGTGTTGCAGGAAGAACCAGCATGGACATTTTTTTGAGCCCGGGGTGCCTGAAACCATATTCCGGTTTAAGGCTGTATCCATTCCTGAAAAAAGACGGGAGTTGGAAAGCGAACTGTACAAAACCTCCCAGGGCAACGCCTATTGCAACAGCGATAATAGGCTGTTCCATTTTCTGGGCAAGTAAAAGCACAGCGGCAATTATTGCTATATTAAGCATTGCAGGCGCAAGCGCCGGAATAAAAAAAACACGTCTTGTATTTAATGCCCCCATAACAAGGGCTGCGAGACTTATAAACAAAAGAAAAGGAAACATCACCCTTGTCAGCAGGACAGTTAATGAAAACTGTGCTGACATCTTGAGAAAGCCGGGTGCAATTGCCGCAACTATTGCCGGGGCAAATATAATTCCGGCAAGGCAGATTAAGCCCACAAAAATAACGATAAATGTAAAGGTAATCCTGACAAGCCTCTTTGCCTCCTCTGCTCCCTGCCTTGTCTGGTGCTCTGTAAGGACAGGTATAAATGCGGAAGACATGGAACCTTCGGCAAAAAGCTCCCTTAAAAGATTTGGTATCCGGAAGGCAACAAAGAATGTGTCAGAAAGCCCGGTTGCGCCAAAATATACTGCAAGTATCATGTCCTTTACATAGCCGAGAACACGGCTTATGAACGTGGCTATGGACATTATGCCTGCAGCCCTGGCTATATGTTTTTTCCCATCTCCGCGAGTCACAGACAATTCAGCGCTCATACTTGATTTATCTTCATCTCTCTTATGCTTTTGGTTTCCCCAATGAGTATTAATACATCCCCTGCTTCAAGCATCTCGTTTCCGTCAGGATTAAATACATACCTTTCTCGTTTTTTTACTGCAACAACACTTACTCCTTTCTTGTCCAGAAGTCCTGAGGCCTTTAATGTTTTCCCTCCAAAGACAGAATCAGCAGCCACATTTATATCCTCCACCCTGTACGTCTCATCCTGGCCTTTCAACATCTTATCAAGAAAAGTAACTGCCTCCGGCCTGATCATTGCGGAAGCCATCCTGAGCCCGCCGATATATTTTGGGAGAACCACTCCATCAGCGCCGGCCCTTTTCATCTTGTCTTCTGATTCGTCTTCCTCGGCCTTTGAAACAATCTTTAATGAGGGATTTATTCCTTTTGCCGTCAGAATAAGGAGAAGGTTTTCAGCATCAGTATGCAGTGAACAGAAAACTCCTTTTGCATTTGCAGCATTTGCAGACTTAAGGACTGAGCTGCTTGTTGCATCACCCTTAACAAAAAGCATCCCCTTTTCAGCCAGTCCCCTGCACAGATCTTCATTCGCATCTATCGCCACAAAGGGCCTGCCTGTTTTATGGAGTTCATCAATAACATGCCTTCCGACCGTGCCTATTCCGCAGACAATATAGTGCTCTTTTAATCCTGAGATACTTTTCTCCATCTTTCGCCTCCTAAGTATTTCGCTCAGCTCGCCTTCAACCAGAAAAGCAGTGAAGGTTGAAATCCCGAACAGCAGAACGCCCATCCCGAATATGATCAGAAATATGGTGAATATCCTGCCATGCGGTGAAAGGGGGTTCACTTCCATATACCCGACAGAGGCTATGGTAATAATAGTCATATACAGTGAATCGGGGATATTCCATCCCTCTATCCACATGTAACCGAAAATTCCCGCCTCAATAACAAGGGCAAGCAAAAAAAGCGCTAATATAATCCTCTTAACCATTGTGGAATTATAGCAAAAAAGCATCTGAAAAAATGCAATAAGAGCAATAACGGGAAGGAGATAATATTTGAGCGGCTTATTTTGGCGATAGTCATACTAGTAAATATTTGAAACAATAAAGAGACAAAATCCTCGGAGGGCGGCAGCCCGAGAATGAGCGAAAATGTTGTCTCCTTCCTGTTATCCGCAAATATGCACATTAACCTTACTTACTAAATTTGCAAAATATGAGGCTGTTTCTATAAAATCCTCTCATGGGAATCCTGGATGAGATAGTTACAAAGAAAAAGGAAAGGTTGAACCTTGCAAAGAGCCGGGTGCCCTTAAGCGCCCTCAAGCCAAGGATTTCCGTCGTTGAAAAACCAAGGGATTTTCAGGCTGCGCTTAAAAGAAAGCCGGGTGAAAAGATAAAGCTGATTGCAGAAATTAAGAAAGCATCCCCTTCAAAAGGGGTTTTAAGAGAAAGTTTCAATCCTGTTGAAATAGCATCTGTTTACGAAAAAAAACAGGCTAGCGCTATCTCAATACTCACAGAAGAAGACTTTTTTCAGGGCAATATCGAATTTATCTCAAAAGTTAAAAAGGTTACAACGATACCGCTGCTAAGAAAAGATTTTATATTCGATGAGTACCAGATTTATGAATCACGGGCAAACGAGGCAAACGCCATACTTCTTATCGCTGCAATACTCGATAAAAATCAGGCAAAAGAATACCTGCACATCGCAAAAGAACTTGGGCTTTCGGTGCTTTTCGAAGTCCATGACCTGAAGGAACTCGATATGGCGCTGTTTATAGATGCCGACATAATCGGGATTAACAACAGAAATCTTAAAACCTTAAAAATTAACTTGAACAATACGTTTGAGATTAAAAGAGAGATTCCCCCCGGAAAGATTGTTGTCAGCGAAAGCGGGATAAAGACAAGGGATGATGTGCTGAGGCTTGAAGCTATCGGCATTGATGCAGTTCTTATCGGGACATCATTTATGGAAGCAACGGATATAGGGAAGAGGATAGAGGAACTATTTATTTCTTAGTTCTATCTGACTGCGTTACCTTTTACCTGCTCAAGATACTTTATAAAAACTTCCGGCTCCACCTTATCAACAAAACACATCTTTCCGCCTTCGGGGTCTTTTATCACATTCCCCTCATAATCAAGAAAAAGAAGCAGGCAGTCACTCTTGTAATCATATTTTTCTCCGAGGACCTTTTCATCAGCTGACAGCTCCTTGTTGAGATCTATGAACACCGGCACAAAATCCGAATTTATAACATTAACAATCTCATCCTTACTGTAAACATTCTTCTGCAGGAATTCACATCTCGGGCATCCTTTTACTACTCCGAAATCAACCAGAACGGGTTTCTTTTCGGCCTTTGCCTTTGCCATCCCTTCCTTCAATGAATGCCAGTTAACTTTCCCGGCATATTTTTCTTCAGCCTGCGCATTCCCTGTAAAGACAAAGAAAAGAAAGGTTATGAGGATTGCAGCTTTCATATACTTATTATACACCCCAAAACATCTAAAAACAGGCAATAGGATTGGCCTTGAGCGGTTTATTTTGCCGATAGTCCTAAGCTAATTTAATTCTGGAGATAAAGAGGCAAAATCCTCGGAGCGCAGCGAGAATGAGCGAAAGGCTAATCCTATTGCCTGATAAATATATTGCCTGAAAGATAGTCATGCTGAATTCATCTCCATCAGTTTCTGCCTTAAACCCTGCAATTTCTGCAAAGCAGATATAAAAGATTTATATTCCCTGGCACCGTCATCCTTCATCGAATCAAGCAGCTTCTCGCAGAAATACCATGTGCATCTGAAAGGCCTTCTGTATCTCGGCAATGAGCAGCCCTTTTCTGAGAGGAACCTGCAGGGATCGGTATCAGGCCTGTCAGACTCGCAATTAAGATTATCTAAACGCATGGCAGCAATAAAAATAAGGTCGTTCTCCTCGTATCTGCCGTGCCTGTCAATACAGCAGACCTTCGGACATGAAGGGCAGACCTGAGACGTGTGCTTTTGTATATATGGGCTTACTGAATCAAAAGCCTCTTTTAGTTCATCTGCGGTCTTTTCCATATTTAAACTCTCTGTACAAGGGGTCCTCTTCACATACATCTTTCCACGAGCATTTTTTACAATATCTCTCAAGCCAAAAATTAAATATTTCAGGGATTATTTCTTTTATGCCATGCCATTTTGTTTTAGCGCCCGGGGCCTTCTTAAGCAAACCAAGAGCAAACTGGTCCATCTCCACTATCTCATCATTGGAGTTTTCATCGGATGAACATTTTCCGCCCCTCAGATGAGGACAACTCCGGCATATATCATCGGCTCCCAGGGAAATCTCCATTCCTAATTCCGAGGTCCTTTTCAGTATATTCTTCAGGTTTTCAACAAACTCCCGGTTATAGCCCCTGCCGTTGAAAAAGTGCAGGCAGATGAGGTGATGCCCTCTTAGTTTAGGGATACCGGACATTGTAAAGTATAACAGATTACGCCTATGCCGGCAGGCGCCTTCTTTTTGACGGCCTGTTATGTTAAACTTTTTCAATGTCTATTTTAATCCCCATAGAAAATATCAAGGATAATATAGAACTAATACTCTGCGACAGTATGACAGCAGAACAGGCGCACAAAGAACTGTTCCGTTTCAGTGACAGCGCATATGTAACCACAGATGAGACAGTAAATCTTTTTGCTGCTGTTTCAAACATTATTAACACCTGCAATTCTTTAACAACCCATTCCGGAAAAATTCACGTAGTCCTGAACTGGGCCAATCTTTTACAGGTTTCTCTATGGCAGGCATCGAGGCCAATTATCGGCGATGTATTTACGCTCCTTAAAAACAACGGGGTCAGCTCGCAGGAACTTCAGCCTTTCAAGGCCTCGGACATAAATGACATCTTCCCATGGCTGTACTACGGCAAAAGGTTTGATGTCCTTAGAAAGATATGCCGCGTTGCAAAGAGAAAGCTCGAAAGCAATTTCAAAAATCAGCTCACCCGGGTTGAGTGCCACGTCATTGCCGAAGATACAAAAAAGATTGTAGCAAGCAGTCTTTGAAGGTGCTGAGCGCCTCCTCCGTGCGGGGGGAGAAAAAAGAAATTCGTTAGAAGCCTCTTTCCTTTGATTGTCATTCCGGGCTTGACCCGGAATCCAGTCTTCCCGGGATGGATTCCCGCTTTCGCGGGAATGACGGCTTAGGAATTAATATTAAAAAGCGATAGACACACATTCTGCCTGTTTATTAATCACTCTCTGCTTAAAAAACAGGCAATTCCAACACGGTTCAAATCAAATAGCCTTATTTATCAATGCATTGTTATTGGCATGCTTATTGTAATTGCAAACTGCAATGTCAATCTTAATTTTGAAAAATATAAGGACAGAAGGCCCGGGAAGTATTGTGGATTTTCTCAGAGAAAATAATGTACCTTATGAGGTCATAGAGCTTGGAAGCGAAACAGTCCCTGATACAGCAATGTTTGACACGCTTGTTATAATGGGCGGCCCGATGAGCGTGAATGAGAGCGATACATATACGTTCATAAAAAAAGAAGAAGAGCTCGTCAGAGATTTCTTAAAAGCCAATAAAAAAATTCTTGGTATATGCCTGGGCGCCCAGATTATGGCAAAGGCTCTCGGGGCAAAGGTTTATAAAGGCCCGGCACCGGAAATCGGCTGGCATGACATTGAGCTTACAGAGGCGGGTATAAGAGATACTATGATGAAAAAAATTGCGTTGCATCCAAAGGCAGGGGATTTCTGGAAAAAGTTTAAGGTGTTTCACTGGCATGGAGAGACATTTGACATTCCCTCAGGAGCCGAGAGGCTTGCAAAATCAAGCCTGTATCCAAACCAGGCATTCAAATATGGGGATAATGCCTATGCATTCCAGTTTCATATAGAGGTGACAAAAGACATGGTGTATGACTGGCTGAAGAACGAACCAGTGGATATGAATGAGATAAAGACTGATACTGAAAAATTTTATGAAACGTATCACGGCAGAGCCGTGAATTTTTATAAGGCATTCTTTAAAAGCGTTATAGCGTAGGGCGTTAAGAGTTATAGCGTAACGCAATAACGCTATAAACCCTATAACGCGATAAACACAATAACAGGAGGTGATACATGAAAAAGGTTGAAGCAGTTATAAAACCCTTCAAGCTCGATGAAGTAAAAGATGCTCTGAATGAAATCGGCATTCAAGGCATGACAGTTACAGAGGTCAAGGGTTTTGGCAGACAGAAAGGCCACACTGAATTATACAGAAGCGCTGAGTATGTAGTTGATTTTATCCCGAAGATTAAGATAGAAGTCGTGACATCTGACAACCTGACTTCAAAAGTCGTAGCTGCCATAGAAAAAGCAGCAAAGACAGGCAAGATAGGCGATGGGAAGATTTTCGTCTATCCCATTGAAGATGCCGTAAGAATAAGGACAGGAGAACGCGGAGAAGCAGCGGTATAAAAGCTATCGGCTGATAGCTGACAGCTAACAGCTAAAAAATTAAAGGAGGAAAAATGACACCAAAGGACGTAATCAAAATGGCTCAGGAAAACAAGGCTGTTATGGCAAATTTCAAATTCCTTGATTTTCCCGGAATCTGGCAGCATTTTGCTGTTCCGATATCAGAATTAAGAGAGGAGATATTTGAAGAGGGGCTTGGTTTTGACGGCTCTTCAATAAGGGGATGGCAGGCGATTCACACATCAGACATGCTCATAATTCCTGATGCAACAACTGCATTTATGGACCCCTTTATGGAGTATCCGACAATAAGCCTGATCTGCAATATCGTAGATCCGATAACAAAAGAGTTCTATTCCAGAGACCCGCGGTATATTGCTCAGAAGGCAGAAGCTTATCTCAAATCAACCGGTATAGGCGATACAGCCTATTTCGGACCTGAGGCAGAGTTCTTTATTTTCGATAATATAAGATTTGCCCAGAACTCAAACAGCGGATACTATTTCATCGACTCGGTTGAGGGGATATGGAATTCAGGAAAAGAAGAGAACCCTAATCTTGGCTACAAACCAAGACACAAGGAAGGCTATTTCCCTGTGCCTCCGACAGACAGCCAGGTAAACCTCAGGACAGAGATGGTCATGGAGATGCAGAAATGCGGCATTTACATTGAAAGAGAACACCATGAGGTTGCAACAGCAGGACAGGCAGAGATTGATATGAGATTTGATTCGATGGTCAGAATGGCTGATAAACTGATGCTCTTTAAATACATAATCAAAAATGTGGCAAAGAGGCACAATAAAACAGTAACCTTTATGCCAAAACCATTATTCGGCGACAACGGCTCAGGCATGCACGTGCACCAAAGCATATGGAAAAAGGACAAACCTTTGTTTGCAGGAAATGGTTATGCCGGCTTGAGCGAGCTTGCGATCTACTATATCGGCGGAATACTGAAACATGCTCCGGCGCTCGCTGCGCTTACAAATCCTACAACAAATTCATATAAGAGACTCACCCCTGGGTTTGAGGCGCCTGTAAATCTCGCATACTCAGCAAGAAACCGTTCAGCATGCATAAGGATACCGACCTATTCCGCAAGCCCCAAGGCAAAGAGAACCGAAGTCAGGTTCCCTGACCCTTCATGCAATGGATACCTTGCGTTTGCAGCGATGCTCATGGCAGGGTTGGACGGCATAGAGAACAAGATACACCCTGGCGAACCTCTCGACAAGGATATCTATGAGCTTGGGCCTGAAGAACTTGCATCTGTTCCGACAATGCCTGCAAGCCTTGAAGAGGCATTGGATAATCTTGAGGCTGACAATGATTTCCTTAGGAAAGGAAATGTTTTCACAGAGGATGCCTTAGAGACATGGATAAGCTACAAGAGGTCCAAGGAAGTAGATGCATTAAGATTGAGGCCTCACCCATACGAGTTCTTCCTGTATTACGATATTTAAAAATTTTAGCAAAGATATAAAAAAGGGAGGCAGTTCATGCCTCCCTTTTTTATTGCCCTCAGGAATTTAATGCAGGCATATTAATTTCCGCCGCTAAAAATAAAAATCCCCCTTGCTTCTTCAGCAAGGGGAATTTTGCAAGTCAATTACAGTTTTGCCACATTGATTGCCTTGGGGCCTTTCGGTCCCTTTTCGGTATCAAAACTCACTGAGTCACCCTCGGCAAGGCTCTTAAAGCCGTTGCCCTGGATTGAAGTGTGGTGGACAAATACATCGCTGCCGTCTTCGCTTGTAATAAAACCGAAGCCTTTTGCGTCATTAAACCACTTTACTGTTCCATTAGCCATTTCTTTTACCTCCTTTTTTATAAACTCAAATCTCAGAAGGTCTCAACAAATAAAAAAACCACAAAGTTGAAAAGTCTTTGTGGCCTCATAAACTGCAAAAACTTCTAAAATTCTAGACTTAGAGTAACACGTCCCCTACCAATTAGTCAAGATAATAAAAACCTACTTCACATTAAATCTGTTCATCGCCCTTGAAACACCTTCGGAGACAATCACGGCAATGGCATCTGCTGCACGTTTAATGGCATCCTTGATTTATGGGAGTTCATCCCTTTTGAATTTCCTGAGGACATAATCTTCAGCCGGCGTCCCGATTTCCCTGCCAATGCCAATCTTCACTCTTATAAATTCCTTTGTGCCGATGTTCTGGATTACTGACTCTATTCCCCTGTGCCCGCCTGAGGAGCCGTCCTTTCTAATCTTTAGTTTCCCTGTTTCCATATCAAGGTCGTCATGTATCACTATCAGATTTTCGGGAGGAATATTGTGTTTCTTAAGAACGTCTCTTACAGCAAGTCCGCTGTTGTTCATAAACGTCAAAGGCTCTATGAGGAAAACACCATCTCCTTCCATAGAGCCTTTTCCTATCAGATAATCTCTCTTTTCTTTTAAATCTGTATCGAGAAAATCAGCAATTGTATCCAGCACCATAAAACCAAGGTTGTGCCGGGTCTTTGCATATTTACTGCCATAGTTGCCGAGTCCGACTATAGCCCACAACTATTTTTTCTCCACCTTCCCTTTTTTCTCTGTTTTCTCTGTTTTCTCCGCTCCCTCTTCTTTTTCTTCTTTCTTGCCTTTCTTTACGACCTCAGGCTCTACCATTTCAGGAGCAGCTGCAACAACACCTTCAGCAGGCGCTGCCTCTTCTTTCTCAACAGCAGGAACAATAACATTGACAATAATCTCATCAGGTTCAGTAAGCACCTTTATGCCTTCTCCGATACTGATGTCTTTCACATGCACGCCCTGTCCTGTCTCAAGCTTTGATATATCAATCTCAAAATGGCCGGGGATCTTATCAGGCAGACATTCGATTTCCACCTCCCTGAGCACATGCTGCAGGATGCCGCCGTCACGCTTGACACCAATCGGCTCACCAATTGTCATAATTCGCACATTCACGGTTACCTTCTCTGTCAGAGAAACCTCAAAAAAATCAGTGTGCAGGATATCTCCTTTTAGCGGATCCAGCTGAAATTCCTTAAGGATTGCCAGCTTCTTGTCACCATCCGAGAAGTTGAGATTAACAACTGTGTGCTCCCCTGATGTAGCGTCAATAAATTCTGCCATAGCCTTTTTCGAGATAGATATCGGAAGCGAACCTCCATCCCTGTAAATAACCGCGGGTATCATCCCCTGCCGCCTGAGCGACCTGGCAATGCCTTTTCCGGCCTTATCTCTTTTTTCTACGTTTAGTGTAGCCCTTTCCATCTATTCCTCCTTTACCCCGCAGGAAATTTTTCAAGCGGGTTTATACAAAAAGCGAACTTATCGAAGATTCTTCATGAATCCTTTTTATGGCCTCACCGAGCAGAGGCGCAATGCTCAATACCTTGAGCTTCTTACATTTTTCCTTTTTACTGTCCAATGGTATCGTATTAGTTACAATCAGCTCCTCTATAACTGAATTATTAATCCTGTCTATAGCAGGCCCTGAGAGCACAGCGTGTGTGCATGCCGCCAGCACCTTTTTGGCGCCTTTCTCCTTAAGCGCAGATGCAGCCTGGGTAATTGTGCCTGCCGTATCTATCATATCATCGAGAATAATTGTTTCCTTGCCTTTAACCTCTCCTATAACATTCATCACCTCTGATACATTTGCCCTCTCCCGCCTTTTATCTATTATGGCCAGCGAGGCATTAAGCCTCTTTCCAAATGCCCTGGCCCTCTCCACACCCCCTGCATCAGGAGAAACTATGACAAGGTCTTTAAAATCACATTGCCTTATATAATCGAGCAGGACAGGCGATGCATAAAGATGATCAACAGGGATATTGAAAAAACCCTGTATCTGGCCTGCATGCAGGTCAACCGTCAAAACCCTGTTCGTGCCGGCAACGGTTATGAGGTCAGCCACAAGCTTCGAGGATATTGGAACTCTCGGCTGCACCTTTCTGTCCTGCCTTGCATATCCATAATAAGGGACGACTGCGGTTATCCTTCCTGCAGACGCCCTTTTCAGGGCATCAGTCAGCAGCAGGAGTTCCATAATATTGTCATTAACAGGAGTAGATGTTGACTGCAAAACAAATATATCCGACCCCCTTACATTCTCATCTATCTGAACCATAATCTCGCCATCGCTGAATGAAGTTATTGTTGTTTCGCATACAGGTATCCCGAGATATTCGGCGACCTCTTTTGCAAGCCCTTTGCTTGCATTCCCTGTTAGAAGTTTTATTCCATTATGCATTTTCCCTCCAATGTTCGTTATGCGTTAAGCGTAAGGCGTCATAGCACAAAGACTAACGCGATAAACGCTATAACCCAATAACGCTTTAAACGCTATTGCTGGCTGGGGCGGGAGGATTCGAACCTCCATATGGGAGATCCAAAATCTCCTGACTTGCCGTTTGTCGACGCCCCATTATAATATAGTTTAAATAGTTTAAATAGTTTAAATAATTTAAACAGTTTAAACAGGTCAATTTCTTCTTAACCTTTTTGAACTTCTTAAGCTATTTCACCTAAGTTAGCGTTTCAACAACCCTGCACCAATTGGGCTTCATTGCCCCGGCAGCCCTTTCTGCTGTTTCCCTGCTGTCAAACACGCCAAAGACAGTTGGCCCGCTTCCGCTCATCAGGGAGGCCCGTGCCCCGTTTGCAAGCATCCTGTCCTTCAGTTCGCCTATAACCTCAAATTCCCTGATAACAGGAATTTCAAGGTCGTTTTTCATCATAACAGCAATGGATTTAAAATCCTGCCTATCGAGGGTTTGACTGAAAAGTTTAATATTATTCTCTTTCTTTGTCAACTCCGGCAGTAACCCTGTTTCGATTCGCAATGCCCTGCTCATCTCTGAATAGGCCCATTTTGTTGATACACTCAGATCTGGCTTTACAAGCAGAATAATGTTAGGGGTATTGGCATTTAACTGCGTAACTATCTCCCCCCTGCCTTCAACTGCAGCAAAAGGCCCCTTAAAGAAAAAGGGTATGTCAGAGCCGAGCATGCCCCCTAAACCTGCAAGCTCGTCCTTGCTTAGCTCAAGCCCCCACAGCCTGTTCAACCCCGTCAGTGTGCATGCTGCGTCACTGCTTCCTCCTCCGAGGCCTGCAGACATGGGAATCTCTTTTTTTAATGTTATAACTGCGCCCTTTTTGACTGACAGCCTTTCTTTAATAAGAACTGCCGCCTTATAAACAAGGTTTTCTTCTAATGATATTTCAGCATCCGTTATTATCCCGATTTTTTCAGACTGTTCGAACGTGAGATAATCATAGAGAGCAACGCTTTGCATGAGACTCGATATCTCATGATATCCGTCTTCTCTCTTTCGCAGGACTGATAGAAACCAGTTTATCTTTGCAGGTGTCTTAAGGGTGAACATAAGATAGCTTTCAGCTATAAGCTGTCAGCCTTAAGCCTCCTGGGTATTTGCTGATTGCTGAGGGCCGGGCGCTTCATCATTTAATTTTTAATTTAAAATCTTGAATTTTCTTCTCTACCCTTTCCTTAAGCCCCTCTTCTTTTTCATGGAGCTCGACAGCCTTCTTCCATGCATCCAGCGCATTTTGGCTATCCCCTCCGGAAAAGTATGCATCTCCAAGATGTTCGTATATTACAGGGTCATTATTTATTATCTCCACGGCCTTCCTGAGAGTTTCTATTGCCTCATCATATTGCCCCATCTTAAAATAGACCCAGCCCAGGCTGTCAACTATATAGCCGCTGCCAGGTTTTAAATCAAGCGCCTTTTTTACAAGAGATAATGCCTCTTCCAGATTTATGCCTTTATCTGCATAACTGTACCCGAGATAATTAAGCGCATCAGCGTGTTCAGGATTTACCCCGATTGTGTGCTTCAGGGCTTTGACCATCTCATCAAACCTGCCTGTCTTTTCATATAATACCGACATATTAAAATTCAATTCGGCGTCATCAGGGAAAAGCCCCAGGCCTTCTGAAAATACTGCCTCTGTCTTCTTGTAGTCCTTCATCTGCATGTAGCTCAACCCCAGGTATACATATATCTCAGGCTTGCCTTTCTCAAAGCTCAATATCTCTTCATATATCTTCGCTGCTTCATCATTCAGCCCGTCCTTTGAGTAGATAAATCCAAGATGAAGAAACGCATTTATGTGCTTGGGGTTCAGAGATACTATCTTCTTGAACTCTTCCATTGCCTCTTTATACCTGTCTATTTCCTCAAGGGTAATCGCCATATAGTATCTGGCGGGCACATCCGCAGGATTGGCCTCAAGGACAATCCTGAACTCTTCTATTGCCCTTTCATACTGCTTTTCTTCGATATAGAGAAACCCGAGCCTCCTGTGCACATCCACATTGGCCGGTTCCTGAAGGCTCATCTTCCTGAGCTGCTCTATGGCCTTATCAACTGTTTTTTCCTTGAGATAAATCTGAGTGAGCCGCTCAAGTGCAATGGTGTTATGAGGATTAATCGCCGTGCTTTGCCTGTAATATTCCTCTGCCTGTTTCAGGTCTTCCTTTATTTCGCTTATTATTCCAAGGTTAACGTAAGCAGCATCAAAATTAGGTTTTATCGCAACCGCCCTCTTAAAATATTCCGCAGCTTTATCATAAGCCTCCAGATCAATATTTATGAGGCCGAGATAATACAGCCCCATGACATTATCAGAATCTATCTTAAGCAGGGCATCAAGAACGGCGATTGCCTCGTCATTTCTGTGTTTTGCGGCATACAAGACAGCCAGGTAGAGGTATGCATCATCCTGCGCCGGAGCCAGTTTCAGCACCTTCTCAAAAATTTTTATTGCCCCGTCAGTATTTTTCTGGCTGTTATATAATTCACCAAGCAGCATAAGGGCAGGGACATTATCAGGATTTGTCTTCAATATCTCCTCTGCCATTGCAATGGCGTCAGAAACCTTGCCTGTCCTTAACAGCATGGAACTCATCTGTGTCCTGACATAAGGCGATGTTGGATCTATATCAAGGACATTTGAATAGTATTTTAATGCATCTTCCCATCTGCCGGAAATCTCCGCTTCGTAACCCAGCATATAATTATAATAGGCATCTTTCGAAAAAAAAGGCACTTCCGTCCGTGTTTCTGTATGCCTTGGTATACACGAAAAAGCAGAGAAAACCAGCATTATTACTATGATTTTTTTGGGCATGTTGTTATTATGACACAGAAATAATGAGGGGTCAAACAAACAGACTTGTCATGAATAAATTCTTAGGTTATACTACATGAGGCAAATTCAATATTTCTTTATTTCTTATGCGAATAGAAAAAATCGAACTTATAGGATTTAAGTCTTTCTCCGAGAGAACTGCGTTCAATCTCCATCCGGGGATAACCTGCATAGTCGGCCCCAATGGCTGCGGCAAGAGCAATATAGTTGATTCCTTCCGCTGGGTCCTTGGCGAGCAGAGCGCAAAAAGCCTGAGGGGCGAGAAAATGGAAGAAGTGATATTCAACGGCTCCGCAACAAAAAAACCCAAGGGCATGGCCGAGGTTACCCTTGTCATGTCAGGAATAGGCGATCCAACCCAGGACAACGGAGATGATGCCCAGAATATGACATCCGTCACAAGACGGCTCTACAGGTCAGGTGAAAGTGAGTATATGGCAAATAAAGCCGTATGCAGGCTAAAGGATATAAAGGACCTGTTCCTTGACACAGGGCTCGAGGTCAAAAGCTACTCAATACTCGAGCAGGACCGGATAGCGGCAATACTCAGCTCAAAGCCTCAGGACAGGAGATTCCTGATAGAGGAAGTCGCAGGCGTAATGAAATACAAGGTGAGAAGGACAGAGGCTCAAAACAAGCTTGAGGCATCAAGATTTAATCTCCAGAGAATTAACGATATTGTCTCTGAGGTAAAGAGACAGATAAACGCCCTTGACCGGCAGGCAAAAAAGGCAGAGAGATATAAGAAGCTGTCAGCCGAGATGCGGGCCATAGAACTGAAGGTTGCAAAAAAGGACTACCAGGACCTTAAAGAATCTCTGGAAAAAATACTTACTGAATATAACGCCCTCAAAGAAAATGAAGCATTAAAAAGGGCAGAACTCACAGGCATAGAAAATACCACAGAAAAAGACCGCATCGAACTCCTTGAAAAAGAAAAATTTCTTGAAACTCTCCAGCAGGAATTCAGGGATATAGAAAAGGCAATAGCCGAGACCGAGAGATTGATTGCCGTATCAAATACCGACAGTGATAACCTGAAAGAATATCTTGTAAAACTGCATTCCCAGAAAAACGAGTTCGGGACAAAAAGAGCAGAGCTATCCCAAAAACAGGAAGAGCTGAAGAGTATTGAAATAAAGCTCTCTGCAGATATAGAAGGGCTTAAAGAAGAGCTTAAGGCCAAGAATGACCTGATTGAAACGCTCGAAAATGAACTCGGGGAAAAAGAAAACATAGTAGAGGCAAACAGGAGAGAAATCTTCAGGATATCCGAAGAACTGAGCAATCTCAGGAATGAAACAGGCAGGATGCAGGCCTCGCTTGAGGCATTAGAGCGGAAAGAGGCTGCCTTGATAAAAGAGTCTGAAGATTCAAGGAGGGCCCTTAATGAAATAGACTCATCCATAAACGACGTTGAGGGTTCGCTCAGGAATAAAAACAATGATATCCTCATGCTTAATGAAAAGAAGGGCCTGTATATCTCGGAACTCTCTTCAGCCAGAGAAAAAACAGAGAATCTCAGAAATCAATTATCAGGGACAAAGGAAGATATCGCCTCAAACATCTCCCGCCTGGAATCCCTGAGAGAACTCATCCTGGACGCCCCAACCCGTGAAATTCTTTCTGAGGGGTCAAATCTCCACATCATCTCGTCTCTCTCTGATATCCTCAGCGTTGAACCTGAATATGAGAAGGCCGTTGAAAATGCCCTTTCGGAAAAAATCAATTCTTTTATACTTAAATCTCCTGAGGATATTGAACTTGCCAATTCAACATTAAAGGCAAAAGGCATCGGCAGGATGGCCTTCATGCCCCTTGCCCCAAAAGCAGTGGAGGACGCGGCAGATGTGCCTGCAGGCATAATAGGCAGGGCAGCAGATTTCGTAAAGGTAGATGCCGGGTTTGCAGGCATAGCAAAAAACCTTCTGTCCAATGTCCTGATAGTAAAGGACCTGAGAACAGCCCTTGCAATAAGAGAATCAGGGACTAAGGCACTGCTTGTAACTCTTGACGGCGAGATATCGGAACCTTCAGGGGCAGTTATCGGCGGAGAGGGCAGAGGGGTCCTGAAAAGAAAAAGGGAAATCAGGGAGATTGAGGAAACCATTGAGCAGAAGAAAATTTTCATTGCCCGCATGCAGGAAGACTTTAACAGGCTGCAGCTGGGGATTGCGGAGAAAGAATCAGGCATCAGGGACATCGAATCTGTAATTGTTAATACGGAAAAAGAGATGTCGCTTTCCAAGCTCACTTCTGAAAACTACAGGGAAGAAAAAGAAAGGATAGACAGAAAACTTGCATACCTCTCGATAGAGCTTGAAGAGATTGCAAGGGAAAAAGAAGCGGTCAAAAAACTGCTCCTCGAAAAGGAAACCGTAATAAACGCAGGAGAATCAAAAAAACATATTACGGAAAAAGACATGTCAGACCTTCTCGCAACGATAACCCTGGAAAAAACAAATTATGAAGAACAGCGCGCCCATATAACAGACCTGAGGCTCTCAATAACATCCCTCAGTGAAAAAACCGAGTCAATACAGAAAGAAAAGGACACAACCGGCGCTGCTATAGAAGAACTGTTGCAGAAAAACACTTCTGTAGATGAAGAGATAATGTCAGTTGAAGACCGCATAGCACAGAGAGAAAAAGAGACAGGCGGACACCAGGCAAAGATTAAGGGCATGGTGCTGAATGCAGACGGACTCAGGGAAAAGATATCCGCAAAAAAAGAGACCATTGAACAGAATAACCAGAAACTTCTTGCATACGAGCAGGGCATCAAGACACTGAGGCATGATGTAGACTCTCTTTCAGCAAAGATATCGGAACTTGACATCGAAAAGACCGAACACAGGATGAGGCTCGAAAACCTTACCGAAAATATAAGACAGAACTACGGCGCTGAAATAGACACACTGGATGCCGAGCCTCTGCTGCCCGAGGATGAAGAACGCTTAAACGAACTGAGAACAAAGATACAGGAACTCGGGCAGGTAAACCTCGGCACGCTTGAGGAATATGAAGAACTCAGCACAAGGTACGAGTTTCTTTCAAAACAGCAGGAAGACCTTAGTAAATCCATAGCAGAGCTTGAAGAGGCCATAACAAAAATAAACAGCACAACAAAGAAAAAACTGAGAGAGGCATTTGAGGAATTAAAAGTAAAATTCTCAGATGTTTTCGTTAAACTGTTCGGAGGCGGAAAGGCCGAGCTTATCATGACAGATGAAAATAATATCCTTGAAACAGGGATTGACATCATCGCCCAGCCGCCGGGCAAAAAATTCCAGAACATAACCCTTATGTCAGGCGGGGAAAAGGCGCTTACAGCCCTCTCGCTCCTCTTTGCAAGCTTCCTTATAAAACCGACCCCCCTCTGCATCCTTGACGAGGCAGATGCGCCTCTGGATGATTCCAATACGGCAAGGTTTGCAAATATGCTGCGGGAACTTTCAAACGCTATCCAGTTCATAGTCATAACCCATAACAGGGTAACAATGGAAGCGTCTGACTACATCTATGGGATAACAATGGAAGAACCCGGGATATCAAAGGTTATCTCGATGCAGCTTAGCGAGGCATAGCGTTATGAACTCATACCCACAGGAAGGAACAATCTTTTCGCTCATTCTCGCTGCGCTCCGAGGATTTTGCCTCTTTATTTTTGGAGTAGATTTTATGGACTGCCGGCAAAACAAACCGCTCAAAGACAGTTCTTTCCTGTACGAAATAAGGGGATGATAGGCTCACTAAGAGGAAGACTGATTTCGAGAAGGCCCGACAATGTCATTGTTGAGGTCAACGGCGTTGGCTATCATGTAAATGTCCCCCTGAACATCCTCTCAGCCCTGCCCGAAGAAGGGAGCAGTGTATTTCTTCATACCTACACACACGTGCGGGAAGATGCACTGCAATTATACGGATTTTCAACAGAGGATGAAAAAAAGATATTTACAACACTTCTCGGGATAACAGGCGTCGGCCCGAAGATGGCATTGAACATACTCTCAGGCATATCCCGTAATGATTTCGTTGAGGCTATAGAAAAAGAAGATGTGGCCCTTCTCTGCAGGATACCGGGACTTGGCAAAAAAACAGCGCACAGGCTGATACTCGAACTCAGGGACAAACTTCCTTCAGCGGAAAAACCAAAAGACAGGGTCTTTGAAGATACCCTCTCAGCCCTTGTCAATCTCGGTTATAAAAAATCAGATGCACAGGCGTCCCTTGAAATGGCTTATAAAAAAGGGATTAAAGGAATAGAGGGCCTTCTTAAGGAATCCCTGAAATACCTGACAAAAGGCGCAGGAGAGGAAAACGCATGATCCGCAAAGACGACGAGCAGGAAAGGACCTTAACCCCTGACATAAAGGATGAGGATATCTCTTTTGAACTTAATCTGAGGCCCAGGACTTTCAGTGATTTTGTGGGGCAGAAAAAGATTAAGGAAAACCTCAAGGTATTCATCACCGCAACGAAACAGAGAAATGAGCCGTTGGACCACGTGCTTTTCTGCGGCCCGCCGGGGCTTGGGAAGACAACCCTTGCCGCAATAATCGCAAACGAGCTTAAGGTGAATATAAGGTCCACATCAGGCCCTGTCCTTGAGAGGCCGGGCGACCTTGCCGCAATACTCACAAACCTCTCAGACTTTGACATACTTTTTATAGATGAGATACACCGACTTCCAAGGATTGTCGAAGAAGTGCTCTATCCTGCAATGGAGGATTATCAGCTCGACATTATCATCGGACAGGGACCGAATGCAAGGACCCTGAAACTGAACCTGCCGAAATTCACACTCATAGGAGCAACAACAAGGACAGGGCTTCTTACATCTCCCTTAAGAGACAGGTTCGGTGTAATAAACAGGCTTGAATTCTATGGGCCTTTGGAACTAAAAAAAATAGTCTTGCGGTCAGCAGGAATTCTCGGAATAGATATTAAGGATGATGCCAGCCTTGAGATTGCAATGCGTTCGCGCGGGACACCCAGGATTTCAAACAGGCTACTTAGAAGAATAAGGGACTTTGCACAGGTTAAAGGCGATGGAGCAATAGACCTGAAAATAACAAAGGACTCATTGCTCTCTCTCGATGTTGACGAAAAAGGCCTTGATGACATTGACAGGAAGCTCCTTTCAACAATCATAGAGAAATTCAACGGCGGCCCTGTTGGTGTTGATACGCTCTCAGCTGCGATGCGGGAAGATAAAGAAACTATTGAAGATGTCTATGAACCCTATCTGCTTCAGGAAGGCTTCCTTGAAAGAACGCCGCGCGGAAGGCTCGCCACAAAAAATGCATACCAGCATCTTGGAATTACCATACCGCAAGGGTTGTTTTGAGAAAGCAGGCAGGAAAATCTTAAGCCGTTTCTATGGGAGTGGTTTATTTTGGACGGGGCACTAAGCAGATTTATCTTTGCCGGGCAGAGAGGAAACCATATTTTTCCCTGCATTCTTTGCCCTGTAAAGCGCCATGTCTGCCCTTACAATAACATCGTCAAGGTCTTTTACCCCCTTGTTAAACTCTGCCACCCCAATGCTTACAGTGATATTTATAGCCTCAGTTCCGGTAAAGAAAACTTTAGACTCAACCTTCTTTCTTATTATCTCTGCAGCCTTTAAGCCGCCTGCCTCATCAGTGTTTGGAAGTATTACGGCAAACTCTTCGCCGCCATACCTTGCCAGTGTTTCCCCTTTTCTGAAGTTATTCTTCAGAAGGGCTGTGAATTCCCTGAGCACGAAATCTCCCGTAAGATGCCCCATACAGTCGTTTATTGATTTAAAGTTATCAATATCCAGTATAATAACCGAGAGTTTAAGGCCATAGCGGGCTGCCTGGTTTACGCTTTCCTCAAGCCTCTCAAAAAAATATCTCCTGTTGTATGCGCCTGTGAGGTCGTCAGTCACGGACAGCGCCCTCAGCCTCTCGTTGGCTGAAGTGAGCTGGGCTGTCTTTTTTTCTACCAGCTTCTCCAGCCCCTCGGAATATTCCATCAGCTTTATAAGAAACCTGTTTCTCTCGTCTCTTAATCCGAGCTTGTCCTCTGCCTCCTTTATAGAGCAGATTAAATCTTCTATCTCAAACGGTTTTCTTAAATAGCGAAGGGCCCCAAGGTCAGGGCAGTACGGAGCATCCTGGCTCATAAACAGAATTATCTCTACATTCTCATTATCAAGCTCCCTGATTTTCTTTATGAAGTCTGTGCTTCCATTCATGGTCATATCCAGAAGGATAATGCCGGGCTTGAATTTATTGCAGAGAGCGATGCCCTTTTCCGTGTCTTTCGAAATTAAGGTATCGTAACCATTGCTATCAAGCGTCAGCTTCACTGACTCTGCCAGATGTTCCTCGCCTTCCAATAAAAGGATTGTTCCTCTTTCCATACGGCTGTATTATAGACAAGGACACAGGCAGAATTCAACAGGATAAAAAGGCTTATATTATCTGGCTATTTTGCATCTTCAGAAAGATATGAGCCTGCTTTATGTTAAAATGTAACCTGCTTTTTTATAATAGGGAGAAAAAATGAAAATAGCTATCATCGGACTTGCGAATTCAGGAAAGACAACAATATTTAATGCCCTGACAGGATTAAACCTCGAAACAACAATATATCCCACTGTTATTGCCGAGCCTCACATGGGTGTGGTAAAGGTTCCTGATATGAGGCTGAACAGACTCACTGAAATATATAATCCAAAGAAGACGACTAATGCAACTGTTGAGTATGTTGATTATATAGGCCTTACAAAAGGAGATATGGTGCAGAACAGGAAGGTCTTTGACCTGATAAAAGACGCCGATGCCATTGTGCATGTTATCAGGGGATTTGAAGATGCGTCTATAATCCATCCCATGGAAAACATAAATCCCCGCAGGGACGCCGAGACAGTAGAACTTGAGATGATTTTTGGAGATCTGGAACTCGTTGATAAAAGACTTGAAAGGATGGAACAGGGCTTAAAGAGAGGCAAAAAACCTGACGAGGCAGAAAAGAAAGTCCTTGTTAAATGCAAAGAGGTCCTCGAAAAAGAAACTGCCTTGAGAGACATGGATTTCTCGGAGGAAGAACAAAAGACCATGAGGAACCTTCAGTTCATGTCCATAAAACCCGAACTTGTAGTATTGAATGTCGGAGAGCAGGACCTGAACTCTGAAAAGACAAAGACAGCAACTTCCGGGCTTCAGGGATTTTTTAAAGGCAGGCAGGTGAAGGTACTGAGCCTCTGCGGAAAGATAGAGATGGAAATAGCACAGCTTCCTCCTGATGAAGCAAAGGCATTTCTGGATGACCTCGGGATTGGAGAGCCTGCACTGAACAAATTGATACATGTAAGTTATGACTTGCTGGGGCTTATATCCTTTCTTACTGTTGGGGAAGATGAAGTCAGGGCTTGGACTATCAAAAAAGGATTAGATGCGCAAAAAGCAGCAGGTAAAATTCATTCGGATATTGAGAGGGGATTCATAAGGGCAGAGGTCGTCTCATACAATGACTTTATTGCCCACGGCAATATGGCTGGCGCGCGTGAAAAAGGATTGCTGCGGCTTGAGGGAAAGACCTATGAAGTCAAAGACGGGGACATAATCAATTTCAGGTTTAATGTCTGACTACCACTCGGTCCTGTAATTCGGCGCTTCTTTTGTGACGACAACGTCGTGGACATGGCTTTCCCTGAGCCCGGCATTGGTGATTCTTATGAACCTTGACTTCTGCCTCAGTTCATTGAGGCTCTTGCATCCGCAGTAACCCATGCCTGAACGAAGCCCGCCCATCAGCTGATGAATGCTCTGTGATAACGGGCCCTTGTTGGGAACTCTTCCCTCGACTCCTTCAGGGACAAGCTTTTTGCTTTCCACGCCTGCCTGCTGATACCTGTCTTTCGAGCCCTGCTCCATTGCACCCAATGAGCCCATGCCCCTGTAGACCTTGTAACTTCTCCCCTGATATAAAATCGTTTCACCCGGAGATTCATCTGTTCCTGCAAACAGGCCGCCAATCATAATAGAGTGTGCGCCTGCTGCCAGCGCCTTTGTTATATCACCTGAATACTTTATGCCTCCGTCTGCTATCAACGGCACTTTATTCTTCTTCGCCGCAGAAGCGCAGTTCATTATAGCGGTAATCTGAGGTACGCCGGCCCCTGCAACTATTCTTGTTGTGCAGATTGAGCCCGGCCCTATCCCTATCTTTACTGCATCAGCCCCGGCCCTTATAAGGTCTAACGTGCCCTCTACAGTTGCAACATTCCCTGCGATAACTTCTATATTGAATTTTTTCTTGACCTTCCTTAAGACCTCCAGGACAGATTTCGTATGGCCATGGGCTGTATCTATGGCTATAACATCAACCCCTGCTTTCACCAGCAGGTCTGCCCTGAAAAGGCTGTCATCCCCAACTCCTATTGCTGCACCGACCCTTAGCCTCCCGACATTATCTTTGCATGCATGAGGATACTTGCGCCTTTTCTCTATGTCCTTGATGGTAATAAGCCCCTTAAGATTGAAATCCTTATCAACTATAGGGAGTTTCTCTATCTTGTATTTATGGAGAATCTCTTTTGCCTCATCAAGGTCTGTTCCTACAGAAGCTGTTACCAGCTTCTGTTTGGTCATAACATCCGCGACTCTTTTATTCATTCCTGTCTCAAACTTCAAATCCCTGTTAGTGAGTATGCCTACAAGCCTGCCATTTACTGTAACAGGCACGCCTGATATCTTATATTTCTCCATCAATGCCATTGCATCTGAAATCGGTTTTTCAGGAGAGATAGTAACAGGGTCTATTATCATTCCGCTCTCTGACTTTTTTACCCTGTCTACTTCAGAAGCCTGCCTCTGAGGAGACATCGCCCTGTGGATTATTCCTATGCCCCCTTCACGCGCTATTGATATCGCAAGCTCTGACTCTGTTACGGTATCCATTGCAGCGCTCAGGAGCGGAATATTTATCTTTATCTTTTTTGTAAGGCTGGTTGAGATATCAACGTCTCTTGGAAGTATATCTGACTTCGCAGGCATAAGAAGCACATCATCAAAGGTTAAGCCTATCGGTATTTTATATTCTATCATAACCTGCCCCCAGGAAATTTCTTATCATTTTAGCATGTCTTAACCAACTAAGGCAATCACGGGTTTTATCATCTGTCAAGCCAAAATAGAAATGTCCTGTTTCTACCAAAATAGAAATGTCCGGTTTTTATGCCGCCGCCTCGATTGGGTTTTCTCGGTGGTTATTGTGCCCCATAAACCCTCTTATATTGAACTTCTTCCATGGATGCTC
>JACRGY010000067.1 GCA_016212165.1 Nitrospirota bacterium
GATAGCCGCCAATGTAATTAACTCTGCGTGTAAGACAGGCGTGAAGAAACTGCTTAATCTCGGCTCGTCATGTATATACCCGAGGCTTGCGCCCCAGCCTATGAAAGAGGAATATCTGCTTACAGGCTCGCTTGAGCCTACGAACGAGCCGTATGCAGTGGCAAAGATTTCTGCGATCAAACTCTGTAGATATTACAACGAGCAGTACGGGACAAATTTCATCTCTGTGATGCCGACAAATCTCTATGGGCCAAATGATAATTTTGATTTTGAGACCTCGCATGTCCTGCCGGCGCTCATAAGGAAATTCCATCTTGCTAAACTTCTGAGAGAAAAAAAATATGATGATATAAAAGAGGATATAATTAGGTTTTGTCCGGATTTTAAAAGTAATTCTGATATTGACCTCTATCTCTCAAAGTTCGGCATAACCGGTGAATACCTTCAGCTATGGGGCAGCGGAGAGCCTTATAGAGAGTTTCTCTATGTAGATGACATGGCAGATGCCTGTATATTTCTAATGGGAAATTGTGACTATAAAGACATGGGAGAATTCGTGAATATCGGGACCGAGGAGGAAATAAAGATAAAGGACCTTGCAGTCCTCATAAAAGAGACGACAGGATTTGGCGGGAAGATAGTGCACGACCTTTCCAAGCCTGATGGGATGCCGAGAAAGCTTTCAGACATATCAAGGATAAAGGCGCTGGGATGGCAGCCAGCGACCACTCTGAAAGAAGGGATTAAGAAGAGCTACGAATGGTATTTAACTTCAGGAAAGGATATAAGATCATGAACGGCTATTCAAGTAAGAGGATTCTTGTAACAGGCGGCGCAGGATTTTTAGGCTCGCATCTCTGTGAAAGTCTTCTTAGTGAAGGACATGAGGTTATCTGTGCGGACAATTTTTATACAGGGCGCAGGGCGAATATTGCACATTTAGTCTCCAATCCGTACTTTGAAATTATACGGCATGACATTTGCTTTCCTCTTTATGTGGAGGTGGACGAGATATACAATCTTGCATGTCCGGCGTCTCCAATTCATTATCAATTTGATCCGGTGCAGACAACAAAGACATCTGTGCATGGGAGCATCAATATGCTGGGGCTGGCAAAGCGGTTGAAAATTAAAATACTCCAGGCATCAACGAGCGAGGTATACGGAGACCCGACGGTTCACCCCCAGTCTGAATCTTACTGGGGAAATGTGAATCCTGTCGGACTGAGATCATGTTATGATGAAGGCAAACGCTGCGCTGAAACACTTTTCTTTGATTATCACCGGCAGCATAAACTGAAGATAAAGGTGGCAAGGATCTTTAATACATATGGACCAAGAATGCATCCCAATGATGGACGTGTGGTGAGCAACTTTATTGTGCAGGCTCTAAAGGGTGAAGATATTACAGTTTACGGCGATGGTAAACAGACAAGGAGTTTTTGTTATGTTGACGACCTTATAGACGGATTGGTTAAACTCATGAACAGTCTTGATGATTTTACAGGTCCTGTAAATCTCGGAAATCCCGATGAATTTTCCATCCTTGAACTTGCACAGATGATAATTAAGATGACAGACTCAAAATCAAAGATAGTGTTCAAACCGCTTCCGAGCGATGACCCTGTGCAGCGCTGTCCTGACATAAATCTTGCAAAAGAGAATCTTCGCTGGAAACCGGAAGTTAAGCTAAAGGACGGATTGGTTAAGACCATCAGATTTTTTGATGAGTTGTTAAACCGTAAGAAGCATGCCATATAGTCTATATCAAAGAGTTTACAACATCTCCAACTAAAATGTGCGGAATAGCGGCAATATTTTCCTACCATCAGAATTCACCGCCTGTTGAGCAGGATGAATTATTAAGCATCCGCGATGCAATGATATCCCGGGGACCTGACGGAGAGGGTGTCTGGATTTCAGAGGATAAAAGAGTGGGTCTTGCTCATAGGCGGTTATCCATTATTGATTTAATGAGTTCAGGCGCGCAACCAATGACTGCTTATAATGGAAGACTGCATATAGTTTTTAATGGTGAAATCTATAACTACCGCGACCTGCGCTCTGATTTAGAAAAAAAAGGGTATTATTTCCATTCGCAGAGTGATACAGAGGTGCTGCTTCATCTATATGCCGATAAAGGGGATGAGATGCTGCATGACCTTCGCGGCATGTATGCCTTTGCTATCTGGGATGAATCTAAGAGAGGACTTTTTCTTGCGAGAGATCCTTTTGGCATAAAACCGCTTTATTATGCTGACAATGGATATACCTTCAGAGCTGCCTCACAGGTAAAGGCACTTCTTAAAAGTCGAACGATAGATTCGTCTCCTGACGCAGCAGGGCATGTCGGCTTTTTTATCTGGGGATCGGTTCCTGAGCCATATACTTTATTTAATGGTATCAGAGCACTGCCGGCAGGAACATATCTATGGGTAGGTGAAAACGGGCAGGGTCGGATTAAAAAGCACTGCAACATTTCTGAAGAGCTTGTAAATATCACTAAAAATCCCGGGCAGCTTAATCGTGATCAAGTGCCGGATATGATTCATTCAATATTGTCTGACAGCATTGCTCACCATATGATAGCCGATGTCCCTGTAGGGGTCTTTCTTTCTTCAGGGCTTGACTCAACTACATTAACAGCGCTCGCAGTTGAATCAGGGATAAAAGACCTCCATACTGTTACCCTCGGATTTAAAGAATTTCACGGAACAGAAAATGATGAGGCACCTCTGGCTGAAAAGGTTGCAGAATACTATGGGACAGTTCACCGGACTGTATGGGTGACGAAAAAAGATTTTCAGATGGAATTCCCCCGTTTGATAAAGGCAATGGACCAGCCTTCAATTGATGGAGTGAATACCTATTTTGTGAGCAGGGCTGCTGCTGAGACAGGTCTGAAGGTAGCCATGTCAGGATTGGGCGGTGATGAATTGTTCGGCAGTTATCCCGGTTTTAGAGAGATCCCGAAAATGGTCAAGTTATTTGATCTTCTTGGTCCCGATTGGGTCGGGATTGGTAAGGGATTTAGAAGAATTACTTCGCCTGTCCTTAAATATTTCACTTCTCCCAAATATGCAGGGCTGCTTGAATACGGTGGTTCATGGGGGGGAGCATATTTGCTTCGCCGCGGCATGTTTATGCCGTGGGAACTACCCGAAATACTGGATGCTGACATGGTGCGCACAGGATGGAATGAGCTTCAGCCTTTGCTTCATCTTGAAGAAACTGTTAGAGAAATTGATTCGGAACATCTGAAGGTATCTGCCCTTGAGATGTCATGGTATATGCGGAATCAGCTTTTGCGGGATGCTGATTGGGCAGGCATGGC
>JACRGY010000068.1 GCA_016212165.1 Nitrospirota bacterium
ATGGAAAAGAAATTCGGGGTATATATCTGCAAAGGCTGCGGCATCGGAGAATCTATTAATATAGAAAAGCTGAAAACGAGAACAGCAGCAAAGGGCAAGGTCCCGGCAGATATTATAAAAGAGCATCAGGTATTATGCAGTCCAGAAGGATTGGAGCTTATTAAGAACGATATAAAAGAAGGCACAAATACTTTAATCATCGGCGCATGTTCACCGCGTGTAAAATATGAAGAATTTGACTTCCCCAGCACAATAACAGAGAGGGTTAATTTGCGTGAATTCATTGCCTGGACCCAGGAACCGATGAGTAGTGATGCGCAAAGTCTTGCAGATGATTATATGGTAATGGGGCTCATCAAGACACAAAAAAGTGACCTGCCTGAGCCGAATATACTTCAAGACCTGAGTAAAACCATACACGTTATTGGGGGAGGCATTTCAGGATTGACCTCTGCGCTTGAATCTGCCAATGCAGGTTATCAGGTAGTGCTTGTTGAGAAAGAGGCGGAGCTTGGAGGATGGGGCGCAAAACTCTACAAGCAGGTTCCAAGAGAATATCCCTATGAGAAGCTGGAAGAGCCGATTGTCTTCAGCAAGATTAAAGAGGTAGAGTCAAATCCGAATATTAAAGTATATAAATCATCAGTGATAGAAAAGACAGATGGTCAGCCCGGGCTCCTTGATGTGACTATAAGAACCAACGGAAACAGCGAGACTATGAGGGTCGGCGCTGTTATTATGGCTGCCGGCTGGAAACCGTATGGTGCCTCAAAACTTGAGCACCTGGGATATGGCAAGCCAAATGTAATCACAAACGTCCAGATGGAAGAGATGGCAAAGAAGGGAAAGATAACCCGTCCGTCTGACGGTAAAGAGGCAAAGAAGGTAGCCTTCATACAGTGCGCAGGCTCAAGGGATCCGAACCATCTTCCGTATTGTTCTTCGTTCTGCTGTGCAACTTCGCTTAAACAGGCGAAATACGTGAGAGAGAAAAACAGTGATGCAGTGGCAATGATTTTTTATAAAGATATCAGGACACCGGGACATGCAGAGCTTTTCTATAAGGCTATGCAGAATGACCCCGGAGTTTTATTAACAAAGGCTGAAGTAACTGGCATTAGTGATGCAGTGAATGGCAATCTTTATGTTGATGCCGAAAATACTCTACTCGGAGAGAAAATAAAGGTTGAGGCTGACCTTGTTGTCCTTGCAACAGGCATAGTGCCCGCCACGCGCGCCCCGCAGGAATATCTCGACGGACTTACAGAGGCGCAAAAGAAGGGCGATATCGCAAAGAAGAATTACATTGAATCAACGTTGAAACCTGACTTCATTTTAAATCTTACTTACCGTCAGGGTCCTGAAATCCCAACGCTTGAAGGCGCATACGGATTTGCAGACTCCGGCTTTATATGTTTCCAGTATGAGACGAGGAGGACGGGCATCTATGCAGCAGGCTGTGTAAAGCAGCCCATGACTATGGCGGATGCAACAGAGGATGCGGCTGGGGCGGCATTGAAGGCAATCCAGTGTGTTGAACATGTTGCAAAAGGCATAGCAGTTCATCCAAGGGCATGGGATGTGACATTCCCGGATCCTCTTATGATTAAGTGTACCTCGTGCAAGAGATGCACAGAGGAATGTCCGTTCGGCGCAATAGACGAGGATGAAAAAGGCACTCCATTTTTCAGACTCAACCGCTGCCGCAGATGCGGCACGTGTCTGGGTGCATGTCCTGAAAGGATAGTATCGTTCAAAGACTTCAGTGTTGATTTAGTCGGTTCAATGATAAAGTCCATAGAAGTGGATGAAGATGAGTTCAGGATAATAGTGCTAGCATGTGAGAATGACGCTTATCCTGCGTTAGACAGCGCTGCGATAAAACGTATTAAATTAAATCCGAAGGTGAGAATAATACCTGTCAGATGTCTCGGTTCGACAAATCTGGTATGGGTTACAGATGCGTTTTCAAGGGGCATTGACGGACTTATGCTTCTCGGTTGCAAGTATGGTGAGAACTATCAATGCCACTTTGTAAAAGGCAGTGAGCTTGCAAACTACCGTTTCAGTAAAGTCAAGGAGACACTCGACAAATTGCAGCTTGAGGCTGACAGATGCCAGCTTGTACAGGTTGCTATATCAGAATATGACAAGCTGCCGCAGATGATAGAAGACTTTGTAGCGAGGGTAGAAGAAATCGGACCAAATCCGTTTAAAGAATTCTAAATAGCTGTCAGCTCTCAGCTGACAGCCTTCAGCCCCAAAAAGCTGACTGCTGACCGCTGAATGCTGAATGCTTTAAAAGTGGAGGAATAGATGGCTGATGCAACATTAATAAAGCCTGATTTAGATTTTGTAAAAGGTGTTATTTCCTCAGGTGGCGAGTCCCTCAAAAAGTGTTATCAATGTGCGACCTGTTCAGTTGTTTGCAATGTAACTCCTGACAATAACCCGTTTCCCAGAAAAGAGATGGTATGGGCGCAGTGGGGGCTCAGCGATAAATTCAAAGGCAATCCTGATGTATGGCTCTGCCACCAGTGTAATGACTGCACTGCTTATTGCCCAAGAGGCGCAAAACCCGGCGAGGTGCTTGGCGCAATCAGGAAACAAAGCATACGTCAGTATTCAGTTCCGGGTTTTATGTCAGGGCTTGTGAACAGTAAAATATTCTTTCCGATTATTTTCCTGATTCCGGCTTTAATACTGTTAGCTGTTGGCGGGTTTAATAGCATACCTGAAGGCGAAATAAAATTTACCAACCTATTTTCAGTTCACGCAATCCAGTTTACCTTTACGCCTGCCCTTATTTTCGGCTTTGCAATAGGTATCCTGGGACTTATGAAATTCTGGAAAGATATGAAGCAGACAGGCGGAGTACCTTCAGGCAATTTGACAGGCAGTATAGTTGAAACAGCTAAAGAGTTTTTAGGCCATAGCAGATTCAAGGATTGCACTGTAAGCAGAGACAGATTCTTGTCGCACTTTCTGGTGTTTTACGGTTTTGTGCTTCTGGGTATTGCTACTGCCATAGGTGTTCTTTACATTGATTTCATGCATGTGGAGTCTCCTTTTCCCTTGGTTCACCCTGTTAAACTCTTTGGGAACATTGGAGCCATTGCGCTTCTTTCAGGTATTTTACTGATGATTGTAAACAGATTTAAGAATGCAGCTAAAGTCGGCATCGGAAGCTATTTTGACTGGCTTTTAATATTTATTATATTCACCATAGTGGTTTCGGGAATATTAGCAGAAGTAACAAGGCTGGCAGATAAAGCAGCATTGGCTTACCCGATTTATTTTATCCATTTGGTTTTTGTATTCTCTCTTTTCGTCTATCTTCCTTATTCAAAATTAGCCCATATATTTTACAGGGCAACAGCTATATGCTTTGCAAAATACGCTAAGAGGCAGTAAGAATGTTTAGAAGAGATAGTGTAACGTTAAAAAGTGGTCATTTCTCCCGAAGCTTTGGGATCGGGAATCATTCTTTGTCATGCTGGCTTGTC
>JACRGY010000006.1 GCA_016212165.1 Nitrospirota bacterium
CAGAAGCCGAAAACAATTCCCTTACTGCCTGTCATCACGCTTGACTGCGACTCTCCCGAGAAAGCAATAAAAATCATAACACAGAAACTGGAATCCCTCGGCATTTCGAAAAAAGCCATTGACAATGGATTCGCTGTTCTTAATTCAAAAAAGACAATGCGGGGCGCATCGCTGATACTCGCAAAATCAGGGAGGCGCGTTGAACCCGACAAGGAAAGAGGCGTAAGACTATCAAGAATGGGAGTTGAGAAATCAACGGAGAAAAATCTGTCAGAAAAACTGTCAGGGAAAAAAATAAATACATCAACCGTAAAAGAGGCATTAATCCTCGCTTCAAAGGCGGCATCATGGCCTGATGTTATCGCAGAGGTCTGCATTTCAGATGATCCTGATTATACTACCGGGTACATCGCATCAAAGGGGTTTGGGTATCTGAGGATACCGAGCATCAAGAGAAAAGGAGAAATGCACGGAGGCAGGGTATTCTTTATCAGGGAACCCGCTGACATTGCCGGATTAATCTCTTATCTGGAAAGAAAACCTGTTATCATTATATAATCAATAAAAAATAGCGGGGGGGGACAACACATGACAGGACTGATTAAAAAAGTAATCATTATTTTATGTGCACTGTTTTTGATGTCTCTGCCTGTATTGGTAAAAGCAGAGATCAAGATTATTGAAACAGAAAGCAGCTATATTATGGGCGACAATGACAGCAAGATTGACGCCAGGAGGATTGCCACACAGGAGGCAAAGAGAAAGGCGCTTGAGATGGCAGGCACTTTCATGGAAAGCCTGACAGAAGTCAAAAACATGGCTCTGGCAAAGGACGAGATAAAGGCATATACAGCAGGAGTGGTGGAAACCGACATCATTTCTGAAGATATGAAAGGCACATCAGCGCATCCTGAAATATTCATAAGGGCGCGGTGCAAAATAGATACCGCCGTCCTGATAGGGCATATTAACAGTTTCAGAAAAAATGAAGATATAAAAGAACAGCTGAATGGCGCCCTGAAAGAAAACGAGTCACTCAAAAAGGAAAGAGATAACCTGACAAGCAAACTCTCCGCGGAAAAAGATAAATCAAAGGCTGAAGACATACGCAAGAAACTGGGCAATGTGCTTGCAAAAGAAGAGGCCAATGATGAGATTAAGAAACTCTGGGGCAGCCTTGTTCATAAACTGCTTAATTCAACTGACGTCAAAAGAGATGTGCATGAAATGAGCGACAAGGATGCTGATGAAGCAGCCCTCGCCTTGAAAAAAGTTCTGAAGGTCAACCCTGAAAACCAGAGGGCGCATATGCTGCTTGCCGCCATATACCGGAAAAAGGGCAATAATGCAGGAGCGGAAAAAGAGATAAGGGCAGCGATAGCCCTTAATCCGTCCAACCCGTTCTTCCACTTCACACTCGGTCTTCTGTTAAAGAATGAGGGCAGATATACAGAGGCGCTCAAGGAATTCAAGTCTGTTGAACAATTAAAACCCAACAAACCTGATGTGCTCTTTCATATCGGCATTATATACAAGGCAGAGGGTAACTGTCAGGAAGCGGTCCCCAATCTTGAAAAGTTCCTAATAGTTGCCAAAAGAGATGAAGGGCACTTTGCGAGAATGAAACCTGAAGCCATCAGAGCAATTAAAGAATGCAGAAGCGGGACGAAACAAAAACCTTTTGAGAAAAAACCTCTCAAATACAGATAATGCGGACTATTTTTCTTATAGGCAATCCCGCAGCAGGCAAGAATGCTCTGAGGAAAATCAATGAAGCAGCAGCCATCATTAAAAACAAGGGACACAATGTTGAGATGCTGCTGACCGGAAAAAGAGGGGATGCTGAGTCATTAGCAAGGCAGATTAGTTCAGAGTCTGGAGTTAAGAGTCCAGAGTTAAAAAATGATAAAAACTTAGAACTCATAACTCATGACTCTAAACTCTTAATCATCGCAGCAGGCGGTGATGGAACATACAATGAGGTAATTAACGGCATTGCCTGCACCAATATACCAATGGCGATACTCCCTCTCGGAACAACAAATGTCCTTGCTAAAGAATTAGGCATATCTGAGGATGTGCAAAAGGCTCTTGATATTGCTCTGAGCGGGAGAGTGCAGACTGTGTCTCTTGGAAAGATAACAGCAAGGCATCTTACATCTGAAGATTCCTCACTCGCTCAGCCTCAGGCGAGTCCCGATATTATCGGGATCACTCGCTACTTTCTTCTGATGGCAGGGATTGGATATGACGGCGAAACAGTTTACGGAATAAAGGATGAGATGAAAAGATACTCCGGAAAAGGAGCATATATCTTGAGCGGGCTAAGGACACTGCTTAGATGGGCGCCTGATAAATTGACCTTCACCATGAACGGCAAATCCTGCGAAGGATACTCTGCGATAATCTGTAAAACATCAAAATACGCAGGCAATTTCAGGATTGCGCCTGATGCAGATATAACGAAAAAAAACTTTTACGCCTTAATAATGCACGGCAGAAGCAGGGCGGATATTCTCAAATATGTCTACGGGATAGTCACGGGGAATCACCTGAAATTTAAGGGCATAACTTATCACCAGGCAGAGAATATTGAGGTTAACGGCAGGGCGCATGTTCAGATAGACGGTGATTATTTCGGAACGACGCCGGCAATGATTGA
>JACRGY010000074.1 GCA_016212165.1 Nitrospirota bacterium
CTCGGCATAGAGCCTCATAGAGCTGTTATCGTGGGCGACAGCGACTTTGACATACAGGCAGGCAAAGGCGCCGGCGTAAGAACTGTTGCCGTGACTTACGGATTCAGGAAAAGGGAAACACTCAGCAATGCAGACTTTTTAATTGACAACATGGCCCAGCTTCTGACATTGATAGAAAAATAATAACGTACAGGATATGCTTACTTTATGAACTTCACATTAGACACCATACGCGATATAAAACTTTATCAGAATAAGAAAGGTTACAGGTTTTCTGTAGATGCGCTTCTTCTGTACTCATTTGTAAACCTGCGCAGAGCAGAAAAGATTGCTGACCTCGGCGCGGGTTCAGGAATTGTAGGACTGCTGCTTGCAAAGCAATACACAGAAGCAGAGATTACATTGATCGAACTCCAAGAAAGCCTTGTAGAACTTGCAAGGAGGAATATTGTTTTAAATAATCTTGAAAGACGGGTTAAAGTGATCAAAGCGGATGTCAAATATCACCGATTCACTGATTCACCGATTCACCGATTCAATGATTATGATCTCGTTGTATCAAACCCTCCGTTCAGGCGCCAGAAGACAGGACTTATAAGCCCTACCGGTGAAAAGGCTGTTGCAAGGCATGAAATAGAGCTAAAACTTACAGATTTAATACAGGCATCGTGCTCGCTTCTGAGGTCAAAAGGCAGATTCTGCATGATTTATCATCCGTCAAGGCTTGTGGAACTTATTTACGCCTTGAGGGAAAAACACATGGAACCGAAAAGATTAAGATTTGTTCATTCCAATCTTATGACAGAGGCAAAGATGGTGCTCGTAGAGGCAATAAAGGACGGAAGAACAGAGATGAAAATTGAGAACCCCCTGTACATTTATAAAGAAGACAGAACATACACGGATGAGATGAAAGCCCTCTATTAAAATGCGCGCATTCTATTTCTTATCCCTTCTTGCTTTACTCGCTTTCCTTCTTGATGTGATATGCCATATCCTGAAAAGCCTTTCAAGCTTGTCTTTATATGCCATTGATAAAAAAACAGCAACGACAGCAGCGCCCAGAAGTATAAAAAATCTGTAATACTGCTGGTTGTGGATATAATTTCCCCCGAGCGTCAGCAGGACAGTGCCGGCAAATCTGCCCACCGTACTTATTACCAAGAATTCCTTTGTTGTCAGATGCCCCAGCCCGAGGATATAACACAGAGAATCTTTTGGAAAGCCAGGGATAAGAAACAACAGAAATACAAGGAATGCGCCCTTGTGGTGAAGAAGGTAATCATATCTCTCCATTGTTTTCTTTTTAATGAATTTTTCAACAAACGGCCTTCCGAGAAATCTCGACAGGCTGAATGCCGCATATGAGCCGATGGTCAGCCCTATCGTAGATAAAATAACTCCAAGATATGGCCCGTAGAACATGCCTCCAAGCACACCGGTCACCTCGCCGGGAATCGGAGCTATGATGACCTGTGACGCCTGAAGAAGAATAAAACCGAGAAAAGCATACGGGCGGTCAAGCTGCTTGAAAAAATCCTGAAGGCGGTTCTCCAGGATTTTATATTCTTCCCGGGAGGTAGGGATGAAGCCGAACTTATATGCGAGAATTATAAGCCCGACGATAAGAAACAAAAACGCAAAGAGCCTTAACCAAACATGAATCTTTGTTTTGTTTTGCGAACTCATCCGCTTATTTTTACCATCCCCGGTTTATTTGCCTTGCTCCATCTTATTGATAAACGGCCTTATCAAATCTATCGGCACAGGGAATATTATTGTTGAGTTCTTCTCTGTGGCAATCTCTGTAAGGGTCTGTAAAAATCTGAGCTGAAGCGCTCCGCTTTCTGTTGCTATAATCTTTGCTGCATCCGCAAGCTTCTGAGATGCCTGGAACTCTCCCTCTGCATGTATGATTTTTGCCCTTCTTTCACGCTCTGCCTCTGCCTGTTTTGCTATCGCCCTTTGCATCTCTGCAGGGAGATCCACATTCTTCACTTCTACTGTAGTAACCTTTATTCCCCACGGCTCTGTCTGCTGGTCTATCACCTTCTGAAGTTCTGTATTTATATCCTCTCTTTTTGACAAGAGGTCATCAAGCTGGCTCTGGCCGAGAATGCTCCTCAGAGTCGTCTGGGATATCTGTGATGTTGCGTAATAAAAGTCCTCCACAGCTGTTATCGCCCTTATAGGGTCAATAACCCTGAAGTATACAACAGCATTCACCTTGACCGAAATATTATCCCTTGTAATGACATCCTGCGGCGGGACATCAAAGGTAACCGTCCTGAGACTCACCCTGACAAGCTTGTCAATCACAGGGATTATGATTACAAGCCCCGGGCCTTTTACAGGTATCACCCTTCC
>JACRGY010000069.1 GCA_016212165.1 Nitrospirota bacterium
AAATTGCCAAAGGAGGCTTATTTGCTTAAAGCAGTAGAAGATCTCAGTACAACGAAGAAACGCCTGAAGATAGAGATACCGTCTGAGGCTATTGAAAAAAAGATTAAAAACTCTCTTGAAAAAGCCCGTCAGAAAGCAAAGACACCCGGGTTCAGGCCGGGGAAAACACCTATGAACATTATTGAAAAACACTATGGAAAGAGCGCTGAGGCAGAGGCCTTGGACGAAGTCATCCCTGAGTTCTACGGCATGGCCTTAAAAGAAGCGGCTATCGTGCCTGTTACAAGGCCTGAGCTTGAGGGAGGAGTAAACTTCGAGCGCAATAATCCGCTTTCGCTGTCTTTCACCCTTGAGATACGGCCTAAGATTGAAAACCTGAAATACGAAGGCATCAAAACAAAAGATATTCCCGTGACTGTCTCTGACGAAGAGGTTGAGAACTCATTAAAAAGGCTTCAGGAAGGCAAGGCCACCTATGAGATTGCAGACAAAGCGATAGAGGCAGGAGATTTACTGACCATTGACTATGAAATGAAATACGACGACCAGACAACCACTGCAAAAGATCAGGTTTTTATGGTAGGTTTCACAGGCCTGCCAAAGGAAATCTCAGAGAGCCTCATAGGCAAAAAGGCAGGCGACGTCGCTGAGGTTGAGGCGCAATTCCCTCAGGATTTCCACGCAAAGGCTATTGCAGGAAAAAAGGTTCTGATAAAAAATATCGTTAAGGCCGTAAAGAAAAAAATCCTTCCTGCCATAGACAACGAGCTTGCAAAAGACCTCGGTTTTGAAAACCTCGATGCGCTGAAGGCAGGCGCGAAGGAAGAGATTGAAAAGGCAAAAAAAGAACAGACACAAAAAATACAGAAGGATGGGATACTTGAATCTCTCGCGGGTTCGCATGATTTTGACATCCCTGAATCAATGCTTGAAAGGGAACTTGGGGCAATGGTTCATGAGGCAAAGGCAATAAAGAAATCCGACCATGATGAAACTGCCCGCGACGAATTAAAGCCCGACGCAATAAAAAACGTAAGGGCAATGATCCTCCTCTCTGTTATCGGAGAAAAGGAAGGAGTAACCGTAACAGACGAGGAACTTAAAGAAAAAATCCTTGAAATTTCACAGCAGCTTTCCATGACTCCTGAATCCCTTATAAAAATATATGCCCAGAGAGACGGCTCGCTGGAAGGGCTCAGAAATAACATATATGAACAAAAAGTCTTAGACCTCCTGCTTTCAAGGGCAGTTATAGAGAAAGGAGAATAATGTGAGCATAATCCCATTTGTAATTGAGCAGACAGGAAGAACAGAAAGGGCTTACGATATCTACTCAAGGCTTCTTAAGGACAGGATAATTTTCCTTGGAACGGCAATTGATGACAGCGTTGCAAATGCAGTGATAGCGCAGCTTCTCTTTCTTCAGTCTGATGACCCGGATAAGGATATTCACATCTATGTTAATTCTCCGGGCGGCATTGTATCCTCAGTCCTTGCAATCTACGATACAATTCAGTATGTGAAACCTGATATTGCGACTTACTGCATCGGACAGGCGGCAAGCATGGGCGCGCTTCTGCTTACGGCAGGCGCCAAAGGCAAGAGGTTTGCGCTTCCTCATTCAAGGATCATGCTTCATCAGCCCATGGGAGGATTTCACGGACAGGCAACAGACGTGGAAATACATGCAAGGGAAATCTTAAAGATGAAAGACACCCTTAACAGGATACTCACCGCTCATACAGGACAGCCTCTGGAAAAAATACAGACTGACACAGACAGGGACTTTTTCATGTCAGGAGCCGAGGCAAAGGAATACGGACTTGTTGATGAGGTTATACATACAATCAAGAGCAAGTGATTAGTGTCCGTGAATAGTGACAGTTACCGACACTGACAACTGACACTGTAAGAGACCGACACTATTTACTGTTCACTGACACTTAATTTTGGAGGTTTGATGTCTAAGAAAGATGAAAATATCCTGAAATGTTCATTCTGCGGCAAGGGACAGGATGAGGTAAAGAAACTTATTGCAGGCCCTGCTGTTTACATATGCAATGAATGCGTGGAACTCTGCAATGAGAT
>JACRGY010000070.1 GCA_016212165.1 Nitrospirota bacterium
AAAACCTTTCGAGACCTCCCTCTCGGCATAGAGCCTCAGGAGTTTCTCTGCCATCTCCCTTATTTTCTTTTTTACCCTTTCCTTGGTCCTCTGCCAGGTCTTCCCGCCAAGCCTGTCAGCTTTAGGAAGGACGCCTTCTTCGGCATGATACTTCTTTATCTTTTCTATAGCGTAAAGCGGAAGATAAAGCCTGTCTCCCCCGGAATATTCCAGGACCATGAGGTCGCCTTCATAGCCCTCTACTGTCTGCTTTACAAGGCCTGCAAACTTTCCAATCCCATGGTCTTTGTGCACAATAAAATCACCAACAGCCAGATCATCCAGTGATATGAGGAGTTCTGATACCTTTGATTTTTTTATTGACCTGAATGCCGGCCTTTCACCGAATATCTCTTTTTCTGTAAGAATCAGAAGCCCTGGAAGAAAAAACCCTGATGAAAGTTCTCCAATGGTTAGCGATATACTGCCTTTGTATTCAGAAATCTCCTCTTTTTCAACCACAGGAGCAACAACGTCTCCTCCGCCCGGGGCAGACATAAGAACATCTTTTATTCTTTCTGCCTGTCCGGTTGATGATACAACTATGATTATCCTGTTCTCCCTGCTTATTTTTTTTATGGCGTCGGAAAATTCATAAATTGATTTCCTCTCGTTGTGCAGTATTCCGCAGCCGGCCATTGAGAGAAGCCCGGCATCAACTCCTTCTGCCTCGCCTCCTTGCGCCGTTGTAAATGAAAACCTTGAAAGCATTATGGCGCCTTCTCGTAGAGTCGGGTCTCCGACAGGAAAGGCATACGGGGGATGTATAGAATCCGGGAAAAAACAATCAATATCACCGGCCATTGAAAAGATGTCTGCGCCTTCTAAAGGCTCCGAGGCAGGAAGGATAGTTAATTCTCCGGCATCCTTAACTGATTTTTGCGTATTTATATCAAAGGCCCTGATTTTATCTATTGTATCTCCGAAAAATTCAACCCTGAAAGGGCTGTCATGAGTCGAAGGAAATATGTCAAACAGCCATCCCCTGCGGCTAAACTCACCATGCTCAACAACTATCGAGACGCGTTTATATCCGAGATTAATAAGTTTTTGCTCCAATACATCCCTGCTCATCTCAAAACGGGCCTTTAACTGCAAAACATTATCTTTCACTTCCTCATACGGCCACACTTTTGCATTCAGGGCATCTTTTGAAGTTATTATAGAATCGCCTTCTTTAAAGTTATAAATAACCTCTGCCCTATGGCCACAGGATTCAGGGCCGTTTGGTCCGGGAAGGAATAAAATATCGTGGGGCGTTATGCGCGAAACATTGAGCACTGCCCTGAAAAACAAAATGTCCTTATATAATTCTTCTGCTGTTTCTTCTGTCTGCTCAACCATAATAAACGGCTTGTCCTGCAAGGCAAGGAAAAGCGCCATAGATGAACCGGAGAGGTTATAGATGCGGGAGGGAAAAGGGGCTAACCCTTTTATTTTTTTAATAAAATGGGCAAGCATAGGTTTTAACTGTTAATTTGAGCCTCTGTAAAATCATACAAAATTGTTATTACAAACATATTTTGCTTGTTATTGCGAGGAAAAACGCTGCCATTTACTCTTATTTAACCTCTTTTTGCAATTTATATATATTTTTAATTATGTCCAACTTGCAGCAAAAAACGATCATAATACTTTTGTAAAAAATAGGATGCAAACAGGGTTACGGCAAAAATAATGCTAACAACAGGTATCCATGATAGATAATAGCTCAAAAAACCTATCCTTGAAAATAATGTCAACCCAATACCTATCAAGTAGATATGAAATAGATACGTTGCATATGATGCATATGCAACGAAATCTATTACGGCCTTTTGTCTTAACATTAATGCAAGAGAAAAAAAGTTATAGAGACTAAATAAGCTAAGAAATATAATTAATATCCTTAAGGTGTGACTGTAATCAATTTTGTTTGCATAAAGCAATACCAGCAGAAAGGCAAAAGATAATAACGATAGGCGTTTATCAAATATAAGCGTGTGATATTTTTTGTTATGAAAAAGGCTATCGGCGATAAGCATACCAAATAAAAAATATGGCAAAAAATCCGTAAACAATACTCCCTGAAAATTTATTCCTAAAAAGTCCATGGTCAGATTAATAATCGTTGTAAAAAAGAGAGAAGATATAAAAATCAAAAAGCCGGCACTTTTTGATTTCATCAGCCGCACTAACACTGGGAAAAGAAGATAGAGATGGAATATGATTGCAATAAAATACAGAAAGCTGTAATAACGATAAGACATTGTAAATGTTTGTAAAAATAAAAAATGATAAACAAGAACTTTAAAGCCCTCAGCAGACGAATAAAACGGATTATTTACAAAATAAACATTAAATAGAAAACCTGCTATTAATGCACAATAGTAGAGAGGAATGATTCTCCAAAATCTTTTACTATAAAATGTACCCCAGTTTTTCCTGCGAGAAAGGTAACTATAATAGAGACCAAACCCACTTGCAAAAATGAATAATTCTGCACCGATACTTCCGAATATTAAAAATACCTGAGTGGTAGCGCACAAATACTCATGGATTGTTGTCACATTAGTAAAAAAATAATTCAGCACACCAGCATTTAGTATTTTTAATATTTCCTTCTGGCCTCCTATATAGCTTTCATAGGCATGATATAAAAAAATACCGGTTATTCCAACTGCTTTTACAAAATTAAAATACAGCTTATATGTTTGCGGTGAAAGGGATCGGTCATAATAAAACCACATAATAATTATCCTATATGCAAAAAATATTTCAACTACATACTTAGATTGTTAAGTTTCTTTATCTTCTCAATTATCTCTGTAGTTGATATGCCTTTGACATATGGAAGGCTGCGGGTTTCTTTTGCAATATCAGAGCCGACGATATCCTCTTTCTTCCAGTCACCGCCCTTGACAAGGATATCGGGCTTTAGAAGTTTTATTAATTCATAGGGAGTGTCTTCATCAAACACTGTTACATAATCTACCATTTCAAGAGCAGCTAATATCTCTGCTCTCCAGCCTTGCTGATTAACCGGCCTTCCCGGCTTTATTACAGAGACAGACTTATCTGAGTTTAATCCTATTACAAGCACATCTCCAAGAGCCCTTGCCTCTTTCAGATACCTTATATGCCCTACATGCAGGATATCGAAGCAACCGTTGGTAAAGACAACCTTCCTGCCTTTTGCCCTGAGGCTGTCAACAACTGCCTTGAGTTCATTCCAATTTAGTATTTTTCCCATATCTTTAGCTGAAAGCTGTCAGCTGATAGCTATCAGCTTTTCTGAATCATCTCCTTTGCCTTCTCTACTATCTTCTTATCACCCTTATAACTGACCTTTGCCAGTGCTGTATCAAGAGGAAACCATGAGGCATCATCAACCTCTGCATCGTGGTCTTTGGTGCTGCCGCCCATATATTCCATCAGATAAAAATGCACTGTCTTTCTGCACCTTGCATTTTCTCCTTTGATGTAATACCAGAAAGAGATATCTCCTATCTTATCTTTGATCCTGCCCTTCAGCCCTGTTTCCTCCCTGACCTCTCTGACAGCTGTTTCCTCAGGGCTTTCACCTTTGTCTACAATGCCTTTTGGCAGGCACCAGACATTCCCTCCCTTCACTGCAATCAGCGCAATCTCTGTTACGCCGGCATTGCCCCTGAATATAACTCCGCCGGATGACACCTGATTTTTTATGGTTGCGGGTCTCATATCAAAAACAGGTTGAGGTTGAGGTTAAGAATTTTCTTTACCTTTACCTTAATCTTAGCCTTAACCTTAATCTTCACGGTATTGCCTTGCCTGTGACAATTCTCATTATATCATTGTATAAAGCGAAGGTCATCAATGCTATAATCAGCGCAAGCCCGACTTTTTGCGCAATTATCATCACCTTCTCGCTGAGGGGCTTCCGTCTTATCGCCTCAAAGGTCAGAAACATAAGGTGGCCGCCGTCAAGTATGGGTATCGGCAGAAGATTAAGTACGCCGAGGTTTATGCTTATCACTGCCATAAATACAAAAAAATTCATGGCGCCAAGCGATGCCTGCTCACCTGCCATCTGAAAAATAAGGATTGGCCCGCCGATAGTGTCTGCAGGAACAATCCGCTGGATAAGCTTTACAATCCCTACTATCGTCAGCACAGATACCTCCCAGGTCCTTGCAATGCCGCTTGTTATTGCACCGACAACCCCTTCTTTTTGTATGAAAGAGCTTCCGGAAGGTTTTATCCCTATCAGGCCTATCTCTTTTTCCTCCCCGAATATGTCTTTTATTTTTTTTCTTTCAGGGGTTATTGGCACAACGATAATTTTGTTATCCCTTTTTATCTTAAAAGTTAGGGCCTTATCCGGATTTTTATGTATAATCTCTGTCAGCTCTATCCATTGATTTACCACAACTCCATCCGCCTCAACAATCCTGTCACCCTTTATAAGCCCTGCTGCACTTGCCGGAGATTGTTTCATAACGTCGCCAACCTCAGGAAAAAGAACAGGCAAGCCGTGCATAAATATAAAGATGAAAATGAGCGCAGCAAAAAAGAGGTTGAAAACAGGGCCTGCTAAAACTATTGCCGCCCTCTTCCATACAGGCTGGTAATTGTATGCAAACGGCTTGTCCTCTTCCTTAATCTCTTCACCCGGCTCTTCTCCTAATGGTTTTACATATCCGCCTAATGGAACGGCAGAGATAAGGTATTCCGTGTCTCCATACTTCCTGCCGATAAGTTTTGGGCCAAATCCCAGAGAAAACTTCAGGACCCTGACACCAACCAACTTGGCAAAAATGAAGTGCCCGAATTCATGCACGAATATCAGAATTCCAAGTAATACTATCGCTGAAAAAAATGTCATTTTTTATCTCCAATTTCCATTAAAATTGCTTTTGCCTTTTCCCTTGCCCACCTGTCCGCCTCAATAACCACATCAATCTCCGTGACAGGCTCTTTCCTGTGCAAATTCATTGCCTCTTTAATTATAACAGGAATATCATTAAACCCTATCCTTTTTTGAAGAAATGCATCCACGGCAGCCTCATTTGCGGCATTTAAAACAGCAGGCATTGTGCCGCCTTCTTTAGACGCCTCATACGCATATAAAAGACAGGGGAAACATTCTGTATCAGGTTTCCGGAATGTGAGTTTTTCAATCCTGCTTAAATCAAGCTCCGGCATAGGCTCCTCAAGCCTTTCAGGATATGAAAGCGCATAAGCTATGGGGCCCTTCATATCAGGGACTGAAAGCTGTGCCAGATAACTCCTGTCCTTAAACTCAATCATTGAATGGACTATGCTCTGAGGATGTACAAGCACATCAATCTTATCTGAAGGAAAACCAAAAAGATGATGTGCCTCTATGACCTCAAGCCCCTTATTCATAAGCGTTGCAGAGTCTATTGTTATCTTCCTGCCCATATCCCAGTTTGGGTGTTTCAGGGCATCTTCCAAAGTAACCCTTGCCAGTTCCTTTTTGCTCTTCCCGAAAAACGGCCCTCCGGAAGCTGTAAGCACCACTCTTTTTACAGACTCCCTGCTTCGCCCGTCAACACACTGGAATATTGCGCTATGCTCGCTGTCCACAGGAATTATTTTTGAGCCGTATTTTGCTGCATACGCCATAACTATCTCCCCTGCAACAACAAGGGACTCTTTGTTGGCAAGCCCGACTGTTTTCCCTGCCCTTACAGCAGAAAGCGTCGGCAGAAGGCCTGCAAAACCAACAATTGCTGAAAGTACAAAATCAGACCTGCTGTATGAAGCAACCTCTGCAATGCCTGCATTGCCTGACAAGACTTCAATATCAAGTTTTTTTCTTAACTTGATTGCGTTTGCTCCATCAGCTACTGCCACTATTTCCGGCTTAAACTTCTTTATCTGATCTTCGAGTAATCTTATGTTGCTGTTAGCAGTAAGCCCTGTTACCTTAAACCTGTCCCTGCATTTTGAGATTACTTCAAGAGCGCTTCTCCCTATCGAGCCTGTCGAACCTAATATTGTTACCAGTTTCACTTTATTAACCCAAAAACTATTGCAGCCCAATAGAGCACAGGCCCGGCAAACAGCACGCCGTCAATCTTATCAAGCACGCCGCCGTGTCCCGGAAATATGTTGCTTGAGTCTTTAATGCCGGCATCCCGTTTGAACATTGACTCCACCAGATCTCCTATAATAGTTACTGCGCCGGTAATTATTCCCAGCCCGACAGCCGTAAATAAAGGCAAGGCTATTGAAGATATAAATATTGTCTTAAGAATAACCGCTCCTGCTGCCCCGCCTGCTATGGAGCCGACAGCGCCTGCAACTGTCTTGTTAGGGCTTATCGCCTCATACAGTTTTCTCCCGCCAATACCTTTGCCCATATAATATGCAAGGCTGTCCGAGGCCCACACGCATCCGTAAAGGAATATTATCCATTCATATCCCTGATTCCTGAGGTATATCTGATAACCAAGGAGCCATGGAATATATACGATAGCAGTCACTGCAGTTGCTGTATCAAGCAGCGAGGATTCAGGGCCGCGTTTAAAGAAAAGTCTCATGCAGGCAATCACGATAAATAAGACTGCAAACAAATCAAAAGGCTGAAAGCCGAGGGCTGTCCCGACAAGCCGGGACTCTCCGGGGAGAGAGGGCTGAGGGCTAAAGGCTAAAATAGTTACTGCCCCGAAAGCAAGGCCCGTATATTTCAATAGGCCTTTAACCCTGTACATAGAATAGAATTCGTACTGCGCAACAGCTGTGACGGCAATAAGCAAAAAAAGAAAATACACTGCCGGAAGTTTTGTTATGTAGAAATAAGCAAGGGGCAGTATGATAAAAGCAATGATCAGCCTTTTCCGATGCATATCAGGGCTTTGCCCTCAGAGGCACAGCTCCGAACCTTCTCTCCCGCATCTGGTAATCATGAAGCGCTTCGTAAAATTCATCCTTTGTGAAATCAGGCCAGAGCGTATCAGCAAAATAAAATTCAGAATACGCACCCTGCCAGAGCAGGAAATTGCTTATGCGCCTTTCTCCGCTTGTCCTTATTATAAGGTCAGGCGAGGGAAGGCCTGCTGTATCGAGAAAAGAATCAAAAGAATCCTCTGTAATTTTGTCTGGGTCAATCCCGGATGAAACAAGTTTTTTCACTGCCCTGATAATCTCATTTCTTCCTCCGTAACTCAAGGCAGCAATCAATGTCATGCCGGTATTGCCTGCTGTCCTCGCCTCCATCTCTGTTATAAGCGCCTGTATATTATCAGGAAGCCTCCAGGTCTCGCCTATTGTCCTGAAGACAATCCCTTTTTCCATAAATTCATTAAATTCATTTCTAAGATATATCTCCAGAAGCTTCATCAATGTTGTAACTTCGGGTTTGGGTCTCTGCCAGTTTTCTATGGAAAAGGCATATAGAGTTAATGTCTTTATCCCAACCTCCATTGCAGCGGCAATTATCTCCCTTGCCCTTTCCGAGCCTCTCCTGTGCCCTTCAATCCTGGGAAGACCGCGTAATTCCGCCCATCTTCCGTTCCCATCCATTATTATTCCCACATGCGCCGGGATTTTCTCAGATAATAACACCGTTACCTCCTCCCATTACCGCGTGTAGCGGATCGCGTATATATTTAATTCCATTACACGCTGCTCACTATACACTTTCTTTTATCTCCCCTTAAGCGAATATATGTAAAGCACACTGCCTAGCGGATTTTCTCCCTTAAAAATATTTTGCAGTTTTATCCCGAATGACGGCCTGTCAAGCAAAATAAGCCTGTCGCCTTCAAGCGAATAATCAAGCAGGGTCCCCGGGATATTCTCTATAACAGTCCTTTCTTCCATGGAAACCCCGGTCCACCACAGGCTCCTGACCTGAGAATTGCTGTATCCCATCCCCTTCGCCATACCGACAAACGGAAGCCTCTTTATAACAAAGACCTCCCTGTTTTGCAGGGAAAGCCTGTCCTTTACAGACCATTTTTCCTTCATATCTGCCATAACAGTGGGCGCCGGCTTCCTGAATGTTGTAAGAAAACCTCCGTAATCCTCTTTACTTTGCCATATCTTCTTCCCGCCATCATAAAGGCTAAGATATCCTGCATCATCATAGGCAAGGATTAACCTTCTGCCGTCGGACTCATTTATATAGGCAAAATCGTAAATATTAACATCGCCTGGGAGGCTTATATTACCGCCTTTCTTATATCCATCTTTCCATATAATCGTAAAAACAGGGCCTCTGTATCCTTCTCCTGCAGTATATGCCTGTGCAATAAGTTCGCTCCCTATACGCCTCAAAAAAACATTACCCTCCCAGAGCACAGAAAACTTATCATTTTTCATTTCATATATGCGCGAGATAATCTTTTCATCCTTCATAAGAGTAAGCATGACCTCGGTCCTGCCGTCTCCATTTATATCCATAACATCGAGCCAGAGATGGTCATCCATTGCAGAGCCCTTAATCTCATAGCGGCGGCTGACTTCACCGCCAGGCATATAAAAACGCACATCCCTGCCTGTGCTCAGCAATATTTCTGCCTTTCCGTCGCCATCAACATCGCCGGATGCAATTAATCTCACCCCAAAAGGCAGATCAACATAAAGCCAGGTGTCAACTTTTTGAGGGCCAAAAAATTCTTCGCCAAACTTAAATTCCTTCATAAGCGCAAAGGCAACCTTAGTCTCGCTCTCTGCAAATCTCACTGAATTATCAACCCAGAACAGCCTCTGCATGAGCAGGATATCTCCTCCTGCACCTTTCGCCGAGAGAATAAGCACAACATCTGCATTCAGCTTCTTCGCCTCTGCAAGGACCTCATCATCGCTGTCGGTCTCAAGCGCTGTATCAATAAGTTCAAATCTTCCCGTCTCCTTCAGCAGCCTGTAATACGAATCAGCAAGGCTCCAGTCAACATTCCTGCGATGATAAAAAAGCATACGGACGCCTGTCTCTGAAACCCTTATCCTGTCAGATTCCTTCACGGCGCCCTTAAGGATGCTGATAGCTGATGTATCAGGGCCGACATCTCTTACTTCAGCCTTACCGATTACTGCCTCCAGCAGCCCTATAGGTTCTTTAGTAACCGGATGCAGAAATGGAGTCCCCTCCCTGAATACAGTAAAGCGCATCCCTTTTTTTACATCTGCCTTAATGCCAATATCAGCTACAGCGCTTCCATTGCTCATTGATTTAATTCTGCCCTTCAAGGGCTTAAAATATGAAAGGACTTCGTCCCGCATTATATTAAGAGGATTGTCATCGGCATGAGCAGGGGGTATTAACAGAATACAGAATACAGAATATAGAATATAAAATATAGAATAAAAACCCAATCTTCGATTTTTTATCTTTGACTTCCAAATTCTGATTTCTGACTTCTGACTACTGACTCCTGCAAGTCCCACTTTTCCTCCCATGAAAACCTCAACTAAATTTAATGCTGAATCCTGATTTCTTGTTGCCGTTTAAATCAAGCTTCTTCATGAATAAAAATGCCGTGCCCTGATACAGCCTCTCAACTCCCTGCTCTGACAGGGAAATGGTCTCCACCGGATAATGCCACAAATCCATATCTTCATCAAAGGAAAACTCCATCTTCAGATTGAGGAATTCGTCCTTAATGAAAAATCCGGTTATAGCATTATGCATGCCTTTATCCTTTATAAAAAGAGATTTATTCCCTGCATGTACTGTGGCATATGGAGAACCTAAAAAAGAGAGATTAAATTCTACAGCAAATATGCCAGCATACCTGCCCCCGAGCAGGTAATCAACTCTTATCCCTGATTTTTTGCCCGCCCCGGCGGATCCCTGAAATAAAACAGTCTTGTCAATTTTTACCTGACAGCCCGAAGCAATTCCCTCCCTTGACAGGATGACGCCTGTGTCCTCCTTCTTTTTAATCTGCTCCAGATGATAAGGACTGCCTAGAAAGTCACCCCTTTCATCGTATTCGGCCCTTATTAAGTCATTGAGTTTTATATTATAATCGAAAAAATGGTCCAGCAGCGACATTCTTCTGTAATTATCGTATACAAGGCAATCCAAAAGGCCTTCCTCTTTAGCAAAAAATCTGTCGTGAATTGTCTTTGCTTCTCCTGCATCATTTTGTGTTGTCTCTAATATTTTGGAATGATATGCCTCAGGCCTGCGGGTAAGTATATCAAGTGTATTAACCTGCCTGCTTTTTATTGAAAGCTCAACAAGCGCCCCGCCCTCTTCTGTAAAAAATGCAGCAATATCTCCCCTGCCTATGCATATATCCTTAAACCCGTCGCAATCAAGGTCGCCCTGTTCAATGAAATCTTTGAATCTTTGACCCCTTGGCCCCTTGACCCCTTGGCCCCTTGAACTTAATATGTCTTCAGCCGTTAATTCTGCATTGAGAAGATGCCTGTACAATGAAGACCTCAGATGCGGCAGGTAAAGCCCCCCAAAGATGCCGTGCCAGTATGCATCATTACACTGGCCCTTCCAGAGTTCGTGCAACATCAAGTGCTGGGTGCTGGGTGCTGAGTGCTTAGATTTTCTAGCCTTGACCCTTTGACCCTTTAACCCTTTGACCCTTCTTATTGCCTCATGCACTTTATTGCTTATCATCAACATCCTCTTATGGATATGGTTTGATTCGGGATATTTTGCAAAAAAGGAACGCCATGTCCCTCCCCTCAAAAAACTTTTGGCCCTGTCTCCGAACAGCTTCTGCATCTCAGTTAACGCATACTCATAATCAAGCGCGCTGTCAGGAGGCAAGGTCCACTCACCCATTTCCCTGTAAGACGCAGCAGGCAGATATACCATTCCATTCGGATAGAACCTTTCCTGATGCCCGGCAAAGGTTGTAGTCTCTATCCATTCGGAGTTCTCTTCAAGGGCGGAAAAAAATCTGTTAAGCCAATCCTCTTCATAGCAGTGCTTATATGTGTCAGGCCATAACCCGAATTTTTCACCGTCATCCGCCATGGTAAGCAGAGGAGAGCCTCCTGCCATGGAAACCTCTTTCAGGTAGGACATCACATTATCAACATCCTTAAAGGGTATGCGATATCTCAATTCCTCGCTCCCCGGAAAAACCTTTATTGAATGCCCGTTTTCTTCTGTCATGTAATACCCGAAAAGGTCCCGGTTCTCAAGCCCTGCAAGCTTAAAATGATAATCATCCACTGACAGATATTCTATCCCTGCCTGTAATATATACTTTGGTATATGCGGCTCCCATACCCTTTCTGCAAGCCACATGCCCCTGGGCGCATAACCAAACCTGTCTTTTATATAGGCGGTCATCTCTTCTATCTGCGTAACCCTGTCGTTCTCAGGCAGGGAACAGAGGACCGGTTCGTAGAACCCGCCTGAAAGCAATTCTACCCTCCCGCCTTTTATCAGCGCCCTTATCATATCAATTGCCTCGGGATGCCTTTTTTCGAACCACAAGAGGAGATTCCCGGAGTAATGCAGAACAATCTTTAATTTCCGGTGCTCAAGAAACCGCTCAAGAAAAGGCAGATATGCGCGCTGGTAAGCCTCTTCAAGCACATGCTCAAAATTTCCCACAGGCTGATGGTTATGGATTGAAAGTATAAGTTTGAGTTTTGACATTAAGTTATAGATCCCTTAAATTTTGTATTTATTCCCCTGCAAATTTACGAATTACCTTGCAGAACACACCCACTTAAATTTTATAATTATAGCATATATGGTACTGTTAATAGCTTAAATTGATATCACCCGTTAACAAACTATGAAACTTATTTTTATAAAGAAAAATTTCTCGGTTCACGGCGGCGCTGAAAATTACATGAAAACACTCATAGCCCACCTGAGCGATAAAGCTGATATCCACGTCGTAGCAAAAAAATGGATAGAAAGCCCGGAGATAACCTTTCACAGAATAGATTCACTGTCTCTTGGTTCATTCCTGTCAACAATAGCCTTCAATGCCGGTACATGCCGCAAAATAAAAACCCTCAGGGCCGATTGCGTAATAAGCTTTGAACGCACAACGTGCCAGGACATATACAGGGCAGGAGAAGGATGCCACAGGGAATGGCTCAGGCTCAGAGAAATGAGCGAGCCCTTCTGGAAAAAATATACGTTCATGATAAACCCGCTTCATATCGCGCTTCTGAGGCTTGAGAAGCAATTGTTCTCAGACACAAAAATTATTATTGCAAACTCAAATATGGTCAAATCCCAGATAATCAGGCATTACAGTATACCTGAAGAAAAAATACAGGTCATCTATAACGGCGTTGACTTAAATAGATTTTCACCTGAAAATACAGAACTGTACAGGGATAAAGCCAGGCAGGAACTCTCAACAGGCAAAGGCGCAAAACTCATCCTCTTTGTGGGCTCGGGCTTTGAGAGAAAAGGCCTCAAGACACTCCTCCGCGCAATATCTCTTTTAAAGCAGGGAAATGATATAAAGCTGATAGTTATCGGCAAAGGAAATATTAAAAAATTCCAATCTATCGCAAAAAAATACGGGATTCATGACAGGGTTTTATTTCCCGGGCCTCAGAAAGAAATAGAAAAATTTTATGCAGCAGCAGATATATTTGCACTGCCGACAATATATGACCCTTTCAGCAATGCAACACTGGAGGCAATGGCGTCAGGGCTTCCGGTCATAACAACCAGAAATAACGGGGTATCAGAACTAATACAGGACGGCGAAGAAGGCTTTGCAATAGAAAACCCTCTGGATTACAATATGCTGGCTGAAAAAATAAAATCCGTCCTTGCAGGGCATGAAGCAATGGGACGCAAGGCAAGGCTCAGGGCAGAAAAATTTCCAATAGAAAAAGCAGCAAAAGAATTTATTGAAATAATAGTTACAAAAGGGGAAAAAGTTTCAAGAGTTACAATAGGTTAAAAGGGTTAAACTTTTGCAACTATTTTAACTATTGTAACTTCTGTTGTTTTTGCAACTTTTCCCCTATTTCCCCTTATTACCCTTTTTCACCTTCTTAAACTTCTTCACCTTTTTACCTTATTTCCCCATGTCATGAGGCACAACCACTGTAGCTGATGAAACAGTTACATTGCCTGCAAGGTCTGTTGCCTTGTAGGTTATCGTATAGACCCTTCCGTTTCCTGTTCCTGACCTTTCGGCTCTCAGGGATATCGTTCCATCTGCATTAACCACGATGTCGTTTGCCGTGTCTCCGTCTCCCAAGCCATTGTCAGGCTCGCTGCTCGTTACTTCTATGAGTTCTACCTGCACATTGCTCGTAAGGTTGTCGCTCACGGCTATCAATGGTGTTATATTTACCATTTTGTGATTCGGC
>JACRGY010000071.1 GCA_016212165.1 Nitrospirota bacterium
ATACCACGAATTCATTAGATGGAATGTTTGCCCATTTGAAAGAACTCCTGCGAATCCATCGCGGTCTGAAACCTGATCTCAAGTACAGAATTGCACGTGCAATCCTTCAAAACAGACCCACTAATTTGTAATTATGCCTAACTTGAAATAATTACAAATGCAACATTTAAAAAGGATTCCAAATTTCCGGGATTTAAAGGGACGGATTTACAGGTTTTCCTGTGAGATGTTACTCCTCTTTCTCATTTAACCCGTAAAGCCTTTTGATAGTCGCGATGAGGATGTCCTTGTCTTCAGCGTCTTCTTTGAGGGCGGCAGTCGGAGGATGTATCAGTTTATTGGTGATTGCATTTGCCATGTATTCAATGTCTTTTTTTTCTTTCTCCCCAAGGCCCGGAAGTTTGTTAAGCAGCCTGTCAAGTTCCTCTTTCCTGATTGCATCTGCCCTGTCACGCAATGCAACAATTGTAGGAACAGAGTCAAGGGCTGACTGCCATTTCTGGAAGGTCTCTATTTCATCAGCTATTATTGCCTCGGCCTTTTCCGCTTCTTTCTGTCTTCCCTGTACGTTTGAATCAACGACACCCTGAAGGTCGTCAACGTCATAAAGATAAACATTGTCAATGTTGTTAATCTCAGGGTCTATGTTGCGGGGGACTGATATGTCTATGATGAAGACAGGCCTGTGCCTTCTTTCCTTCATGACATGATGCATCTGCTCTTTCAGGAGGACGTATTTTGATGCGCCTGTTGAACATATAACAATATCCGTATTTGCTATTTCATGGACGAAATTCTCGAACCTTACGGCACGGCCGTTGAATTCCTTTGCAAGGCTGCATCCTGTTTCATAAGTCCTGTTCGCAACCAGAACCTCTTTTACTCCGCTGCTCATCAGATGTTTTGCTGCAAGCTCTGCCATTTCACCGGCTCCAAGGAGCATGACCGATTTTGTGGAAAGGTCTGTGAATATCTTTTTTGCAAGCTCAACAGCAGCAAAGCTTATTGATACTGCATTTTCAGCGATCTTTGTCTCTGTCCTTATGCGCTTGGCAACAGAGATTGCCTTTTTCATGAGCTTGTTCAGGAGAATGCCTGTTGTTTTTTTCCGGAGAGCAAATTCGAAGGCGTCTTTTATCTGGCCCAGTATCTGAGGCTCGCCGACAACCATTGAATCAAGGCTTGACGCGACCCTGAAGACATGCTTGACAGCCGTGAGATTTTCGTAGGCATAGAGTGATTTTTCGAGAGAGCCCCTGTCAAGCCCATGGAATTCAGAGATGAAATCTTTTATTGCTTCATAGGCCTTTGCAGTGTCTTTTACATTCGTGTACATTTCAACCCTGTTGCAGGTTGAAAGTATAACAGCCTCTTTTATCTCAGCAATGGTTTTGAGCCTCATCAGCCCCTCTTCGAGTTTCTGGCCGTTAAATGCTAGTTTTTCTCTGACATCTACATCAGCAGTTTTATGATTAAGCCCTACAACAAAAATATTCATAGGAAGACATGAAGCCCTTTTCTTAGTAGTTTAATGCCGGCAAATGCAATGAGGATTGTAAGGAAACCGATTATGGACAATATGGCAGCCCTTTTACCTCTCCAGCCTGCCATGAGCCTTGCATGAAGCACAATGGCATATATAAGCCATGTTATGAGCGCCCATACCTCCCGCGGGTCTCCCCTCAGGTAGCCTCCCCATGCCTTGTCTGCCCACATGGCGCCTGATATTATTGCAAGCGTGAGCAGCGGGAAGCCGATTGTTATTAACCTGTAATTTATTTCATCAAGGCTTTGCAGGCTCGGAAGCCTCTGGAACAATCCGCTGGGGTGTTTTGATTTCAGGTAGTGTTCCTGGACAAGGTACATAATGCCTATTCCGAATGCCATGGCAAATGCAGCATTACCCATAAAGGCCAGCACCGTATGTATGCCGAGCCAATAACTTTGAAGCACCGGGCTTAATGCCTTTATACCCCTCGAAAGCATTGAAGAAGAAAGCATCAGGACAAATATTATTGGCATTATGAATGAGCCGAGAAGCCCGATCTTGTATCGCAATTCAAGGATAAGGAATAAAAGCACGCTGCACCACGAAAAAAAAGATGTTGCCTCATGGGGGGTTGTTATTGGTATGTACCCGGCAGTTGCGTAGCGGGATATGATGTTTAGTGTATGCAGGATAAAACCGAGCACTACAAGCAAGAGCATTGCCTTTTCCATTGTTTTCCCGCTTTTGAAAAACGCAATAATGCTTATAAGTGTTGCTGCAAAATAAAAAGTCAGGGACAGTTCAAAAAATATTGTGCTGGTATTCATTTAAAACAACCTAGCTGGCAGTTGATGATTTTTATTTTGAGCCTGTCAGCAGCCTTGCCGACTGTCCTGTACGATACCCCGAGATTTTCTGCAATCATCCTTGCAATGGCGCAGGGGAGACTGCCTTCAATAGCTTTTTTCCCCACTTCCTCTTCTACCCTGTCTTTCATTTCAACAGCCCCTGTATGTAATCTATACATTCATCAAGCCCTGATGGTGAGTAAAGGGCAATCTTGAACTTTTTTTTACGCACAGGCAATTTCACAGAGGGCTCCTCCTCAAATAAAATTATGTCAGCCATATCAAGAATTTTCACGGCGCTCTTTTTCAAAGTCCCTGTGTCTCTTCCAAATATAAATATTACAACATCAGGTTTTAAAAACTCAATTGCACTGTTGCCCTCTATGATTATTCCGCTGAGATGCAGAAGCCTGGTGACTGCCAGGGGCATGACCTCTTCCAGCCCTTCAGCCGGAGACTGAACCCATAACACATTTTCGGCCCCGGCTTTCAGGAGCCTTGCCGTGTCTTTATTTTCCTGTGCCAATATATCAAGGCTATCGGTTATCGAGGAGTAGATGGCTGTTTTGGTATATTTTATTGCGCCCCAGGAAGTATTGCAGGGTTCGAGGGAATGAGGGTCTTTATTAAATTTCGTTTTCTTGACTCCTTGACCCCTTGTCTCCTCGGCGACTCGCCTGAGGCGAGTCGCCTTGACCCCTTGAATCAGCCTTTTCAGCAGCGCTTCCGCCACTGTTGTTTTACCTGCGTTGCTATGGCTGCTGCCAATGCCTATGATAAAAGGGCTGTTTCTGCCGGTTAAGCCTTTGTCTCTTCTGATGGGTTGACCTCTTCTTTATATCCGCAGTTTTTCTTATCCTGCTTTGCGGGTTTTGGCTTTTGTTTTTCCCTTTGCGCTTGCAGCTTTGGATTTTTTCTTTCCCTCATTTAACCCCGCCAGGACAAGGCATTCTTCCAGCGTAATATCCTGCGGTTTTTTGCTCGCAGGGATGCGGAAGAATTTTTTACCGGACTGAATACATGGGCCGTATCTGCCGTTCACCACGCGCACCCGCATATCCTCATCCCACGATTTAATGATTTTATCCAGGTCTTTTTTCTCCTTCTCTGTCACCAGTTCGATGGCGCGCTCCAGCGTTATATCGAGCGGGTCTTCCCCTTTGCCGAGGGATGCAAAGATATTTTTATATTTTACATACGGGCCGAATCTTCCTTTGGCCGCGATGATGTCTTCATCCCTAAACTTGCCCAATACCTTGGGCAGGCGGGGGCCGTTCAGAATTTCCTTCACCCTTTCCAGCGAAATCGTGTTAGGGTCTTCGTCTTTCGGGAGGGACACATATCCGCCCTGATATTTTATGTACGGGCCGAAACGGCCGATATTCACGATTACCTCATCGCCTTTGTGCGTACCGAGGTTGCGGGGGAGCTTGAATATTTCCATTGCCTGCTCAAAGGTGATGGTATCCATGCGCTGATCCTTGCGAAGCGAAGCATAGCGCGGTTTCTCCTTGTCTTCCTGATGCCCGATTTGAACTATAGGGCCAAATTTTCCGAGCCGCACGATCACCTGTTTCCCGGTCATAGGGTCTTTCCCGAGCACGCGCTCGCCGCTCTGGCGCGCGGATGTTTCCGCTGTATCCGCTACGGTTTTATGGAAAGGCTTGTAAAACTCCGCAAGCATCTTTGTCCACATTAATTTTCCTTCGGCAATTTCGTCAAACTCCTCCTCCACCTTTGCCGTGAAATTAAAGTCCATAATGTCTTTAAAATTATCCATCAGAAAATCATTTACTACCATGCCGATGTCAGTGGGAAAGAGCTTTGATTTTTCAGCGCCTGTGTTTTCGGATTTCTCTTCTGCAATGATATTCCCGTCCTTCAAGGTGAGGCGGCTGAAATTCCTCTTCACGCCGTCGCGGTCTTCTTTTACCACATAATTTCTCTTTTGAATGGTGAAGACTGTCGGGGCATAGGTGGAAGGCCTTCCGATGCCGAGTTCCTCCAGTTTGCGCACCAGCGTGGCTTCGGTGTAGCGGGGCGGATGATAGGTGAACCGTTCCGTAGCAGTTATTTCTCTGCTTGAGAGCTTCTCGCCAACCTTCAAGGGAGGCAGGATGCCTTCTGCGTTCTCCTCGTCTTCCTCGTCTTTTCCTTCGAGATACACCTTGAGAAATCCCTCGAACTTCAGAACCTCTCCCTGTGCAACGAACTTTTCTTCAGTTGTTGACACGCGGATGGTTGCTGTGGTTTTCTCCAGCAGCGCATCGCTCATCTGCGAGGCAATCGTTCTTTTCCATATCAAATCATAGATGCGCCGGTCCTGCGCATCGCCTTCAATTTTGTAAACGCTTAGATATGCTGGGCGGATGGCCTCGTGCGCCTCCTGCGCGCCTTTGCTCTTTGTTTTGTAACGGCGGATATTAAGGAAATCTTTTCCGTACAATTTTTCAATCTCGTTCTTTGCCTGTCCAAGCGCAGTGTCGGAGAGATTTACCGAGTCTGTGCGCATATAGGTTATTTTTCCGCTCTCGTAGAGCCCCTGTGCGATCCGCATGGTTTGCGCAACCGAGTATCCGAATTTCCTTCCTGCCTCCTGCTGAAGCGTTGAAGTGGTAAAAGGAGCTGATGGAGATTTCTTTGCGGGTTTTGTCTCTATGGCGGCGATGGAGAATTCCGCACCTTTGCATTTTTTGAGGAATGATTTCGCCTCTTCTTTGGTTTGGAACTTTTTGGGGAGTTCCGCTTTTACCATCTCGTTTTTATCAGTCAGAAAAACAGCCGACACCTTGTAGGATGAAACGGACTTGAAATTTTGTATCTCTCTTTCCCGCTCCACAATCAATCTCACGGCAACGCTCTGCACTCTTCCTGCCGACAGCGCAGGTTTCACTTTTCTCCAAAGGATTGGCGAAATCTCATAGCCAACCAATCTGTCCAGAACCCTGCGCGCCTGTTGAGCGTCTACTAAATTTTTATCAATTGTTCTGGGATTTTTAATCGCTTTTTGAATTGCGTCTTTTGTAATTTCCGAGTAAGTAATGCGTCTCGTTTTATTCTCGCTCAAATCCAGCGCTTCCGACAAATGCCACGCGATGGCCTCGCCTTCGCGGTCTTCATCTGTTGCGAGCCACACCATATCCGCGCCTTTGGCAATTTTTTTCAATTCGGCCACTACCTTTTTTTTCTTGGCGGGGACCTCATACTTGGGCTGAAAATTGTTGTTCACATCCACTCCAAGTTCTCCCTCCACCAAATCGCGGATATGGCCAATGGAAGACTTCACTGTGAAATCTTTTCCAAGAAATTTATTTATTGTCTTTGCCTTTGCTGGTGACTCAACAATAACTACGGAATTCATTTATTCAATTACCTCCAAATCAATCCAAGCAATTTAGCTCATGCAAGGAAAAACTTTTTGCCTTCTGTTTGTTTTGCAACGCCTTTTAATTCAAGGCCGAGGAGAAGTCCGAGCACCCTTGATGCGGGCATACTGCTTTCTCTTGAAAGCACATCAACATGCTTAGGTTCTGCTGTCATTATATCACAAAGCCTTTGTTCGTCAACTGTAAGCTCTGCCGCGGCCTTTACCTTTGTCTTTATAAAGCCTTTCAGGACAGGCGCAAGTTCTTCTATTATATCTTCTACGCTGCAGACAAGCTTTACGCCGTTCTTTATCAGCTCGTTAGTTCCTGCCGAGTTCGCAGAATTAATATTGCCGGGCACTGCAAAGACTTCTTTGCCCTGGTCTGCGGCACAGCTTGCTGTTATTAATGAGCCGCTGTCAGCAGTTGCTTCTATAACAAGCACCCCGAGGGACAGCGCGCTTATCAGCCTGTTTCTTCTTGGAAAATTTTCTCTTTCAGGTTGTGTGCCGGGCGGGAACTCGGTTATTACACATCCCGAGCAGGATATTTTTTCCATCAGCATCTTATTCTCAGGCGGATACGGCACATCAATGCCCGAGCCTAAAACAGCAATGGTCCTGCCGCCGGAATTAACAGTAGCGGTATGCGCCAGTGTATCTATTCCCCTCGCCATTCCGCTCACGATAGTAAACCCCAGCGAGGTGAGTTCGGATGATAACTTCTCAACGGCAAATCTTCCATAAGGGCTATACTTTCTTGAGCCTACTACTGCAATGGCAAACCTGTCCTCCTTTTGCACGCTGCCCTTTGAGTAAAGAACTATTGGAGAATCTTCCATGTTTTTAAGCAGTTCAGGATAGCCTTTGTCGTCAAGTGTGACTACGTTTGCATTTTTGCTTTCAAGTTTTTTAAGCTGCATGTCTATCTTTTCCCATTCTTTGAATCCTTTTATGTTTTTTGCCTTTTTAGGGCCTATGCCAGGAATGCCGGCAAGCTCTTTGTATGAAGCGCTGAATATTTTTTCAGGCTTCCTGTAAAGGGCAAGAAGCTTCTTTGCTGTTACAGGGCCCACATCAGGCACATCCTTAAGCGCAATCCAGTATTTAGGGTCAGACATGAATTCCTATTACGGTGAATTGGTGAATCGGGCAATCGGTGAATCTAAAAATAATTTATCAGTTTCCATTAATCCCTTTCACCTATTTACCCATTGACCTATTCACCCATTCACCTATTCACCAATCGTAGTATTTTCAGTCTTAATGCATTCAGTTTTATAAACCCCTCGGCATCTTTCTGGTTGTAGACCTTCTCTGCCTCGAATGTTGCAAGCTCAGGGTGGTACAGTGATTTTGGAGATTTCCTTCCGACAACCTGACAATTCCCCTTGTAAAGCCTGAGCCGGACAGTCCCTGTTACATCTCCCTGAATATTATCTATCGTATTTTGCAGTATCTTTCGCTCCGGCGAGAACCAGTACCCGTAATATATCAGTTCAGCATACCTTGGGATCAATGAATCCCTGAGATGCATGACTTCCCTGTCGAGGGTTATTGATTCGACGGCCCTGTGCGCAGCATGAAGGACTGTGCCGCCGGGTGTTTCATACACGCCTCTTGATTTTATGCCGACATATCTGTTCTCTACCATGTCAACTCTTCCTATCCCGTTTTTGCCGGCGATGTAATTCAGTTTTTCAAGAAGCCTTGCCGGGCTCAGGGCCTTCCCGTTTATTGCAGCAGGGTTTCCTTTTTCATAAGTTATTTCTATATAAGAAGCCTTATTGGGCGCCTTCTCCGGAGGGGTTAACATTGTGTACATATCTGAAGGAGGTTCTTTCCACGGGTCTTCAAGTATTCCGCCTTCGTAACTTATATGGAAAAGATTTCTGTCTGTGCTGTAAGGTTTCTTCTTTGTGACAGGGACAGGTATCCCGTTCTTTGCAGCATATCTGATTAAAGACTGCCTTGAATCAAAAGGCCATTCGCGCCATGGCGCAATTACCCTGATATCAGGCTTGAGGGCGTAGTAGGTAAGTTCAAACCTTACCTGGTCATTGCCTTTCCCTGTAGCCCCATGGGAAACCGCATCTGCCTTTTCCTTTCTGGCAATCTCTATCTGTTTTTTTGCTATCAGGGGCCTTGCTATGGATGTGCCCAGGAGATACACTCCTTCATAAACAGCGTTTGCCCTTAACATGGGAAAGATATAGTCCCTTACAAATTCTTCCCTCAGGTCCTCGACATATACCCTTGATGCGCCTGTTTTCAGCGCCTTTTTCTTTGCTGCCTGAAGGTCTTCCCCCTGCCCGAGGTCTGCACAAAAGGCTATGATTTCTGCCTTGTAAGTCTCTTTGAGCCATTTAATCGCGATAGAGGTATCAAGTCCTCCTGAGTATGCAAGAACAATCTTATTCATCCGTTAACCTCCATTCTTTTATTCTGCCTTTAAAAGTTTCCTGAGCCTTTTGTCAGCACTGACCACTTCATCTACATCATCTCCTGTGAGTTCCCATGAATATTTGCCCTCAGCAGAGCGCTTGAGATGAACCTTTACGGGCTTCTTCGGCTTTATCTGCTGTATCTCCGGCTGCTTTTTGATTTGAAGATTTCCTTTATCTTCAGAGGAAGCCGCGCTGATAAAAAGAATAAGGGATACTGCAATTAATATAAAGATATTCTTCTGCATAAGGGACATTATAGAAGTTAAAATAATAAGAGGTCAATAGTAAAACTCTCAATCCATACAAGGCTTGTTGACAGCGAGGCGAGTGTAGGTAGATAATAAGGATAAATTTTGCTCAGGTTGTAAAGGGGTTAAAAGATAGGGGGGTAATATAAAATGAAAAAGAATTGCTGGGAGTTTAAGAAATGCGGGAGAGAGCCCGGAGGCGAAAAGGCCAAGGATTTAGGTGTATGTGCAGCAGCAACAGAAAAAAAACTTGACGGCATTCATGAAGGCAAGAATGCAGGAAGGACCTGCTGGGTTGTGGCAGGAACACTCTGCAAGGGCGAGGTGCAGGGAAGCTTTGCGCAGAAGTATAAAAATTGCGAGAAATGCGAGTTTTATCAGGAGGTCAGGAAAGAGGAGGCCGGGAAATTTATGCTGTCGGCTGTCCTTTTGAATAAGCTTAGCAAGCCGAAAGATTAGAGAGGTAATTCCTTAAAGAGATGGTGGACGGTAAGGGGATCGAACCCTCGGCCTCCACGTTGCGAACGTGGCGCTCTCCCAGCTGAGCTAACCGCCCTCATAAAAAGCCTTGTAGTGTCAAAGCGTCAAAGCATCAAAGATTTTGAACTCTGATACTCTGATGCTCTGATGCTTTAATACCCCTTGTGGCATTTCTTGCATAATTCTGTAAAATCCCGCGCCCTGAGAAGCTTATCAAATCCCTTGCTGCCATGAGGGTCATGGCATGTGAGGCAGGTTATTTTCCCGTCTGCATCTAACGGAAGTGCCTCCACAGGCATTGAAGGTTTTATGCCGACTTTATGTTCACCTGCGCCGATTCTTGCTTGATGGCAGGACGAACATAGTTCTTCCAGCGGCTTGTTCAGAAGAATTTTTCCGCCCATCTGGTGGGGTTTGTGGCAGACATTGCAATCCGCATGCGCCTTGGTGCCTGTTGATGTGACCTCAGGTGTTTTGCCCTTAAGAACTGCACAGGATACAGAAAATATAATGAGTATTAATATAAGCGTTATTTTTTTCATTGCAGGCCCTCCTTTGTATCAACCTTCAGGAACAGTTTTTAGCTTTAAATTTTAATTTATAGTCAGGCCCTGTTGCATGGACGAAGAGATATAGCTTTCCAGGTCTCTTCGTCTATCTCATCAATATAGTCTTTCAGGGCGAATACCTTGCCGCATTCCATGCAGCGAAAACTCACTGCCCTTCAGCCAAGCTGAAGTTTTAAACTGCCTCTGCATTCTCTGCACTTCATTTTAAAATTATATAATAAATGGCTAAGATTTTGTATATAATGAGATAAGGTTATCTCTTGCTGATAGATAACAGGATAGCGCCATGTTTAAAAAAGAGACAAGCTTCAGAGGCTAAACTAGAATGGCAGAAGAAGATAAAAGAAATTTTATAAGGCGCAAAAAACAATGAGGAAAAGTTATGGACCCTGAGTCTTCGTTAAATAACCTCCAGTCTCAACAATCACGGGAACAGTCCCTGCAAAAAGATGATACAGGGCATCTCGACATAAAGGTCATCAAAGAAAGATTCCTGAATGCCCTGAAAGAGATTGCACGGCTTGAAAGGATAATTGAAGAGAAAAATACGCAGTTGGCAGTAACTGCGGAGGAAAAAGACAGGCTGCTGCATTCGATGGATAAGGCCTTTGAGAAAGAGAGACAGCTGCATAACAAGATTGCTGACTTTGACATATTGAGAAATGTGGAACTGCTGGAAGCAAGAGAAGAGATTAAGCTTTTAACAAATGAGATAAACCGCCTGAATAAAGAAAGCGGGTCTCTGGTTGAAGAGGCTTTTAAGAAAGACAAGGTTATCGAAGAACTGCGGCGTACACCTGAAGGAAAAGAACCTGAACGCGGGGAGGCTGAAGCTAAGCTGTATCTGTCTGGCGAGGATATGGAGGAGATTGAATCAGGATACAAGGACTCGGCAGGCTATAAGGCCCTTGAGAAGGAAAGGGACGGTCTGAAGGAGAAGCTTATAATGGCGACCTCTGACCTTGCACAGAAAGCAGAAATAGAAAACGAATATCTCAGCAGGCTTGAGGAGTTTAAAAAAACAATAAGTGGCCTGACCATGAAAATGGATGAGAAGATAAAAGAAAACAGTTTTCTTAAAAATGAGATGACAGAACTAAGGGCATTATTAGATGAAAACAGGCAGGAAGTCAATAAGAACATTAATGAAAGGGCAAGCGCCGGGGAAACCCTTCAAATGAAGAAACAGGAAATAGAAGCCCTTAAATCTTTATATGATACTGATACAAAAAGGCTTGAATCTGAGATAGAAAGGCTAAGAGCTGAGAAAAGTGAGCTTGAAAAAGCCATAAGGGACATGGAAAGCAGGAACAATGAATATCTTGGTGAGCTGTCTTTAAAAGACAGGCTTATCGCTGAACTGAAGGAACAGGCGGATAAAGATGTATCAGGGTATCAGGCTGAACTAGAAAAGCTGAAGGCAGAGAAGGAAGCTCTCAGCCCGAAACTGACAGAAGGTACAGAAGAGGTTGCTTCCCCGGAAGAAAGCAAGGAGGAAGATTCCGCGGCAGACAGGTATGCAATTGAGTTAAAGTCTCCGGCAGAAGAAAAAGAAGGCGTTGCCACTTATGACAAAGCAACAAGAGAGCAAAAGATGATATATATGGAGTCTGCAGGATTCAATGGCATGAAAATACTGGCAATCGGAATTGCTGTTTTTGTTATTTTAGGCCTGGCCCTGGCCTGGTTTATTTTCAGAAGATAGATTTAAAAAATCAAAATTAAAACCTCAAACGAGGTTGCCTGCTGAACCCCTGTGATTTTTGACATCCCCGGCCTCATTATGTTAAATTATTTTTGTTAGGTAGTGGGAGGGCGCGAAGCACGACTTTCCTCTAAAATAAAAATATAATAAAATAATACTACCAGCATCTCTTGCAGAACTCTATCGGAAATTAAAGGCTGAGTTGCGTGTATTTAATTTAAATATTACAGATAAAGCGAGGTTTACAAATGTTAAATCCATTCAATCTGTTCGATAAGGCAATCAAATGGTACTCGGAGAAAGTTTCACGCAGGGCAAAGATAATTCTTGCGGTGTTTTCCCTGTTATTTTTAATTGGTGTAGGCCTTATCGGTTATGAAATCAATGATTATTTTGAGAACAATCCCAATGCATGCATGATGTGCCATGTCCATGATGCTGCAAATAAGGCATGGGCAACAAGCGTTCATCGTACGATAAACTGCCATGAATGCCATCACTCCACAAAGAAAGATCAGGTGGTGCAGATGTACAGGTTTGCATTCCTCGGCCAGAAATCTGTTTCTCCCAGACACGGCAAAATCATCGTGCCTTCCAGGTTATGCATGGAATGCCATTGGGACAGGAATGAAAAATATCCCAATGCGCCGCAGGTTAACCGCTCCAGATATCACGCCAAGCATGTTTTTATGGAAAGGATAGAATGCACTAAATGTCATGGGTATGTGATACATAATTTTTTGCCGGAGGAAAGATTTTGTTTTAAATGCCATTCTGACAGGGAGGTGCACGGGACCGGCATGGAGAACCTGGCCTGCCTTAACTGCCACACAGACCGCACAAAGGATTTAAAGCCGGGACGCAAGAAATGTCTTTTCTGCCACGGCGATGAATCAGTCAGAAGAGAGCTGATTGCAGATAAAACAATAGATGTAAGGTTTTTCCAGCCAGCGCCTGATATCATCAGAAAGGCGACAAAGATAAAAATCCCTGCTGATGCGCCGATGCAGTTTAACTGCTTTGAGTGTCATAAGCCTCATGCCCGGATAAGGCCTGATTATGGCAGGTGTCTTACATGCCACGGCTCTATACTGAATGTCGGGAAGCATGAATTGCATGTAAAGTCCATGTCTATGAAATGCAATGACTGCCATAAACCTCATTCATGGCGGGTGACCCAGGAGAGCGCTAAAAAAGACTGTGTGAAGTGTCACGAATACAAGGACCCTAAAAAATTTATTGGCGCACAATAAAAAAAGGCCTATAATCTAATTAATGGTTGGAAGGCAAAGGGTAAACCCATGATGAAGAGTCACGTGTGGCGGCCGCTGTATGCAGTAATCGGCATCGTTGCCCTTATACTGATAGCCAGGGTTTTTGTTGTGCCGGAGGGCTTTGGTGTGCACGAGAGAGGCTATATGTACGGATGGTATAACAAGGCTGATGAAGGCTTCTGGAAAAAAGTCACAGTAAAATACAAATCCTCTGATTACTGCAAGGACTGCCATAGTGACAAATATTCCTCAATAATGCAGACCCCTCATGCTATTATCCAGTGCGAAAACTGCCATGGCCCTGCTATGGACCATCCTGAAAACCCGGCCAGGCTTTCCATTGATAAAAGCAGGGAGCAGTGTCTCAGATGTCATTCACGCCTTCCATATCCTACAAGCGACAGGGCAAAGATACGGGGGATAGACCCTGATAAACATAATCCCGGCATAGAGTGTGTGGCGTGCCATAATCCTCACAAGCCTTCACTGGAGGGGTTAAAATGATTTCGAGGCGGGACTTCATTAAATATTCATTGCAGGGGATTGCGGCAATAGCTGTGCCGGTGACGGCAATCGAGATTATTAATCCATCGAAGCTTTTTGCCTCAAAGGATGCAAGGGAAATCCGCTGGGGTTTTCTTGTTGATACAGGAAAATGCGTTGGATGCGGTTTTTGCGTGAAGGCCTGCAAGAACGAAAATGAGATACCCTATGACATAAATGCCTCACGGACATGGGTTGAGAGATATGTCCTGACAAAGGATGGGAGGGTGCTTGCGGATTCACCCAGGGCAGGAAGGGACGGTTTTATCACCGGCAGGATTGAACTCGGGCAGGGGAAATATCAGGACATAAAAAACGAAGATATAGAAAAGGCTTTTTTTGTTCCTAAACTCTGCAATCAGTGCGAGAACCCGCCATGTGTTCAGGTATGCCCTGTCGGCGCAACATATCAGACAAAGGATGGGGTTGTCCTTGTAGACAGGAAATGGTGCATAGGATGCGGTTATTGCATAATGGCGTGCCCTTATGGCGTAAGATTTTTTCACCCTGTGTATCATACAGCTGAAAAATGCAATTTTTGTTATCACAGGATAACAAAGGGCCTGAAGACGGCCTGTGTGGAGGCATGCCCGTTTGGAGCACGGCTTATCGGAAATATAAACGACCCCAATGATGAGGTAGGCAGGATTATAAGGACTGAAAGAGTTTCTGTATTAAAAGACGAATTCGGCACAAAGCCGCAGGTCTATTACAGGGGTTTGAGCAAGGAGGTAAGGTAGATGGTTCACGGAGAAATTTGGACACTCAAGGAACTGTTTGTCTATCCCAATGAATACATTTACTGGAGCATCCAGATTGTGATGTATCCGTTTATGACAGGCCTTGTTGCGGGCGCTTTTGTGCTTTCTTCCCTGTACCATGTCTTTGGCATAAAGGAACTTAAGGAGATGGCGAGATTTGCGCTTGTGTTTTCATTTGCGCTACTGTTTGCTGCTCCTATGCCGATAGTCCTGCACCTGCAGTACCCGTTCAGGGGTATAAATGTGTTTATGACGCCTCATTTTACGTCTGCTATTGCGGCCTTTGGAATAGTATTTTTCTCTTATGGCGCAATTGTTGCCTCTGAACTCTGGTTTTTATACAGGAAACACTTTGTTGAAGTGGCATTGCCGCTGAAGGAAAAAAAAGACAAGGGGCTTTTTGAGTGGATAAAATTCCTGATATTCTGCTCGCTTACACTCGGCGTATATGATTTAAGCGAGGAATCGCTTAAGAGAGATGAAAAGGCAATAAAAATACTTGCCGGCATTGGCATCCCTGTTGCCTGTTTTCTGCATGGGTATGCAGGTTTTATATTCGGCTCGGTCAAGGCAAACGCGCTCTGGATGACTCCATTGATGCCTGTTATATTCATAATGTCCGCAATAGTGTCGGGCATTGCCCTTTGCATGCTGACTTATATAATCGTTATGGAGGCAAGGAAGCTAAAGATAAAATCTCTGAGAAAGCCGTGGAGAATGAGCCCGGAAGAAGTTAAGGGCGCTGAGATCAACGTTATAAAGATTACGGCAAAATATCTTATATTGTTTATGATATTTGCCATAACACTTGAACTTCTCGACCTTGTATTCAGGGGATATACCGCCGTCAAACACTGGGATATACTACGTACGGTTATTTACCAAAAGGATTTTACAAATATATTTTTACTCCAGTATACATTTGGCAATCTCATACCTTTTGTGCTCTTTTTGATCCCCGGCCTTACCATAAGAAGGGCCACCATCGGCCTGGTTCTTGCCATGATGGGTGTGTTCATGATGAGATGGAACGTTGTTATCGGAGGGCAGGCTTTTTCATTGACACTCTCAGGATATATGGAATATATCATGCCGATAATCCCGCATGACTGGGAGACCTTCAAGGAAGGGCTCGGAGGCGCAGTCAGCATCTTTGTTATGCCTTTTGTGTTGTTCTGGATAATAGCCAAAATATTCCCTGTGTTTAACAGTAAAGAAGAAACACCGGTGCATTAGAGTAAAGATAGAAACAGCCAGAAGCCAATAATAATCTTGACAAAAAATCTGCCGTTTCCTGTGTTAGCTCAGAGGGTCAAACAGCAATTGCATGAAAGTCCTTTAAAATCAAACTCATTTGCATGTTAATTTAAAACCTAAGTTAAAAAACAGGGCATTTTAAAAAGTAAAATTATATTGACAAAAAATTGGTTTTATTGTTTAATGGATTCGTTATTTCAATACCACCGAAAAGGTAAAATCCCGGGCAACCGGGATGACACAAAGCTACCGGCCTGAAGAGGGTTAGAGGGGCTGCCGAAGTGGCAAGTGAATCAAGGCCCGTCTTTTCGATGCGGGCTTTTTTATTTGGTTATTAATTCCATTGAGGGGCAAGGACTTTTTGAATGGGGTGAATAGGGTTTTTAAAAGAGCTAATTCTAAAAGAAATCGCTAAAAATAAAAAATGTTTCTTATAACACAAATTTTTAGTAGGAGGATACGAGTATGAAGAAGATTTTTTTCTTGGCAACAGCATTGCTTATTGGATTATTTTTGGCTCAGGTGTGCTATGCAACCGGTGAACTTATTTGGGATAATTCGCCCTCATGGGTAGCCTCGACAAACGTGGAAAGTCGTGCAGTTCGCGCAGGAGACCTCAACAGTGATGGCTATCCGGACTTAGTTCAAGCTGATTATTATGGTGGTCAGATTTATATTTACTATAATAATGGTGGACAGCTTCCTTTAACACCATCTTGGACATCATCTGGTCCAACAGGATGTTTTCTTGATGTTCAATTGGGAGATATTAATGGTGACGGTCTCCTTGATATCATCGCTACAAACTTCGACGGCAGAGTATATGTTTTCTTTAACCACAGTGGGCAATTTAATCTGGAGGCGGAGTGGGTTTCTAATAATATTTGTGCGTATGAAGCAAAGACTACAAAAGCTGCTGATATAGATGGCGACGGCGATAGTGATCTTTTAGTGCAATGCGAGTGGGATGGACTAAAGCTGTTGAAGAATGACAATGGAATATTAACAAAGAGTCCTACGTGGTCTTCATCGGAAAATTATGTGTGGTGGGTGCAATTTGATGTTTCCGACTATGATGGCGACGGCATAATGGAAGTTGCGGTTCCAAATGGCTATGCTAATGGTAATAGGAATGAGTATCGGACATTTGTATATAAATATAATCATGCAACTGGAGGGCTTGATGTAATATGGAATTCCCCGGTTGCAGGCGGGGAGTGTGGTAGAGATGCAGTTAAACATGCATATTGGGTTGATTATGAAAATGATGGCGACCTTGATTTAATCACTTCTGATGGCAAGGTTTTTATATATACTAATGGTATCCTTTCATATGCACCAATTGTCTTCTATGACAAACCCGTTGACTTCGCAACCAATGGCATGGCAGTTGGTGATTACAATAAGGACGGCTTAATTGATGTAATTTTAACTCTTTATTACGCATACCAGGGTTTCCCAGGTATAATTCATTACTTTGAGAATTCTTCTAATGGTTTTCACGTTAAACAAACCATTCTTGCTGCTCCTATTATTTTCTTAGCTGGGAATATTGATTACGATATTGACGGCGATGAAGATCTTCTTTTGACCTATTATGGCTCTGCAAGGATTTACTCTAATCGCTTTGTTGAGACTCATAATAAACCACCTGTTGCCAATGCCGGTACTGACCAGCCAGTAAGTTGTGCCGGAGCAAATGGAGCAGCAGTAACGCTTGACGGTTCAGGTTCATCAGACCCGGATAATGATACGCTGACATATA